>CALARR010000377.1 GCA_937889015.1 uncultured Planctomycetales bacterium | reverse complement strand
GGCCGGCGCGAGCCTTGAGCAGCCCGGCATCGCGCATCCACTCTTCGCAACGCTGCGGCCATGTCGAGGCCGGCTTGGCACTGGGACGCAGGCCGAAGCCGTGGCCGCCCGAGGCGAAGATGTGCAGTTCAGCCGCCACGCCGGCGCGCTTCAGAGCCAGGTACATCGTGGCGCTATTCTCCGAGCTGATACGGTCGTCGCCGCAGTGCACGAAGAAGCAGGGGGGTGTTTGCGCGTCGGGCCGGATCTCCGGGGCGAAACTGCCGTCCTTCTTCAGCAGGTAGGCGGGATAGAGGAGGATGGCGAAGTCCGGCCGGCAGGAGACCTTGTCCACGTGGTCCACGGGCTGGTACTGCCGCTGCTGGCCGTTGGTGGCTGTTGCCGCCGAGAGATGGCCGCCTGCCGAGAAACCGAGGATGCCGATTCGATCGGCGGCGATCTTCCACTGGCTGGCGTGCGAGCGGACCAGGCTCATCGCGCGCTGGGCGTCCATCAAGGGCTGCACCGGCGGCACATCCTTAGGGGCGCCTTCGGGGCGCGGTACGCGATACTTCAGCAGGATGCCGGTCACACCGATCGAGTTCAACCACGCCGCAACCTCCTCACCTTCCAGGTCCATGGCCAGGATGTTGTAGCCGCCGCCCGGGCAGATGACCACGGCCGTGTCGGTGGCTTTGGCTGCCTCGGGCGCATAGACCGTGATCGTCGGCTGGGTGACGTTGGTCAGACGTTTGACAGGCCGCGCCTCTTCCTTGGGGGGCATGTATTTCTCTTCAGCGACGCTGCCGGCTCCGCCTGGGGCGGCGCCCGGCCAGACGTTGAGAGTCGTGTGCGCTGGGCCCGCCACGCCGAGTGCCGCGTATCCGAGGCTCGAGATTAGTCCTAGACAGAAGATCCGCATCTTCATGGTGGCGATCCTGAAAACAAGGGATGTGATCAACGCACGGCGTTCATGATAGTCGTTGGCCGAGCCAATGTCGATCTGATGCAGGACGATGAAATCGCGGCTACTTCGCCACAGACCGACCGACGGCGCGAAGTTGATCCACAAAGGGCTGCGGAATCAAGCCGTTCTTCTGGATCGGCACGTCGAAGGTCATTACCCCGCCCTTGGCGATCATCTGCCGGGTGTACGCAATGATCTGTTCATCGGGCAGTTTGGGGCGGTCCCCCTTGCACCAGGTCTCGCCGAGGAAGGTGAGGATATGGAACTGCAACTTGTGGCCCTCGCAGTCCAGCCAGCGGCCAGGGCAGGCATCGATGGCAAGTTGCAGCTTTGGCAGGTTGACCTCGCCGGCCCCCACCAACAAGTTCCTACCCCAAGCTGGCGTGCCAGATCGGCCGAGCGATGACGTGGGGGGCGACGTGCGATGGCCTCGGAGGGCCTTGGTCATGTGCCCAGACCCCGAGAAATGGGGCGAATGGAAGCGGTCAGCACGCCGGTTGATCTTGCTCCGACAACTGCAGGCGCATATCTTTCCACCCGATATAGTTGACAAAGGGTGGAATGGTCCGCGGCGTGCGTAAGTCCAACCGCGGAGGTGGACCGGTCCAGCGTGCTTGACCCCGTTCGCCCTGTTTTCCCGAATTGTGCAGGGAAGCCCAATGAGCAGGAGTGACCTAGCGCTGCAGCGGAAATGGCTCCGCGGAATCGACCTCTTTTCGCGGCTGACGGGCCCGATCGCGGAATTGACGCGATTGCAGCAGTCACTGTTGTTTGCCGAGCTTTCACAAATTGCCTATATGCCGCCCGGGCTCGCGCTGACCTGTGTGCAGAAGATCGGCTTTCTCGAGTCGCTGTATTTTGAGCGCGACGGGGCCGAGGCCTATCGGTTCCGCAATCAGCAGGACTGCGTGGTGGTCTGCCGGGGCACGGAGCCGACCGAATGGAACGACGTGAAGGCGGACGCCAACGCCGTCACCGTGCTGGCCGAGACCATGGGACGCGTGCACAGCGGATTCAAACGCGAGGTGGACGATCTCTGGCCGATGATCGAGGAGGCTTTGGCCGACAACCGGTTGCCCCTATGGTTTGCCGGGCATTCGTTGGGGGGCGCCATGGCAACGATCTGTGCGCGACGGTGTAAAGTCTCCAAGATCTCGTCCAACCCCGAGGGGCTTTTCACCTATGGCAGTCCGCGCGTCGGGGATCGGACCTATCTGGACTCGTGCCCGGTGGTCCACTTTCGCTGGGTGAACAACAACGACATCGTGACGCGCGTGCCGCCGACATGGTGGGGCTATCGCCACTGCGGGCAGGAGATGTATATCGACTACAAGGGACGCGTGCGCATGGTCGAGGGGTGGCGGCGCGCGTGGGACCGGCTGCGTGGATTCCTCCGTGGCCTGCGGCGATTCAGCATCGATCATTTCTCAGACCATTCGATCGAGCGCTACATTGACTATCTGCATACGGCCGTGGAGAAGCAGCAACGAGCCATGGCGCGCAAACGCGTGCGCGGCCATCGAGCCGCAGCGGCCTGACGGCCGCCGTCGCAATCCTCAGGCCAGGACTTGCAGCAGTTGGCCGAGCGTGGCCTTGGCGTCGCCGAGCACGAGGATCGTCTTGGGATCGGCGTAGAGTGGATTGGCAACGCCCGAGTAGCCCGGCTTCTCATCCATGTTGAAGACCAGGACCTGCCGGGCTTCATGCGCGGCCAGGATCGGCATACCGGAGATGGGCGTACCCTGGACGTGGATGGCCGCGGGATTCACCACGTCGCACGCGCCCACGATCAGCACCAGATCGGTCCGCGGGAAGTCCGCGTTGATCTCGCGCAGATCGAAGAGCAGGTCGGAGTCCACCTCGGCCTCGGCCAACAGAACGTGCATGTGGCCGGGCATGCGTCCGGCGATCGGGTGGATCGCAAAGCGGAGCTCCTTGCCCAACTGCTTGACCCGATCGGCCAATTTGGCGACCTCGAACTGGGCATGGGCCAAGGCCATGCCATATCCGGGAATGACGATCACGGTCTGCGCGCTGCGCACGGCTTGGACAGCGCGCTCGATGGGCGTTGATCCGGCGGGCGGGCCGGCTTCGGGGGCAGCGGCTCGAACTTGGGGCGGAGCGGAGCTTTCATGGACCTGCACGGCGGCAGTTGCCGGCCGCAAATCGGCGGCGACCAGCACCCTGAACAGGTTCCGGTTCATCGCCTGGCACATGATATGGGTAAGGATCGAGCCCGACGCGGCCACGGTGGCACCGCAGGCAATGAGCAGACGGTTTTCAATGATGATTCCGCAGAACGAGGCCGCCAAACCGGCCGTGGCATTGAGAAAGGAGATCAGCACGGGCATGTCGGCCCCGCCGATGCGGATGGCGAACACGACGCCCAGAACGCTCGCCAGCAGGATCAAACCCAGTGCGCCGTAGAGCACGGCGGGTCCGGAGGCAAAGCCGGCCAGCAGCCCGAGAGCGCAGATGCCGACCAGCGTCGCGCCCAAAATCCAGTTGTGCCACGGCAGGATAAGCGGGGTTTGACGCGTCACGCCGGCTAGTTTCGCGCTGGCCACCATGCTGCCGCTGAACGTGGCGGCGCCGATCACGATCCCCAGGACGCCGGACAACTGCCCAACCGGCGCAAGGTTGCCGCTGTCGCGCGCCAGTTCGACGAAGGAGGTGAGAAAGGCAGCGATGCCGCCCGCCCCATGCTGAAAGGCGACCATGGCCGGGATCTGGATCATGTTGACGCGCACGGCTACGAGGCTGCCCAGCGCACTGCCGGCCAAGAGGGCCAGGAGCACCGTGGCCGGCGCGTGGATCGAGTTTCCATAGAACACGACGCCCAATGCGCACAACAGGGCGAAGGCGGCGGTGAAGTTGCCGCTGCGCGCGGTCTGGGGCGTGGTGAAGCGCCAGATCCCCAGCAGCAGGATCAAGATGATTGCCAGATCGATGAGAAGATGCCAGGGATCATTCATGGTGCCGATGGAACATCCGTAACATGCGGTCGGTGATTGCGAATCCGCCCACGACGTTGAAGGCGGCCAAGGCGATCGCCAGGGCGCCGAGCACCTTCTGACACGCGGTCGTCTCGACGGCAAACAGCAGTATGGCTCCCAGGATCGTGACCGCGGAAACGGCGTTGGTCATCGACATCAGCGGCGTGTGCAGCCGCGGGGGAACCCGTGAAATCAGCAGATAGCCGACGACGAATGAGACGACGAAGACCGACGCCATCAACACGAGGTCCGCCATGGCCCGCCTCCAATCGACAAGGTTAGAAGATCGCAAAGATGCAGCACGTTGCGGCAGTACACGCTAACGTTGGCCCATGGCCTTGAGCGTGCCCGCATGCACGATCTTCCCCTGGTGCGTGACCAGCGAGTGCCGCACGATCTCGTCGTCCAGGTCCAGTTTGCCAAGGTTCTCCTTGAACAGGTTCGCCACGTAGTGCAACACGTTGTGGGCATACAGCCAACTGGCATGAACGGGCATGGAGCCGGGGATGTTCCACAGGCCCACCAGATGCACGCCGTACTGGACGGTCTCGCCGCCGGGCACGCTCAATGCGCAATTGCCGCCCTGGTCGATAGAGACGTCCACGATCACTGAGCCCGGCTTCATCTTGCGGACCATCTCCTCGGTGATCAGCACGGGCGCGACCTCGCCCGGCACAAGCGCGCTGAGGATCACGATGTCGGCCTCCTGCACCAGCGGCGCAAGGGCTTCACGCTCCTTGCTGATCCAGTCCGCGGGCAGGGCGCGCGCATAGCCACCTTCGCCCACGGCCACTTCCGGGGGCACCGGGAAGCCGGCCACCTTGGCGCCCAGGCTGTCGGCAGCCTTGCAGGCATCCTCCTTGATGTCCACGGCCTTGATCGAGCCGCCCAGCCGTTTGGCGGCGGCGATGGCCTGCAGGCCCACGACGCCGATCCCAATAATCAAGAACTTAGCCGCCTTGAGCGTGCCGATGGCGGTGCCGATCAGGGGCACGAATTTCGGGAAGCGGTTGGCCGCGATGAGCACCGACTTATAGCCCGTGACCGTGCTCATGGAGGTCAAGGCATCCATGGTCTGCGCCCGGGAAATCCGCGGAATATCGTCCATGGTCAGGGCTGTGATGCCGCGCGCGGCGAGCAGTTTGACCATATCGTGATTCGGTGGCGCGGCCGGATGCAGAAACGAGACGAGCACTGCGCCCGGGCGCATCATCTCGACCTCGTGTTTGCCAGTCTGCTTGTTGAGTTGCGGCTGTTTGACCTTCAGGATGACATCGGAGCGCGCAAACAGGGACTCGGCATCGCCGACGATCTCCGCGCCCGCGCGCTCATATTCGGCGTCGGGCTGCAGCGCGCCTTCACCGGCCGAAGCCTGAACCAGGACCTCAAAGCCCATCTTGACCAGCTCGGTCACAGTCTCGGGCAGGGCTGCGACACGCAGTTCGTTGTCCAGAATTTCCTTGGGGATTCCGAGGATCATGAGCCGCCTCCACAGAGAGTTGCCGTTGGACCTCCGGCTGATCCACGTTGATCATGGATAGAACTCGGCTGGCATCCCCAGTTTGTCTGTCGGGACCCGAACTGGCCACCGCGCGGCGGGGGAGAGATCGATGGGCCAGTTGGCGGCGGGTCGACCGGGTCAGCGGTCCGGCCGTCGCCGCAGAGGTCCGTGCCGGGGACACCGGACGCGCCTTACTGTCCTCAATGTAGCGGTCAACGATCGGGTGTCAAGACAATTTCCGTCAGCTCACATGGCCACTTCAAACTCGAACAGAATATGGAATTGGCCCGCTGCGGTCTGTGTCTTGTGCGTCGAGGTGGATCAATGGGTGGCGCGGAGAACCATCCACCGCCTTTTCGACACGCGCGAGAGTGTTCGGCGTGGCGAGGCGCGTTTTGGCGATCAGCGCGCGGCGGCTGCGAATCACGGTGGCGGCGGAAGATCCCGCGGTGACCGTGCGATGGTGGACACCGATCCAGCGCGACTCCGGCCAGGCCGCCGGCAACCGACGGTGCCCCAGCGAATCACTCCGTCAACGGCGTGACGTCCTTCGCCTCGTCGCTGGCCGGCGGCGATTGGAAGCGGACGAGCGTGTAGGTCAGCGGTTGCTCCTTTCCCTTGTGGACGAGCAACGTGACCTGGTCCTTCGTCAGGTTGTAGAAGCCTGTCTCGGCCACCAGGCCCGACTTGGCGCCCAAATCGAAGGCCACGCGTTGCGTCGCGCGTTCGAGCGAACCGTGAATCGGCGTCGATGTGTCCTTCACCAGATCGAAGAGCACACCGGAGACGGTTCCGTTCTTGTTCATGGCCAACTGCAGCGTCTGCGAAGGCTGGCTGTCGCCGTTGGCCTGCAATACGGCGAACGTCCCCAGCGGCAACCATTCGTCAGCCTGGTCGGTCGACGTTTCCGTCGCCACGCCTGCCGCGGCCAAGGTGATCGCCGATTGCGCATACGCGGCGGCCGTGCCGACGGGACTGTCGTTCACGTAGACCTGATTGTCACGATACACGACGTTACCGTCCGGGCCGTAGTCGTAATAGATCGGATCCGCAAGATTCCATCCGGCCGACCATGCAGCAATCTCATTCACTGTCGGGTGATGCCACCAGTAGCGCCAGGGACGATTGTGCCACGATAGCTGATGATGCCACCACTCGTGCCGGTACCAGTCCCTGTGGTTGATCGAATAGTGCTCGTCGTGGTGCCAGTCGCGGTGATCGGCGTGGTGGTCGTCGCGGCGCCAGTCGTGGTGGTCATCGTGATGCTCGTCGCGATGCTCGCCAGGATGGGCGTCGTGGTGCTCTTCGTGATGTCCGTCGTGGTGCTCATCATGGTGCTCGCCGTGGTGCTCCTCGTGATGTCCTTCGTGAGCGGGCTTGTGCTCGGACTTTCCATGGGATGCGTGTCCTTCATGCCCCCCGCCGTGACCCCCGCCGCGGCCGAACGACGCCCTGCCAAGCGTCACAACCAAACCTACGGCCACGATTGCTACGAAAAGGCTGCGTACGATAGTCATGATTTCTCTCTCGCTTGAAACGATCTCTTGGAGACTGCCCGATTCTCTCCCAACGAGGATACGACCATCCCCTTGGACGCCCGAGGCGCGACGACTCACAGGAAGCATAGGTTATGCCTGCGCAGCCTGGGGGCTGGTGGCAGGGGCCAGGCAGAAGGCCCGGACAGAGAATGGGGGACGGGCCTGCGGGCTTTGACGGTCGCTCCGCATGGAAGGCATGTCCAGCGGCACTCACACGCTCACCGGACGACGCCGCGGAGTTCGTCGACAATCTTGGCAAATCGCTCGCGCTCGGGCGGCTTGAGCTGGCCGTGAACTTCCTTCTCCACGCCGACGCTCAAGGCTTCTGAGGGGGTGCTGCGGATCGTGAAGGCCTCGCCATTGGCGCGGATCGCCGTGGCGTACACGTAGTAGTCGGCGCTGGATTCCCATTGACCCTCCAGCCACACGGCGCGCGGCCAAGGGTGTGCGCGCACCAAGGTACAGAGCGCCGTTTCGACCGGCGTGTCGTCCTCGTCGTCGGGCAGGAACGACGAGTCGCTGACGAAGAACACGGCCTGCATCGTGTCGGAAGGGCAATTGAGCAGACCGTACTCAAGGTGATAATAGCCGTCGCTCTTGCGCTCGAGCTGAAGCTGGCCGGTGTGCGGCCCGGTCTGCCAACGCGGCACGCGCGCGATGATCCGCGGCAGGGCACGGATATGGGCCCGATGCGGATCGGCGCCGGGGCGGCCGTAGAGCGAGAGGGTGTCCGGCTGGCCGGCAAGGACGTCGAGCACGGCCCGGCCCGCTTCAAACGCCGCCTGGATCGAGTGACCGCGCGCCATCCAGTCATACAACGCGGCCACGCACATGATCGCATGACGATTCAGCAACGGAATCGATGCACCGATGGCGAACTCCACCGCCGCGTTCTTGGTGAGGACCGAGGCCGTCTCGGCCGAGCGACAGGCATTGACGTACACCAATCGCGGGCGCACTGGCAGGGCGCGAAGCAGACTCTCCAGGCCGTCGTCCGAGATCCACAAACGCTCTCCGCCCTCATTGACAACCGCCGGGTCCTTCGCCATCTGGGCGGAAAGGTGCAAGACGTCGGGGGGATGGCTCTGCAACTCCTCGAGCAATTGGTCGGGAACCGCGTCCGGCAACGAACGGAACTCGATGGGCGCCAGGGCCGGAAAGATCAACGCCAATCGCTGCTGGATCTGGCTAATCTGCCGTTCCAGGTCGAGGGTCAGCTCGCGATCCGGATTCGAGGCGACGAAAAGGATCTTCATGACATCACCCCCGGTTGGCGTTTGATTGCCCCCTCAATATAGCGGCCTTGGTTTCGATGTCAAGATGGGATGCAGAGGAGCGGCGCAATTGGTTAGCGGCACAGTGGCCCACAGGGGCAAAGGGCAAAGAGCTGAGGGTATTCAAGGTTCGACGTGGCACCGGATCGCCCAATCGGCGTAGGCGGCAGCCAGTCGCCGCACAAGGACTGGATGCTGTGCGGCCAAATCATGCAACTCGGTTCGATCCGCCTCCAAGTCGTACAACTCCCACGGCGCGCCGCGCGGCGCGACGAGTTTCCATCGGCCTTCCCGAACGGCGCGCCGGCCCAGGTGTTCCCAGAAGAGCGGTCCGCGCTGCAGGGGCCGATCCTGGAAGGCGGGGAGCAGACTCAAGCCCTCGGGGGCGAGCGCGGAGGAGCCGCCGCGCGCTGCCGGATGTTCACATCCGGCGGCATGCAGGCAGGTGGGAAGCAGATCGATCACGTGGCCCACCTGGTGCCGCAGGGCGCCGCCGTCCTGGATCACCGCCGGCCAGTGGACGATCAGCGGGGCGGCGATTCCGCCTTCGTAGACTTCGGCCTTATAGCGGCGAAAGGGGGTGTTGCTCACGTTGGCCCAAGCCTCGCCGTAGGCGACATAGGAGTCGGAGGTGCCGGTCTTTGCGCGTGGATTGCCGCGGCCCATGCCGGCTGTCCCTAGCGGCCCGCCGGTCGGACAGGCGCCATTGTCGGAAAGGAAGATCAACAAGGTATTGTCCAGCATCTGCCGCCGGTCGAGGGTCTGAACAAGCCGTCCCACGCCCTGATCGATCTCGTCGACCATGGCCGCATAGACGGCCATACGCAGGTCCATTTCTGTGGAATTCTCGACGCCGGCCCAGTCTGGAACGCTGGGGTCGGATGGACTCAGGGCCCAGTCCTTGCGGATGAGCCCCAACTCCAATTGTCGACGGTACCGTGCCTCGCGAACTGCTTTCCACCCCTGACGGTAGCGGCCGACATAACGATCGATGTCCGCCGAGAGTGCTTGCAGCGGATAGTGTGGGGCGAAGTAGGCCACATAGCCGAAGAACGGTTGCTTTCGGTCAGCACACTCCTCGATAAAGCGAACAGCGTAATCGGTGAAGGCCGTGGTGCTGAACCAACCCGGTTCGGGGCTGATGACTTCCTCGTCCAGAATGAGGTGCCTGCGAGGCAGCATGCGGAACTGGTGGCCGCCACCGTGTTCGCTGCCATAGAAGCAGTCGAACCCTCGTTGCAGCGGCCAATGGGCGCGCTCGATGCCGACATGCCATTTGCCGGTGATGAAAGTGCGATAGCCCGCCTCGCGCAGGCACTCGGCAATTGTGCGGCAGTTCTCTCCCAGCCAGCCACGGTAGCCGGGCTTGCCCAGATCGTTGGTGTCGCAACCGATGCCTGCTTGATGTGCGTACAGGCCCGTCAGCAGCGAAGCTCGCGTCGGGGCACAACGCGAGGTGTTGTAGAACTGCGTGAATCGCAGCCCGTGCGCGGCCAGTCGGTCGAGGTTGGGTGTGAGGATTTCTCCGCCGTAACAGCCCAGATCCGCGAAACCCATGTCGTCGGCCATGATGATCAGGATATTGGGGCGCACGGGACGGATGGGCTGCTGCTCGGCTAGCGCACACGCTGCCGCCCATCCGAGAACCATCACCAGGAATCGTTCGAGGCAAAGCCAGGCAGATTTTGCAGCAGCCATTGTCGGTGCACCTTACGGTGTCAATGTGTAGGTTTCGTCGCGTTTCAGCCGCCATGGTACATCATTCGCCCGGGCCATGATGCTACGGCCTCCGCTGGATGCCTGCAGCGGAGCAGCATAGCGCACACGGCAGGTTCCGTCCACGCGGCTGTGAATCGTCGCCTGTCCGAGCCGTCCGTCGCGCCACTGCAGGTTGACGACCAGTCCGCCAGCAGCGCGCAGTCCCCGGATGCTGCCGTTCGGCCAGATGTCGGGCAGGGCGGGAAGCAGGTGCAATTCAGCAACCTCTTCTGCGTCGTCAAGGCAAAGCCGGCTCTGAAGGAGCATCGCCGCGATGCCAGCGGTGAGTCCAAGATTTCCGTCGATCTCAAACGGCTGATCCTGCTTGGGATAGCAACGCGTGGTGAAATTCAGGTTGGTGTTGTGGCGGAGCAAAGCCGAGACGTTTTGATGGGCTCGATCCGCACAACCCAATCGCGCCCAGAGTCCAATCCGCCATGCGCGACTGAATTCCAGGTCGCCTTCGCCGCGGAGTTCAAGAGATCGGGCCGCAGCGGCGGCAAGCTCGGGCGTGCGGAGAGGATCAATTTGCGTTCCCGGAAACACGCCCCACAGGTGCGACAGGTGACGATGTTCGTCGCCCGGCCGATCCCAGTCCTGGGCCCACTCCTGCAACTGGCCGAGATGCCCGACCTGATACGGGTGGAGCCGTTTCAGAGCCGACAAAAGCGCGTCGCAAAACGAGCGATCGCAGTCCAGCACCTGTGCGGCGTGCGCCGTGTTGCGCAGCAGCTCGCGGATGAGCGCCATGTCCATGGTGCTGGCGATGCTCACAGCCGCGGTCTGGCCGTCGGCGGTCCGGAAACGGTTCTCGGGCGAGAGCGACAAAGGAGTGATCAGGCGGCCCTGCGCGTCTTGCTTGAGCCAGTCGAGGCAAAACTGGCTGGCGCCTTTGAGCAGAGGATAGGCGCGCATCCTGAGGAAGGTGCGATCGCGGCTGAAGGCATAGTGGTCCCATAACAGGCGACAGAGCCACACGCCCCCCATGTTCCAGACAGCCATGGGTGTGGAATCCAGAGGATCGGTGTTGCACCAGATGCTGGTGGCAATGTGAGCGACCCAACCCCGGCAGCGGTAGCTCCGCTCGGCGGTGATCTGTCCATTGGCTGCCAATCGCTCGATATAGTCGACCAACGGTTCTGCGCACTCGCTGAGATTTGCCACCTGCGCCGGCCAGTAGTTCATGGCCAGGTTGACGTCGAGGTGGAACGCCCCACACCACGGCGTCACCACGTCTTCGCTCCACAATCCCTGCAAGTTCGCCGGCCAACCCCCGGGGCGACTGGAGGCCGTCAAGAGGTAGCGACCGTACTGGAACATCAGGGCCTCGCTGCTCGGATCGGCGCGCCGCGCGTAGGCAGCGAGTCGCCGATCGGCAGGCAAGTCGCCGTCGGAGGATAAGCCGAGATCGATCTGCACGCGATCGAAAAGGCTTCTGTGGTCTGCAACATGTGCCTGGCGGAGTCGCTGGTAAGGCTGGGTGACCGCTGACAGAACCCGCGCGCAGTCGGCTCCGGGGTCGCGACCCTCGCGGCTGGGAGACTTCTGGAATCCGCTGAAGCTGGTCTTGGCGGCCACCAGCAGCGTCACTGCGTCGGCATTCGTAACCTTCAGAAGGCCATCGGTGACGATGGTCTCGCCGCCCTCAGCCAGTGCCCTGATGCGCGTTTCGAAGGACATCCCCGGCCCCGTGGGCTGCGAGGCATAGAACACGCGATCGGTAGCGCGCACGATGTCGCTGCGAAGTCTGCCGCGGCTATCGAATAGTTCGGGGTACTTCGCCGTATCATCGAGCTTGCGAATTGTGGCGACATCGCGTTTTGCGGCGTAGAGCGGGGCCTTGGCCCGCACGGAGAGGGTCTGCTTGTCGCTGGCGCTCGCAACGGCAAAGTGATGCGCCGTATCGATGGCTGCGGTGCAGGAAACGGCTCCAGGCGTATCGCAGGACAGGCGAATTACCAGCAAATCGTCGACCGCCGAAAGAAACAACTCGCGACGATACGTGCGCGTCGCGACGCGATAGCTGACCTGTGCCACCGCATTGGCAAGATCCAGTGAGCGGCAGTACTCAGTGAAGGACGCGTCATGGTCGAACTTCAATCGCAGATGTCCCAACAGCATGAAGGACTGGTGCAGCCGTCCCGTCATTCGCCGCCGCACGACTTGATCGGCCTCGGCATATCGCCCCGCCTGCAAGAGTCCCTCGACCGTGGCCAGGTGTTCGTGAATCGGTGGCTGGCCGCAGGGGGTGGGTTCGCCTGCATAGAGCGTTTGTTCGTTCAGGGCGATTGTCTCCTCTGGCACGCCACCGTAGACCATGGCCCCCATGCGTCCGTTGCCCAGAGGCAAGGCCGCGGTCCATTTCTCGGCGGGACGCGAATAGCACAACCGTGGGCAATCGCCCTGCTCCTCGGATTGGAGGTGCCGGGGTGCAAAGTTCGCGCCTACGGCAAGGACGACAAACAGAGTCGTTCGTATGCACACGCAGTAAACCTCCGCGTTATCGAAGGCTGCGTCGCCAATCACCGTTCCGCGTCCGCGGAAGTCCGGGATTCCAGCCCGTACACCTGGAATCCGAACGGAATTGCGATCATTGGCCGCGCCGGCATCAATAGAAGGTATGGCAGTGCTATTGGGAGACGATGTATCGTATGCTGGTAGGATCCCCGGCAACGATGCGGTTCTCGGACATCTTGGCGATGGTGATTTCCTTGGTGTACTCCGGCGGGCGTTTTCCTCGCCCGTGGTCGTAAGCCACGTAGATCATCCCGTTGTACTTTCCCTGGGCATCGGCGCCGAAGGCGATGTTCGGGTAGGACGTTCCGGGACCGGTGCGCTCATCGTAGGCGACCGAATCCGTGGAGATGACGAACGGATCGGTCGGCGATGGTGCAGTCGGTGACTTGACCGGTGCAGGATCGGCTTCTCTGCAGCCGAGGCCGTGGCAAGCAGCGTGATGCCGCTGCAGAAGATTGCGCCGCTGATGCAGATGTGAGTTGCCATGCTGTTAGCCCGCTCGTGTGGAGTGGAATAGCGCAGTGTGTGGCTCACAACGGCTTGGGAGGCCTGGCCAGATCCAGCGGCCGGATCCAAATGTTGCGGAAGCGGACCGGACAGCCGTGCCCCATCAAGGCGACCGGCCCCTTGGTTCGTGGAGCGGCGGGGTATTGAGCCAGGCCGGCGTGCGGTGAAGTACCGTACACTTCCTGGCTCAAATGCACCAGAAGTCCATTGTGGAACATGGTCACGCGCGCCGGCTGGAGCAGTCGCTCACCGTCGAACACCGGTGCTACCAGTACGATGTCATACGTCTGCCACTCGCCCGGTTTGCGGCAGGCATTGACCAAAGGCGGTGTCTGCGAGTAGATCGCACCGGCCTGGCCGTCGGGATAGATTTGCGTCGTGTACGAGTCGTAGATCTGGATTTCGAACAGGCCGAGCAGTTGCACGCCATTATTGCCGCGGTTTCCCCAATTGGGATCGGGCGGATCGGGAGCCATCCATTCCAGGTGTAGTTGGCAATCGCCGAACTCCTGCTTGGTCGTGAGCAAACCCTTGCTGGCCACCAGGCAACCATCTTCCACCGTCCAAGGCAGCGGATTCCATTGCTCCAGATCCTTGCCGTCGAACAGGATGATCGCGTCGGCGGGCGGGGCGGCTGGCGCCAGCGCCGGCCCTGGATCGACACGCTTGGGAAGGGGACGGTCCGGGTCGTGAACGTGGTAGCCCGACCAGGGCTGGATCGGCGTGTCCTTGTAGCCGTAGACGCCCGACGGGTCCTCGGGCACGATCAGGTGGAACTTCGGCGTGCGAGGCTGCTTCTGCGGTGACTTCTGCGGCGGGGCGGCCTGCGATGAGCTGCAGGCCAGAATCGCAAACAACACAACAACGGACCTCGGCGACAAGATGGGCCACGTCTCCCAGGGAGTGAACGAATGAGCGCAAGAGGGACTGTTTTCGCCCGCCTTCGGGACCGGACCTGAGAACGGCCCTGCGCGGGGATCGGGGTCATTATAGCCGGCGGCGGACGGGGGCGCAATAGGCATGCCTGGAGCGACTGGCCGATGCACGGCAAGGGTCTGGCGGGGCCGCCTGGGGCGGAGTAGGTTATGGATCTTAGAGGAGAAGAAGCATGAACTGCACAAGCCCGAAAGTCGCTGGGGTGGTGTTGTCACTTGGCTTCGTGCTGGCCGCGGCCGCGGCACTGGCGGGGCCGGCCGGCGAATTGGAGAGCGGTTTCCGCTCACCGCCGGCGGCGGCGCGGCCGTGGGTCTACTGGTTTGTACTGAACGGGAGCCTCACCCAAGAAGGCATCACAGCCGACTTCGAAGCCATGGCGCGCGTGGGGATCGGCGGGGTGCTCTACATGGAGGTGGATCAAGGCGCGCCGAAAGGCACGGCGGATTTTGCCGGGACACGATGGCGAGGACTTCTGCAACATGCCTGCCGCGAGGCGCAGCGGCTGGGGATCAAGATCAACATGAACAACGACGCCGGCTGGTGCGGCAGCGGCGGGCCGTGGATCACGCCCGAGCTTTCCATGCAGAAGATCGTCTGGACCGAGACGAGCGTTGTCGGCGCGCAACGCTTCGACGCCCTGCTGCCACAGCCCAAGGCGAACAAGGATTTCTATCGTGATATTGCCTTACTTGCCTATCCCACGCCGGCGAAGAGTTACGTTCTTCCGCACATCCGCGGCAAAGCGGCCGAGGTGCGCGAGGAGATTCCGCTGCGCACCGCGTTCCCCGCGACCAGCGCGGATGTCGCGGTGCCGCGGCAGCGGGTCGTGAATCTGACAGCGAAGCTCGGCACAGATGGGCGGCTTGCATGGGACGTTCCGGCAGGTAACTGGACGCTCCTGCGCATGGGGCATACGACCACGGGTAAGGACAACCATCCCGCGCCCGAGGCGGGCCGCGGGTTGGAGTGCGACAAGCTCAGCAAGGAGGCGGCGGAGGTCCAATTCAACAGTCTGATGGGCAGGCTCATCGCCGACAACAAGGGCCTCGTGGGTGAACAACGTACCCTGGTCTCGACGCATATTGATAGCTGGGAAGTCGGCTCACAGAACTGGACGCCCAAGTTTCGCGAGGAGTTTCAGCGGTTGCGCGGCTACGACCCGCTGTCGTGGCTGCCGGTCATGAGCGGCCGCGTGGTCGACAATATCGAGGTGTCCGAGCGTTTCCTGTGGGACGTGCGGATGACGGTAAGCGACCTGCTCTGCGAAAACTATGCCGACCATTTCCGGACGCTGGCGAATCGCGAGGGGATCCGGCTTTCGATCGAAGCTTACGACACGCCGCCGTGTGATGATCTGACCTATGCCGGCCGCGCTGATGAGCCGATGGCGGAGTTCTGGTCGTGGGGCGGAGACGGGTGGGCAGGCTTTCATGCCTACAGTTGCACCGAGATGGCGTCGGCGGCGCACGTCTACGGCCGCCGGATCCTCGGCGCGGAGGCGTTCACGGCGACCAACCTGGAAAAGTGGCAGGGGCATCCCTCGGCCGTCAAGGCCCTGGGCGACTGGGCGTTTTGCGAGGGTGTCAACCGCTTTGTCTTCCATCGCTATGCCGCGCAGCCGTGGACCAGCCCCGACCGTGCGCCGGGCATGAGCATGGGACCGTGGGGGTTGCACTACGAGCGCACACAGACGTGGTGGGAGATGTCGCGCGCCTGGCACGAGTATCTGGCACGGTGCCAATTCATGCTCCAGCAGGGAGCCTTCGTCGCCGACCTCTGTTTCCTCACGCCCGAAAGCTCGCCGCAGCGCGCCAAATCGCCCGTGAAATCCGGGTACGACCGGCCCGGCTACAATTTCGACCTTTGCCCGCCCGAGGTCGTGCTCACGCGGATGTCGGTGGCGGATGGCCGCCTGGTGCTGCCCGGCGGCATGAGCTACCGCATGCTCGTCTTGCCGCAGGTCGAAGTCATGACTCCGCGGTTGTTGAGGAAGATTCGCGACCTTGTTCAAGCCGGCGCCACGGTCATGGGCATGCCGCCGCAAAAGTCGCCGAGCTTGCAGGACTACCCGCACTGCGATAAAGAGGTGCAGACGCTGGCGAAGGAGATCTGGGGTGATTGGCAGGCGTCCGCAGCGTCAGCCGTTCATTCGCTGGGCAAAGGTCGCGTCTTTTGGCCGAAGGAGTTTCAACCGAGACCGCTGGGCGATTACGAGAAGGTGAGTTCGTTGAACGCGGCGAAGTGGATTTGGTTTCCGGAGGGCCGTCCCGAACGCAGCGCCCCGCCAGGTAAGCGGTTCTTTCGTCGCGTCGTCAATGTGGGGCGCGAGGTCGCAACAGCACGGATCGCGATGGCTGCCGACAACGCCTTTGAGTGTTGGGTCAACGGCCAACGCGCCGGTGAAGGCGGGAATTTTCATCACGCGCAGGCAATGGATGTACGCGCGTTGCTCAGACCCGGGGCGAATCTCATCGCCGTGGCGGCGGTGAACGTGTCGGATAGTCCCAATCCGGCAGGCTTGGTCGGTGTGCTGGAGATCAAGTATCGCGATGGCCGTTCCGAAACACTCTGCACCGATGCGACCTGGCAAAGCGGCCAGACTGCACCGGACAACTGGCTCTCCGACCCCGCGCCGCTCCACGGTTGGATGGCGGCCATGGAACTTGGACCGTTGGGCATGAAGCCCTGGGGCGATGTGGAGGAAATCCCCGCGGCCGTGGATTCGATCGCAGACATCGCCATTCCCAGTCGCATGCTGGCGGAGATGGGCGTGCCGCCAGACTTCAAGGCTTCAGCCAACATTCGTTACATCCATAAGTGCATCGGCGAGGACGACGTCTACTTCGTTGCCAACCCGGAGTCCAAGAATGTGGAAGCACACTGCACGTTCCGCGTGAGCGGCAAACAGGCGGAACTGTGGTGGCCGGACACCGGCTGTATTGAGAACGCAGCGGCGCACAGGACCAGCGACGGCTGCACGGCGCTGCCGTTACGCTTTGATCCGAGCGGCTCGCTGTTCGTGGTGTTCAGGAAGGAGGCGCAGAGCTCACAGCGGCCGACGGTCGATCGTGGAAGCCCGGCCATCCCGAGCGCTCATTGGTGGGCTGGGACCATTGGCAGCGCCGAGAGCAGCAGGCGCGTGCAGGACATCGGCAGTCCGTGGGAGGTTGCTTTCGACCCGAAGTGGGGCGGCCCGACGCAGCCGGTGAAGTTCGAGAAGCTGACCGATTGGAGCAAGCATTCTCACGCGGGGATTCGCTACTACTCCGGCACGGCCGTCTATCGCACCAGGTTCCCGCTGCAAAACATCGAGCCAGGGGCCCGAGTGCTTCTGGATCTTGGCAAGGTCGGCATCATGGCCGAAGTTCGTCTCAACGGTCGCGATCTCGGCATTCTCTGGAAGCCACCCTACTGTGTGGATGTGACCGACGTGCTGAATCCGGGCAACAATGCGCTGGAAATCAAGGTCGTCAATCTCTGGATCAACCGTATGATCGGCGACGAGCAGTTGCCCGAAGACAGCGACCGTAACCCCAACGGGACGCTCAAGTCGTGGCCGGCGTGGTTGGCTGAAGGCAAGCCCAGTCCGACTGGCCGCTACACGTTCACCAGTTGGCGGCTTTGGAAGAAGGACGATCCGCTCGTGGAGTCTGGCCTGCTGGGACCGGTGACCTTGCAACGGATGGAGAAGCCGCGCGCGAAGTGAGCAGGAAGGGCAAGGGGGCGGCCCTGGATCTTATTGATCCCGGCGCAGTCCATGATCGCAATTCCAGGGCTCCCGCGGCCGCGGAACGACCCTTGGTAATGCGGACCTGAATAGGGCTTTCTTTTGTCTCACATGAGATCCACGAGCACGCTGTTCTGTAGATCCATCCCGCGGCGCGTCAGGCGCAAGGCGTCTGCGTGCCATTCCAGCAAACCGTCGCCGATGGGCTTATCCAGCTTTTCGCCGAGCGCCGCGCGGATGCTCATGCCGTGCATGCGCGCGAAATCCGCATCCTCGACACCGCGCGTCATGCGCAGGCCGAGCATCAGGCTCTCAAACCGCGCTTCTTCTTGGGAGATGGGCTCCGTCTTCGGCTCTTCGCCGGCCAGGTACGCGTCCAGCGACGAAGGGTTCATGGTGCGGCACTCGTTGAAGAAACTGTGCGCCGCGCAGCCGAAGCCCAGGTAAGGGGTGCGCGTCCAGCAGCCGATATTGTGCCGGCAGACGTATCCTTTGCGCGCGAAATTGCTGATTTCGTACTGTTCGAAGGCGTGCTCGGCGAGCGAGTGCCGCGCCAGTTCATACATTTCGCGTTCGACTTCCTCGTCGGGAAGAGCCAGCGTGCCGGCGGAGATATCGCGGCAGATGGGCGTCCCTTCCTCGACGATCAGGCCGTAACAGGCCAGATGCGTGGGGGCGAGGGCGATTGCGGCCTCGAGCGTTTCACGCCAGTTCGCAACGGTTTGCGAAGGCAGGCCGAACATCAGGTCAAGGTTGAGGTTCTCAAATCCCGCTTGCCGCGCGATGTCTGCAGACGCAATCACTTGCGGCCAATCGTGGATTCGGCCGAGGAGTCGCAGAAGACGCGGCTGCGCCGCTTGCGCGCCCATGGACAAGCGGTTCGCGCCCGCTTTGCGCAGCGCCTGAGCCAAGGGAGGCGTGAGTGTGCCCGGGTTGCATTCGCAGGTGATCTCGGCGTCGGGTACGACCGAAAAGGCCTGGAACAGGGCGTTCAGGATGCGAGTCACCTGGTACTGGTCGAGGAGGGATGGCGTGCCACCGCCCAGGAAGATCGTATCGGCCATGGGATGGCCCGTTTCCTCGCCGCGGCGTATGATCTCCTCGACTACGGCCTCCACATAGCGCGGGATGTCCGTCTCGCGGCCCGCGTACGAGGCAAAGTCGCAATACGCGCACTTGCTGACGCAGAAGGGGACGTGGACGTAAAGGCCGATGGGCGGATGCATGGGGCGATTCTTCTCTGTCTGGTAATCGCTCATGCTCTTATAATATCACGGCGAGTGGAGGGAGGCACCGCCGCGCGCGTCTGCTCAAGGAGCACACGGTAGGCCCGGTGGGCCGAAGGGCGGAGGGGTGAAACAGGGTTGGGAGTGGGCGTGTTTGGCAACCAGGGCGTTGCCCTTCGCTGGGTGAACGGACGTCCCTTCGGGACTCGCATAGCGGGGCACGGATTTTGGCGTTTGTGCCTCTCGGCACGGCTTTCGAGGCCTGGGCCTCGCGGTACGGAGGCCCGATGAGATGCAGGCCGAATGAACCGCCGGCGCTCAGGCAAACCATACGTGCTGGCCAGAGAATATGTGCTCCGACACCCCTGCGGGGCACGTTTGAGATACGCAGGCGAGATGTACGGCCGACGAGATCGAGACGAAAGAACAACCTGTGGGCCAAAGGCCCGGCGTTCTCCCAGCGAAGGGCGCCGCCCTGGTAATCGGATCGCCGCCCAAGGATAATCTGGTCCTTGTTCCTATTCACCCTTCGGCCCAACGGGCCAACCATTCCCATGCCTCAGTCGCTCGCACGAATCTGGTTGCACATTACCTTCAGCACCGCGGGACGCCGCGCGTATCTTCAGAACGAGGAGATCCGCGAAGAGATGTTCCGTATGTTGGGCCATCACGCCAAGGAGATCGGCTGCGTGCCGGCGCGCTCAGGGGGTGGATCGACCACGTGCATGTCCTCTGCGGACTGGCGCGGACCGTGAGTGTGGCGAATCTGTTGGAGCATTTGAAGACGGAGACGTCAAAGTGGATCAAGCGGCGGACGCACGATCTACCTGATTTTCATTGGCAGGCCGGTTACGGCGCATTCTCGGTCAGCCAGTCGGCGGTGCCGCAGGTGATCGATTATATCGAACGTCAGGCGGAGCACCATCGTGCGTGGTCTTTCCAAGAGGAATTCCGCCTGATCTGTGAGAAGCACGAAATCGAGATTGATGAGCGCTATGCGTGGGATTGAATAGGAACGCTTGGCCCGTTGGGCCGTCTGGAATGGAAATGGTTTCGCCCCTAAACCCAGGGCGGTGCCCTTCGCTGGGTGATCTGACAAGCCTTCGGCCCTCGCGTGCCGCGACGGCATGAACGCCCTCGACGGACATCCCTCGCCCTACTTCCTATCCGCCGACAGGACCGAAATAAAGGCCTTCTGCGGGATCTGGACCTGGCCCACCTGCTTCATCTTGGCCTTGCCCTTCTTCTGCTTCTCCAGCAGCTTCTTCTTGCGCGTCACGTCGCCGCCGTAGCACTTGGCCGTCACGTCCTTGCGATAGGCCTGGATCGTGGAACGCGCGATGATCTTGCCGCCAATGACGCCCTGGATGGGAATCTTGAACTGGTGGCGCGGAATCGCTTCGGCCAGTTGCTCGCAATAGTGCAGGGCGCGCGCCCGCGCCTTGTCGCGATGGACCAGGTAGGCCAGCGTATCGACCGGTTCCTGGTTGATCAGGATTTCGACCTTGACCACATCCGTCTCGCGATAGTCGATGATCGCGTAGTCGAACGAGCCGTAGCCGCGCGTGACCGTCTTGAGCTTGCCGTAGAAATCGAAGAGCACTTCGCCCAACGGCATCTCGCTGAGCACCTCGACCCGGCCCACCGCCAGGTAATTCAGCTTGTGGTTCGCCGAGCGATAATCCCGGCAGAGCTCGATCACCGAGCCGACGTACTCTTCGGGCGTGAGGATCGACGCCTTGATATAGGGCTCCATGACGCTGGCGATGCTGAACGGATCGGGCCAGTTGCCCGGGTTGTCAACCTCGATCAGGTTGCCGTCTTTCAAGGTCAGCTTGTACTTGACCGAGGGGGCCGAGACGACCAGGCCGATGTCGAACTCCCGCTGCAGACGCTCCTGGACCACGTCCAGGTGCAGCAGGCCGAGGAATCCGCAGCGGAACCCGAAGCCCAGGGCCGCGGAACTGTCCTTCTCATACGTCAAGGCGGCGTCGTTGATCGCCAGCTTGTCGATGGCTTTGGCCAGCTCGCGGTACTCGTCCGCATCGATCGGATAGATCGACGAGAAGACGACCTGCTTCGCCTTCTGGTAGCCGGGGATCGGCTCGGCCGCCGGGCGGTCGTGGTTCGTGACCGTGTCGCCGACCTCGATCTCGCGTACGCTCTTGATTCCGGCGATGATGTAGCCCACCTCGCCCGCACTGAGCTGGTCGGTGGGCTGGAACTTGAGCCGATTGATCCCCACCTCTTCGACCGTATAATCCCAGCCCGAGTGCATGAAATGGATGGCATCGCCCGGCTTCACGGTGCCGTCCATGATGCGGCACTGGAGGATCACCCCCCGATAGCGGTCGAACTGCGCGTCGAAGACCAGCGCCTTGAGCGGGCCGGCCGGGTCGCCCTTGGGGCCAGGCAGCTTCTCGACAATTCCCGCCAGTACGTCCTCAATGCCGACCCCCGTCTTGGCCGAGACGGGGATCGCGGCGAACGGATCAAGCCCCAGGTCCTTGTCGATTTCCTCGCGCACCCGGTCCACGTCGGCGGCGGGAAGATCGATCTTGTTGATCACCGGCAGCAGTTCCAGGTTGTGATCCAGCGCCAGGTAGAGATTGGCGACCGTCTGTGCTTCGACCCCCTGAGAGGCATCCACGACGATCAACGCACCATCGCACGCCAGGAGCGAACGCCGCACCTCGTGCGAAAAATCGACGTGGCCCGGGGTGTCGATCAGGTTCAGTTGATAGTCCTGCCCGTTGGGGGCACGGTAGGAGAGCGTGATCGAATTGCTCTTGATCGTGATCCCGCGCTCGCGCTCGATATCCATCGAATCCAGCAGTTGATTGCGAAATTCGCGCTGCGAAACGCCGCCGCAGGCCTGGATCAACCGATCGGCCAGGGTCGACTTGCCATGATCGATATGGGCAATAATGCAAAAGTTCCGAATATGCTTCATACGTGACGGTTCTGACAGACAATACCCACGATAACCCCGTTACTTCGCGCTCAACCACAATTCTAGTAAATGACGTCCGCGACTGATAGGGCAGAAGAGGAAGCCGAATCCCCGCTGAAACCCCGGGTCCAACCCGACATGCGGCGGGATCGCACCCGAGCAGTCTCGAAATGCAGGCCTTTGCCAGGCCCCTGGCGGGGCTTTTCCTCTCCTGCCGCAAAAGTTGACTGGCAAAGGGGTGGATGGGATACTCACGCGAAGCCCTCGCCTTGCTGCGTCTCGCACGCCGGCGCGCACGGAGGCATGGGGTGGCCAGCGACGGTAACCATCTACAAGGCAAGTGTGCCCATGACCTTACGCCAATCCTCCGGGCCTGGTCCAGAACGATCACAGCCACATCGGACCGCCCTGCGGGATCGAACTGCCGACAGGTTCTGGGACCGGGTCTACATGGGTGGTACCTGCGGTCGTGGTTGGCTGGGGCAGTTCCTGCACCAAGTCGCTGCCGTGATACTCATCAGCGGCGTTGCCGCATTGTCCTTAGGTCCGGCAGTGCAAGGTGATTGTGCTGAACCGGGAACCGATCCCAATACGGCCCCAGCCAGCCTCGGCGGTTCGGAGAAGCCGAGTCGCAAAACACTTCCCGCACCGGCTCCGAATATCGTTGTGGTCCTTGCCGACGACCTGGGGCGGGGCGATTACGGGGCGTTCGGTACGGCCGATATCCGCACGCCAGCCATCGACCGGCTGTTCCGCGAAGGTCTGGACTTTGTGAACTTCCGCGCCAACTGTCCTGTCTGTTCGCCCAGTCGTGCGGCGCTATTGACCGGCTGCCATCCGGACCGCGTGGGGGTCCCGGGCGTGATTCGGACGCACGCCGCGAATTCGTGGGGCTATCTGGCGCCCCAGGCCAAGCTGCTGCCGCAGGTCTTGAAGTCGGCCGGCTATCACACGGCGATCGTCGGCAAGTGGCATCTGGGGCTGGAGTCGCCCAACACGCCCAACGAACGCGGGTTCGACCTGTTTCACGGGTTCCTGGGCGACATGATGGACGACTACTGGACGCACCGCCGCCACGGCAACAACTACATGCGTCACAATCAACAGGAAGTCGACCCGCAGGGGCACGCCACCGACATCTTCACGGCGTGGGCCGTCGAGTATCTCCAGCAGCGCGCCGCGGCCAAGCAGCCCTTCCTCCTCTACCTGGCCTACAATGCGCCGCATGATCCGATTCAGCCACCGCCGGACTGGTTGGAGAAGGTCCGGCAACGCCAGCCAGGGATCTCCGAGATGCGCGCGAAGCTGGTGGCCTTGATCGAGCATATGGATGCGGGCATCGGGCGCGTGCTGGACGCTCTGGATCGGCTGCAACTGGCCGCCAATACGCTGGTCATCTTCAGTTCGGACAATGGGGGGGTGCTGCGCTACGAGGCCAACAACGGTCCCTGGCGCAGCGAAAAAGGGCACGTGTACGAGGGCGGGCTGCGCGTGCCGGGCGCAGCGCGGTGGCCAGAATACATAGCTCCTGGTTCGCGAACCGAGCGGCTGGTGATGACGATGGACATCTTTGCCACGGCCTGCGAGGCGGCCGGCGTTGAGCCGCCGGCAGGGATCGACGGCGTGAGCTTCCTGCCGACCCTGCTTGGCAAGCCCCACAGCGAGGCCCAACGCGATCTGTACTTCGTGCGCCGCGAGGGAGGCCCTCCCTACGGAGGCAAGACGATCGAGTCCCTGATCCGGGGACCGTGGAAAATTCTGCAAGACAGTCCCTTTGCGACTTTGGAACTCTACAATTTGCAGGATGACCCCCAGGAAACCACGAACCTGATCGGCAAACAGCGCAAGACAGCCGCAGAGCTTTCCGCCGCATTGCGCGAGCAGATCCAACGCGGCGGAGCGGTGCCTTGGCAGACGCCGGAGCGAAAGAAAGACTGAGGATGTCGCAACGGGGCACAGGCACAGAGAGACTCGATGGCGGCAGCAGTACGAGGAAAGCTTGCGAGAGTGCTGGAAGTGTGTACGGATGGAACATGTGAACCCATTCTGCGAGTGTGAGAATGAACCGGAGAAACCCCCGCCTGCTTGTGATAGTGTTGTTGACGACGATCGCCGCCGGAGTTGCGGCTCGAACGGAAGCCAAACCGCCAAACGTGCTTTTCATTCTGACCGACGACCAGCGCGCCGACGCAATCGGCTTGGGCGGAGCGAAGCACCTCAAGACCCCTTGGATGGATCGGCTGGGCCAGGAGGGCGTGTACTTCAAAAACGCCTTCTGCACCACGTCGCTGTGCTCGCCCAGCCGGGCCAGCATCCTCAGCGGCCTGTACGCGCATGCCCACGGCGTGATCGACAACTTCACCGAATATCCCACGGGATTCAAGAGCTTCCCCATGGTCCTGCAATCGCAGGGCTACGACACGGCCTACATCGGCAAATGGCACATGGGCGAGGACAACGACGAACCTCGCCCGGGCTTCAACTGGTTTGTGACTCACAAAGGCCAAGGCAAGTATTTCGACACCGAATTCAATATCAACGGCCAGGGGCGCAAACTCATCAAGGGCTACTACACGACGATCGTCACCGACATGGCCGAGGAGTGGCTCCAACGATCGCACGGTGACAAGCCCTGGCTGCTGATGATCGGCCACAAGGCGCCGCACAGCTTCTATTTTCCCGAGCCGAAGTACGAGAAGGCCTTCCAGCACGTGCGCGTGCCCTATCCCGAGACGGCCTTCATGCTCGATGACAAGCCGGACTGGATCAGACAGCGCCTTTACACCTGGCACGGCATCTACGGCCCGTTGTTCGAGTGGCGCAAGCAGTTCCCCGATGATCGGCCTGAGGCGGTCAAGGACTTCGAGGCCATGACGCGCGCGTACTGGGGCACGTTGCTGTCCGTGGATGACAGCATCCAGCGGCTGTACAAGCTGCTGCAGGAACGCGGCGAGCTGGATAATACGTTGATCGTCTTCATGGGCGACAACGGAATTCTCAACGGCGAGGACGGGATGGTCGACAAACGGACCATGCACGAGCCGAGTATCCGTATCCCGCTGGTCGTCCGCTATCCACGCCTGACCAGCCCCAGCCAGCCCAGGGTCGTCGCGCAGCAGGTGCTGACGCTCGACATTGCGCCCAGCATTCTGGAACTGTGCGGGGCTCCTGCGTTGCCGGGCATTCAGGGACGCTCGTGGGTCAAGCTGGTGCGCGACGGTGATTCCCAGTGGCGCAAATCGTGGTTCTATCACTACAACTATGAGAAGCAGTTTCCTTACACGCCAAACGTGCGTGGCGTGCGCACCCAGACGTGGAAGTACATCCACTATCCGCACGGCGACGGCGGCCCCGATCGCCACATGGCCGAACTCTACAACGTGGAGTTCGATCGGGATGAACGCTACAACCTGATTGCCGACCCGCGTTACGCGCGCGTCGTGGAAGACATGAAGGCCGAATTGTTCCGGCTCATGGCGGCCGCAGGACTCAGTCCGGCTACCGACAAGATGCCGTTGGACGAGGGAATCAAACAAGAACTGCCAGACCAGAAGATCAGGTGAAACGCATGACACGTAATCTGCTGACATTCGCGGCCCTAGCCTGTGTGGGCTTGGCTGCGCCGGTTTCGGCGGCCGAGAGCCGGCGGCCCAACATCCTGTTCATCTTTGCCGATGACTGGGGACGCTACGCCAGCGCCTACCAGCACCTGGTGGCCCGAGGCACGCCCAACGATTTGGTCCATACGCCCCACTTCGACCGTGTGGTCCGCGAAGGAGCCTTTTTCAAGAACGCTTTCGTCACCGCCCCGTCGTGTACGCCTTGCCGCAGTTCGCTGCTGTCAGGACAGTATTTCTGGCGCACCGGCCAGGGGGCAATCCTTCAGGGCGCGATCTGGAATTCGGAGATTCCCTCCTATCCGTTGTTATTGCGTGCGGCCGGCTATCACATCGGTAAGACCTTCAAGGTCTGGAGTCCCGGCACGCCCGTCGATGCGCCCTACGGTGGGACCGAGTTCGCTTATGAACAGGCTGGACGTCGCTTTAACAAGTTCTCGACCAACGCCACGCAATTGGTGGCCGAGGGCAAAAGCGTCGAGCAGGCCAAACAGGTCCTCTACGACGAGGTCCGCGGCAATTTCGACGCCTTTCTGGCCGATCGCAAACCGGACCAGCCCTTCTGCTACTGGTTCGGACCGACCAACACGCACCGCAAGTGGATGAAGGGGTCGGGCAAGGCTCTTTGGGGCATCGACCCCGACGGGCTGAAGGGCAAGATGCCCAAGTTCCTGCCCGACGTCCCCGAGGTCCGCGAAGACCTGGCCGACTACCTGGGCGAGGCCCAGGCCGTGGACGCCGCCTTGGGGCTGCTGTTGGCCAAAGTCGAGGCCCTGGGTGAACTGGACAATACCCTCGTTGTCGTCAGCGGCGACCACGGCGCGCCGGGGTTCCCACGCGGCAAGTGCAATCTCTACGACTTCGGCACCGGCGTGGCCCTGGCCATGCGCTGGGGCAACACCATCAAGCCCGGACGCGTCCTCGATGACTTTGTCAACCTGATGGACCTGGCTCCCACCTTCCTGGAGGCCGGCGGGGTCAAACCGCCGGACTGCATGACTGGCCGCAGCCTGGTCCAGGTGCTTAAGTCGGAGCAGTCAGGGCTGGTCGATCCGTCGCGCACGTGGGTGGTGACGGGCCGGGAGCGGCATGTGGCTGCGGCACGCGACGACTATCTGCCCTATCCGCAGCGTGCCATCCGCGTGAAAGATTTTCTGTATATCATCAACTTCCATCCGGAGCGCTGGCCGCTGGGCAATCCCTACAACCTGGGTGGCGACAACGTGCCCACGGTGGAACAGTTGACCGAGGACACGATGGTCACCTTCATGGACATGGACGCCAGCCCCACGAAGGCCTGGCTCGTGGGACAGCGGAATAACCCGCAGTGGAAGTGGCATTTCGACCTGGCTTTTGGTCTGCGACCACGCGAAGAGTTGTATGACCTGGGCAGCGATCCGCACGAAGTGACCAACCTTGCGGCCGATCCCAAGTACGCCAAGGTCCGCGAGGAGTTGAACGCCAAGCTCATGGCGGAACTCCGGCGGAGCAACGACCCGCGCGTGGTGCTGGACGATTGCCCGTACGAAAAACCGCCCTTTGCCGGTCCCGTGCCGCAACCGGCCAAGCCGAAACCCAAGGGCAAACCTGGGAAGAAGGCCAAGTGAGCGCACCTCAGCGCGGTCTGTCGGACCACGAGCAGCGGATGACATACAGATCGAAAGTGTCGCACATGCCGCAGGGAACCTTGCTGCTGTTGCTGTTGGCCAGCGCGGCCTGCGCCGGCGCACCAGTAACCCTCCACGTCGCCCCGGTTGGGAACGACGCCAACCCCGGCACGGCCGAAAAACCTTTCGCCACAATGGTTGGGGCGCGTGACGCAATTCGGGCCATGAAACGGTCTGGACCTTTGCCCGCAGCGGTCGAGGTGCTGCTCGCCCCGGGCCTTTACTCCGTCGCTGAACCAATCGTGTTCACGCCCGAGGATTCCGGGACCGCGCAAGCGCCGATCGTCTATCGCGGCATTGACGAGCCGCAGTGGCCCCGGGGGCCAAGGGCCGTGATTTCTGGGGGCCGGCGGATTGAGGGCTGGAAACGGCAGGGCGCGGAATTCGTGGCCGTGGTGCCCCAAGTGGCCAGCGGCGACTGGTATTTCACACAGTTGTATGTCAATGGCCACCGCCGCACGCGTGCTCGGGGACCGAACTCCGGCGCCTATTTTCGCCCAACGCGGGCCCTGCCGGGCAGCGATGCGCGATGGGGGCTGATTTACGCGGCGGACGAGTTCAAGCCCTGGGATAATCTGCGCGACGTGGTGGTCGTGATCTTCTCCAGTTGGTTCACGACGACGCACTACATTGACACGTTGAACCCCAACACCAAGACCGTGCGGTTCACGGCCCCCGGCAAGCGCAATTTCGACCAGTACGAGCCCAACCCGCGTTACTACATCGAGAACGTGCGCGAATACCTCGACGAGCCGGGGGAATGGTTCCTCGATCGGGCGAAAGGCACGCTGCACTACCTTCCCCTGCCGGGCGAGACGCCCGAGGGCCTGGAGGTCTTCGCTCCGGCGCTGCGCTTGCCGCCAACAGAACCCGGCCAGCGCATGGGCCAGTTGTTGCACTTTCAGGGCGATCCGGAGGCGGGGCGGTGTGTCGAGCACCTGGAGTTCCGCAATCTGGCCTTCCGGCATACCGACGCGATGCTGCGGCGCGACGTGTCAGGTTCCGGGCAGGCGGGAGTCGGGCACGATGCGGCACTCTATGCCCGGGGTTTGTGCCATTGCCTGTTCGAGAGTATCGAGGTTGCCCATACAGGCGAGCACGCTGTCTTCCTGCACGACGGCTGCTGCCACAATACGATCCGGAAGTGCCATTTGCACGACCTGGGGGGCGGCGGCATCCTGGCCGGGGGCAACTGGCGTTGGGGCAAGGGACGCCCCTCGTACGCCGGCATCACGCGCATCGAAGACGCCCCTCCGCCCGTGACTGGGAACGTCTTCGAAAACAACTACATCCACGACGGCGGCAACGTCTTCCACGGCATCCATGGCATCTGGCTCGGTCACGCCTCACGCCACCGCATCGCCCACAACGAAATCAGCGATCTACCGTACTCGGGCATCTCGGCCGGCTGGGACTGGTCGGGCAAGGAGAGCACGGCGCACCACAACAGTATTGAAAAGAACCACATCCACCGCATCGGACTGGGTATGCTCAACGACATGGCCGGCATCTACACCTTGGGGGACTCGCCCGGCACGGTCATCCGCCACAATCTGATCCACGAGGTGCGCAGCTACGAATCGCCCGTCTCGTACGTGATGGCCGCCGGGATCTACATGGACATGTCGTCGGGCCACATCCGCGTGTGCGAGAATGTAGCCTACGACGTGCTCAACTGCGGCTTCTTCTACCATCGCGTCAAGGCCATTCAGTGCGAGAACAACGTTTTCGCGCGGTTCCACCACGGCGCGCGAGATCCCCGGCAACCCGACGACGCGTGCGTGTGGGCCATGTTCGAGGAGAACCGCGGCCAGACCGGAAGCGTGTTCCGCCACAACATCGTGTACGGAGACGTGCCCTCGCTGTTCATGCTGCGAGTCCAGGCGAGCACCTCGGGCGATCCGCCGCCGGTGCAGATCGAAGAGAACTGGTACCGCGTCGCGCAGGGCGGCGAGCCGCGATGCGCCATCCAGAGCGGCAAGGACCGCAAGCCCGTCTCGTGGGCCGAGTGGCAGGCTGCCGGCCAGGACGCCGGATCGCGAATCGGCGAACCCGGATTCGTCGATCCCAGCCGGAATGACTGGCGGTTGCGCGCGGACGCACCGGCCCGGCAGTTGGGCATCGCCTCCATCGACCTGTCCGACGTCGGCTTGACCGGCGAACCGGCCTGGCGCGCCATGCCCCGCTCCTTCTCCGCCCGAAAGGCCGACGCTCGCACAACCTACAAGCCGGCGCCGCCTCCCCCACTGAAACTCGACGAAGACTATGAGGATGTGAAGCCGGGGTACGTACCAGAAGGTGCCAAAGGTCCGATTGCGGTCATCGCCCGGCCGGGCACCTCAGGCACGCAGGTGCTGCGATTCGGCGACCGGCCCGGTCTGGAACGCCCTTGGTGGCCGATCCGTGAGTACTCGGACCTGGATTTTGCCGAGGGCACGGTCCTGCTGGCCTTCGATTTTCTCATTCCGGCCAAGAGTCCGGCCGCTTTTCACGTGGAATTGCGCGACTGGCGCGGCGAGCTGAAGGCCGGTCCACGTGTCGATCTTCTGGCCGACGGCCAATTGCGCGCGGGCAAGTTCGCCGCGCCCGTGCCGCTGGAGAAGTGGTGCCATCTGCAGATCACCTTCGCCCTCGGCTCGTCGGCCACCGGACAGTACACGCTCCGACTGGAGTGTCCCGGCCAGGAGCCGGTGCAGCGGCAGATCCCTTTTGCCAACCGCGCGTTCGAACGACTCACCTGGCTGGGACTGCTGATGCCGGGCGAGAAGCCCGGCGCGTTTCTGATGGATAACCTGAAGTTCGAAGTCAGGCCTCCAGAAAGGTGACGCGATGGCACGCTCCGGCAACCTGTCGCGACACGTCGCCACCGGAATCGGCGTGGGATTGGCCTGCTGGATGGGGATCGGGTCCGCGGTGGTTGCTCCGGGCGCCACGGTCCTCTTCTCGCGCCTGGATTCGTTGGAGGGGTGGACCGTGCGGACCCTGGGGCCGAGCACGGTCGGTGTCGTGCCTGGGATCGCGAATGGAAGATGCGTCGAGTTGCAGTCTCCCGGCGGGACTGTGCTCATCAGCCGCGACTTGCCGGCGCAGTCCTTGGCTGGCCGCCGTGTGAATCTGGCATGCCTGGTGCGAACCGACGACATCACACGTGGTGCGCAGGCGTCGAGCACGGGCAAGATGCACCTTGCCATTCAGACGCCGCAGGGGATCCAGCATTTCAGCACGCGCTGGACCGGCAGCAATCCCTGGCGGATGGAGGGGCTTGTGGCCGACGTGCCCGCCGGCGCCGAACGCGCCGTGTTGAATCTGGGGTTGGAGGGGTGTTCGGGCCGTGTTGGTCTGTCGCAACTGTCCGTGCGCAATGACCGCCGCGGAGCGTGGCCTCTGCCGTTGCCAGAGGCCGGCAATGTGCCGTGCGCGTTGCCCGCAGGTGTCGTGCTGCCCCAGCAGATCATGTGGCAGGATATCCCTTTTGCGATAGGCTCGGAAACGTGTCTCCGGGTTCGCGGCGTCGGGCATGAGGACTGGCCTGCCGCGATCGCACCGATTCCCGTAGAGCGGCATGCGGCGACCGTCTACTTGCTGCATGCGGCGATCGAAGGGGAAGGCAAACGGGAGACGCCTGCGGCCATCTGGACGGCCACAACTCTGGGCGGGATGGATATCAGTCTCAGCCTCTTCGAAGGCCGTGAGCTCGGGGCTCTCGGCGGCACTACGGACCTGGAGAACTGGAAGGTTGCCTGGCGCGCAAAGGACGCGGCGGGGCGCGTGGTGACCCTCGGCGTGACGCGCTGGCCCTTGCATGTAGATTCTCTGATCGAGTCGCTCAACTGCCGTGCCTATCGGGGCGCGGCGGTAGTGACTCTTGCCGTCACGCTTGTCGAGGAACCACCTGCCAAGCAGATGGTCGAAGAGGTGGACGACGACGAAGTGGAGGGCGAGGAACCGTGAGCCGAGCCCCGGCTGGCACATGGCGATTCCTTGCCGCCGCAGCGCTGGTGGCCGCGGCCGCTTGGTGGGGCGTTCAAACCCTCGCCGCGCGCCGCATGTGCCGCGACATCGCAGACCTGATCGGCTCCAGAGAACCGGCTGGGGGTAGCGACGAAGCCCTGAGCCGGATGATGATGGCGGCCGACGACCTGCGCGCAGGCGCCTACGCCGACGTCTCACGCTTGCTTCTTGCACGCGAACTCGCGCCAGCCGAACAGGAAGCCGCGCGGCGCTTTCTGGTTCGTCACACATCCGCACGGCAGCGCTTCGTGGCCCTGGTCGATGAAGCTCGGCAGTGCGAGGCGGAAGGGGCCGGCGTGGTAGGCGTGCGCGCGGCACTGATCGCGGCCTTGCACGCGGCGGCGGACGATGACCCGGTGCGAGTCGCTGCGCTGCTGGGGCTGGCGGAACGGGCCCTGGCACGGCCGGCGGGGGGCGGGGAGAGTGGCGGTGGAGGCCGAGAGCGGGCGTTGGCCCTGGCTGTCGCCGTTGAACCGGCCTTGTGCCTGGGGCGTGAAGTGCTGACCGAGGGCTGCGGTCCGGCGCAACAAGTGCTATCGCGAGCGGCTGGGCATTTCCGCCGCGAACAGTACGACGAGGCGATCTCGTTGCTGACCCTGGGCGCGGCCCTGCTGGGTGTGCCGGCAGCCCCGGCGTTGTCTGCGGATGGCGGGTGCGCATGGATCGATACGCTCGTGGAGTCGCCTTGGCCCGAGGTGTCCGCAGGGCAGTCGAGGGCCAAGGTCGCCTTTTGCCTGAAGGTCGCCGAGGCGCAACCGCTCTCTCCGGCCGTGCGACGCTTGGTGCGCGAGGCGCGGCGCGCCTCGGACCGTGAACAACACGCCGAGGCGCAGTGGTGGGCAGAACTGGCCTTGGATGCCTTGGGCGTGGGCCGCGATGCCGTGCTGACGGGAGACGCACGGGAGGCCCAGCCGTGAGCAGCTTCTCTTTCAATTTTTCGGACTTCGTCTTTGTGTGGTGGGGATTGTTGTTCGAGGCGATTCCTTTTGTCGTGGTCGGATCGCTCATCTCCGGCATTGTTGAACGATTTCTGTCACGGCAGACGGTCGCCCGGCTCTTCCCCCGGCGGCGGAGCATTGGGATCGCCGCCAGCGGTTGTCTGGGACTGCTCCTGCCCATGTGCGAGTGCGGTGTGGTGCCGGTGGTGCGGCGGTTGATTCTCAAAGGCGTGCCTCCAAGCTGCGCCGTGGCCTACCTCCTGGCATCGCCGATTGTCAATCCGCTGGTGATCGCCAGCACGGCTGTGGCCTTCTATGCGCAGCATGGCTGGATGATGGTCGTGCTGCGCGTCGGGTTGGGGTATGGAGTGGCCGTCCTCGTGGCCGCCGCGGTATGGTGGATGCTGGGCGATGCGCACATCCTGCGCGGGAACGAAGTCGCTCCACCGGACCAGACCGTATCGCCGCGCCGCGGTGGATGGCTCGGCGACGTGTTGGCCGTTGCGGCCGGCGAGTTCATCGTGGTCGGCGGGACCTTGGCCATAGGCGCCGCGATCGCCGCGCTGATCAACAGCGGTTTTAGCCGCGAGGCGATGCTGCCGCTGGCCGAAAACCGACTCGTGGCCGTGCCCGGCATGATGCTCCTGGCCGTGGCCCTGAACCTGTGCAGTGAGGCCGATGCCTTCGTGGCCGCCAGCTTCTACGCCTTTCCAATCGCGGCCCAATTGGCCTTCCTGGTCATGGGCCCCATGGTGGATATCAAGCTGATGCTGGTCTACACGGCCGTGTTTCGCACAAGGGTCGTGCTGTTGATCCTGGGGACAGCGACCCTATTGATCCTGGGGGCCTGCCTGGCATCGCCCTGGTGGATGCCGCTGCTGTTCGCGGCAGGGCATGTCTATTGAGTCCTGTATTACTTGGGGAACGAGGGCGACCGACGGGAGCCCGGTTTCCCGCGACGGAACGCTGCGAAGTGTTGCACAATCAACAACGGAATCGATAGACGTCTCGCAGGAAGTCTCATGACATGCTGTGAACACGAACACGAGCGCTGCCGCGAACCACAGGCGCGTGCACGGTCGCTGGCCGCGGCAGAAGTACTGACGCTTCTGCTGCTGGCGGCCTTTCTGGGCTACGCCTGGATCACGGGCCGAGTGGAGAAGTTCGTGGCCCCAGCCTACGTCTGGATGCCATTGGCGGCGTCCGTGTTGTTGGTGCTCATGGCCCTGGGGCGACTGATGCGCGAGGCAACGCACACCACCGACGGTTTCGGAACCACCTGCCGCAACGCCGCGCCGCAGGACTCGCAGGGCATCCAGCCGGCGCCCAGTTGCGCGTGCACCGCGCATGGCGCACATCCGGTACGCTGGCTGTTGACTGCAGCGCTGGTGATTCCCGTGGGGCTTGTTCTGGCAGTCGATCCGCAGGACTTCTCCAGCCAAGGCAGTCGCAAGCGGCGCATGCCGGCTGTAGCGCGCGACGCGCAACTCGATCGGGCCGTCGACTGGGTGCTGGGCCGGACCGCCCGGACCGCGGACACCTCGGCCGCGCGCGATGTGCCTGCCGAACCGACCGTACTGCAACTGGCGCAGGCCGCCGACAGCGGACAGGGTGCAACCTGGGCCGGCCGCTTTGTGACCGTGATCGGCCAGTGCGACGTGAGCGCGAATGGAACGCAAACTATCGAACTCTATCGCCTGGTGGTCACCTGTTGCGTAGCCGATTCGCAATCGGTGGGCGTGCTCGTCATGGCCCCGGCCACGGGGTGCCTTGATCCACGGCAATGGGTCCGCGTGGCCGGCGTGCTTCGCTGGGATGCTCCTGCGGCACGCCTTGTGATCGAAGCGGCCACGATCACCCCCATTCCCATTCCGGCAGTGCCCTATTTGTAGGCCGTCTGTTCCTGCGGCGCAAACCAGACCGGGCTGCTCCACGCAATCTCCCCGTCCTTCTGCATCACGCGCACATAGTAATAGCTACGGCCAGCCAACGGCTCGCGGTCCACGAATGTCAACTCGCAGGCCGGGCCTTCCGGATTGGTGGTGTAGATGAACTGGTTGTTCCGGCAGACCTCCACACGATCGATGTCGGCCGGGCAGCGCGCCAGGATCTTCACCGTCACAGGCCCCTGCGGCAAGGTGGTGATCTTCTCGCCCATCAGGTGCTCGTTCACGCGCACGTCCAGCAGAATCTTGGCCGCCGTCGTTCCGTAGCAGCGGCGTGAACGGATGGCATCGAGGATCGCGGCCCGGTTCAAGGCCGGGGCGAACACGCAGGCCTTGCCGTATCCGCCCGTATGGTCCGGCGAGGCAATCACCCCGATCACGATCCCCCGCGCCCAGGCGTCCTGGAGGAAATAGCCCGGCTGCGGCGTCACACTGTGCGCCTCGCGCGGCGTGCCGCGGTGCTCGTACGAGCCACGGCCCTGGAAGATCTCGGCCACGGGCTGGGCCGTTTCGTCAGTGTAGTTCCAGTCGGTGGGTACGTTGCCCGTGTCGGCCAACTGGTGCGGAATGTTCACGAAGTTGGCCTTCATCTTCCGTAGTTCTTCCCACACCTGGGCGGGCGTCTGGCGGTTCACCGCGTTCCACCAACGGGGGAAATAGGCGTCCTCGAAGATCAGATTCCGGTGCCCGTAGAAACCGTAGGGATGCTCGGCGCTGTACTCCTCGATGGACGAAGTCCATTCCTCACCCAGGAAGGTGAGGAACCGGCCCGGGTCATCGTTGACGCGCGCCAGCTTCGCGGTGTAGGACCAGAGGTAGGGATTCTGGTTGTAGCCGTGGTCGGTCACGCAGGCAAAGTCGTGGCGCACCAGATCGCGCATGTTGGCATAGCTCTCATCGACCGATTCGTCGCCCACGCGGTTGCAGATCGAGATGTCCGTGTGGTCGTGCAGGTCGCCGAAGTACAGATTCAACTTCTCGCCGCGATAGGTGATCGACGGCGTCGGCGAGTCTTCCCCGCGCTGGACGCGAACCACTCCTGGGGCAAAGGGCTCCTCCGGCTCGGCCAGGGATTCCAGGGCGAATGGCGTAACGGTGGCCGGCGGGGCGAGGTCGAACGAGGCCAGGAACACCTCGCTGCGGCCCAGGGTCTTCGACTGGTCCACGTCGGTCCACCGCGTGGGGGTGTCGTCGGCCTGATAGGCCACGATCGCCTGTCGCTCGGTGAGCACCAGGCCCGGACAGCGATCCATTCCCTTGCGCGCGGAGACCACCATCGGAGGCGACCATTGTTCTCCGTCGAAGCAGGTGGCCGAAACGATCCACTCGCGCGGCTTGGCCTTCTTGCCGCTGCCGCTGATGGCGCCCGGCGTGCGATACACGACCCACAGCCGGCCGGCGCGGTCGAAGGCCGCCGCGGGGGCCTCGGACTTGGTCTTGAAAATGGGGGCCGTGCGACGGTAGTCCTTGGGCGTCAGAAGCCCGTGCGGCCCGACCTTGCTCACGATCAGCCGGCGCGTGCGCGTGCTGCCCACCGCGTAGGTGTTGGTGCGCGGCCCCTGGTCGATTTCGGCGGCCCCCATCAAGGCGTTCTCGTACAGCAGCCACAAGTCGTCCCCCTGGGCCAGGAGCGTGGCATGCCGGTCGATGGTCGGGGCCCGGGTCAAACGCCGCTCCGGTTGCCATGAGCCAGAGGCCGGGCATTGGCGCCAGTACAGGTCGAAGTTGTTGTCGCGGAAGGAATGCCAGGCCACGGCGATCAGGCCATTCTTGGTCGCGGCAATTGCGGGCGCATAGTTCGATGCGCCCGCACCCGTCAGACGTGTCGGCGTCTGGACCCGATCGCCCACGACCGACGTGGCGCAAATTTGCCGCCAACTGTCACTATTCGATTCCCAGGCGATCCACAGGCGGCCTTGATGCCACGCCGCACTGGGCTTGATGTCGACTTCCGCGCCCCGGCTGACGCGGATCGGCTGCCCGGGCCCCTGCGCGCCGCACGGCACGGCAAAGATGTCCCAATTGCGGTCGATCTCGGCGGCGTAGACCACGAAGACCTGCGGCCCGGCGCTCACCGCTCGCACCCCCAGCAAGTACGTTCCCGGCCCGCCAAGGACTTGCCAAGCGGCAATCTTGGTCAATTCCTTGCCGCTGGACTGGTAGCGTGCAACCTGTAACGAGTCGGCCCCGTCGCGGAAGCTGTTCCAGGCCACGTACAGCGAGCCGTCGTCGGCCTGGGCCATGGCCGCCTCGTCGTTGAAGCCCTCGGCGGTCGAGGCCGAGACCCGATTCGGCAAGGGGCTTTCCTGCAGCGAGATATCGTCGATCCAGATCCGGCCCGGCTCTGCCCCGTAGGACGACGGAGCGATGAGTTCCAACTCCAGCATCCCGTCGGCTTTGACCTCAACAGAGGTCTCGAATCGCCGCCACTTCGGCGGCAGGTCGGGCCAGGCTTGAACCGATCGCCGCTGCCCCGATTGCGAAGGCGTCACAAACAGCACGAGCTTGGTGCCCTTGGTGCCGCGCGCGGAGATCTGGAAATCGTAGCGGCACGAGGCCTTGACCGGTACGCTGCGACGCAGCTTCAGGGCCCGGTTGGGCAGCTTCAACTCGCCGCTCAGGCACGCCTTGCCCGAACAGGCCTGGGCCGGCTCCTGAACGAGTTGGTGCGCCGGGTCCGGCAACCAGCCTTCCAGACCCTGCTCGAAACCGCCGTTGGTCAGCAATTCCACGGGCCCCGCGGCCGATGCCCAGACCGCGGGGGCCGTCAGCAGGGCGATTGCCAGGCAGGAGGTGTGGGTTCGCATCGGCCAGGCTCCTTCAGGTTGCGCATGGTTCTCTTGGTCTGCACATTGCCCATGGGCCGACCAACGGGAGGCTGAGAAACCGGGCTTCCGCTGGGCGCCCTCGCTTCGTCGACAACGCAGACCAGCAGCCCCTGAAGATACCCGATGCCCCCAACCCATAGCAAGAAGCCCCCGGGTCGGAAGCGATTCCTCGAACTCGGCTTGCTCGGGATTCGACCGGCAATCGCGCCGGCGGCGGAGATAGGCCAGCAGGCCGGCGGCGCCGCGGCCCAGGCTACGTTATCACATCGCCCGACGGCGTGCGTGCAATCCACCGAACGGGCCCCGCCGCCTGGGACCATGCGCAAGCCACGGCTCAAGGCTCGCGCTGCATCCGCCGATACCGCAGTGGCGACTGGCCGACCTGGGCTTTGAATGCCTGGGCGAAGTGCTCCGGTGAGCCGAAGCCCGCGCCTGCGGCTACGTCGGGGATCGGCAGATTGGTGTCGATCAGCAATTGCCGGGCTCGTTCCAGGTGCACGCGGCGGATCTCCTCGGCCGGCGATCGCCCCAAGATCCTGCGGAAATCAAGTTCCAGTTGCCGGCGCGAGACGGGCACGCGGCGCAGCACGTCGCCGACGCGGATCGGCTCGCGCGCATGCGCGCGAATGAAGGCGATGGCCTGCGCCAAATGCGTCTCTTCCACGGCCAGGGTGTCGGTCGACTGCCGGGAGATGATCGCCTTGGGCTCGACCAGGATCGGCTTCTTGGGCGTACGTTTGCCCTGCATGAGCTGGTGCAGAACGGCGGCCGCGCGATAGCCGACTTGCTCGGAACTGGAGGCGATGCCCGACAGCGGCGGCATACAGGCCTCGCACAGCAAAGGGTCGTCGTCGCTGGCCAGCACCGCGACTTCTTCGGGGACGAGGATCCCCGCCTGACGGCAGGCGCTGATGACATCGCGACCGTGCTGCACGAACCAGGTAAGCACGGCCACCGGCTTGGGCAACGACTTCACCCATGCAATCAGATCCTTCTGCTGCTCGATCCACGGGGCACGGCGTCGCACCAGTTTGGGGCCCGGCTGGTAAGCATCGCACCGGCAGCCCGCGGCGCGGAGCGCCGCGGCGAATCCATGGTAGTGGTACTGCACGAGCGAGCGTTGGCGCGGGCCGCAATAGGCGAAATGCCGGAAGCCACGGTCCAGGAGGTGTTCGGCCGCCATGCGCGCGAGGACCTTGAAGTCGGGCATCACGCGTGGAAAATCCACGTCCGACAGATGGATCGCCGAGATATTCACGCAGGGCAGGCCGATCCGCTGCAGGTGCCGGGCCATCGAACGCGAGGCCACACGCGCCACGATCCCATCTCCCCGCCAACCCGCGGGCAAGTGCAGTTCCGGCTCCAGGGTGTTGGGCTCGATCCAAAGCAGCCAAGGGCCATGCTGCTGCGAGTATTGGATCACCCCGCGGATCAGACGCTGCCCCCAGCCGGTAGACGTGTCGATGAGCAAGGCGACGTGCGGTGCGCGCGGCGAACTCATGTGTGAAGCCTTTGAGAGGGGTAAAGTCGCGCGGGAGCGATGATGCGCATTTCCTTAGAATAACTGCGCAAACCATTCTTGCCAACCGGACGCCACGGTGGTAGCCATAGGGTGAGAGGGTTGGGGAAAGCCGCGCGGAAAGCGGCCCTGGCCAGCGAGGGCAAGGGCCGGCCCGGTGTGCGATCCTCCGCTCCGCGCAGGATGAGTCGCAGTGGATGCGGATGTGGCATCCGCGGCTTCCCGCCAGCGATAGGCGCCACAACAGGATCGAACCGTGGAGAAGTTGACGATGTATTGGGCAGGGTGTGCCCGTGTGGGCTGGATCCTCTCGGCCACGTTGGTCGCGGCTGCGGCCGCGGCCCAGTGCGACGAGGGGTTTCAATCCCTGTTCAACGGCAAGGACCTGTGCGGTTGGGAAGGCCAGCCCGGCTACTGGACCGTCGAGGACGGTTGCCTGACCGGCACGACCACCGCCGAGCGTGCGCTGGCCAGGTCAACCTACCTGTTTTGGCGCGGATCGGAGCTGGGCGACTTCGAACTCCACGCGACATACCGGTTCTTGACCCCCTTCGGCAACTCCGGAATCAACTTCCGGACGCGGGAACTGCCCGAGTTCGACGTGCAAGGCTACCAGGGAGACATGGTCGTGGGGCCGACCTACACCGGCGTGTTGTTCGACGTGAAACGTCCCAGCGCGGCGCGCGAATGGAAACGCCAGATCCTCACGCAGCAGGGACAAAAGGTGGTCATTGGCACAGACGGCACGCGCCAGGTCTCGACCTTGGCCGCCAGCGCCGAGTTGCAGAGACTGGTCAAACCGGACGACTGGAACGAGTACGCAATTATCGCGCGCGGACCGGAGATCATCCTCCGGGTCAATGGCGCCGTCTTTGCGCATGTCATCGACCACGAGAAACGCGACCTTCCAAACGAAGGCCTGTTGGCTCTGCAACTGCACCGCGGCCCGCCCATGAAGGTCCAGTTCAAGAGGATCTGTGTCAAGAACCTGTCGCAGAACCATCTCAACCAGGTCGCGCGGCCCGGCGGCACTGAGTCGTCGGCAGGTTCTGGGACCGGCGGCAAGAAGCTGCCTTGAAAATCACACGTGAACGACCCTCCTCATGAAAGGCCATCCCATGCCAACCGCTCGCCCGAATCGTCGCCGTTTCCTGCGCACTGCGGCTGCCGGAACGCTCGCCGGAATTTCGCTTCCCTGCTGGGTTCCCTCGCACGCCCTGGGCGCGCCAGGCCGGCCCGGCGCGAACCAACGCGTGAACGTGGGACTGATCGGCTTGGGGGGCCGGGCACGGTCGCTCACCAAGACCTGCCTGGAGCTGCCGGGCATCCACATAGCGGCAATCTGCGACGTATTCAAGCCACGGTGCGGTGATTTCGTGAACAAGTTCTCCGGCCAAGGGGACTGGAAGGTGTATTTCGGCGACTTCCGCCGGATGATCGAGCGCGAAAAACTGGACGCGGCGATGATCGCTACCACCACCCACGCACGCGCATGGATCACGATCCTGGCGATGCAGGCGGGGCTGGACGTGTACTTCGAGAAGCCTATGTGCCTGACCATCGCCGAGGGGCGGAACATGGTCCAGGCGGCACGCAAGTACCAGCGCGTGACCCAGGTTGGAACGCAGCAGCGCTCGATGCCGATCAACAATTGGGCCAGCGACCTGGTGAAAAATGGAGCCCTGGGCAAGATCCACACGGTGTTGGCGCCGAACTTTGTCGGACCGGACCAGTGGGTCGATCAGCCCGGCCAGCCGATGCCCGACGGCGGCAGCGAAAACTGGTGGGACCTGTGGACCAACCAGGCCGTGCTCCGCCCCTACCACCCGCGCCTGCACTTAGGCTGGAAGCAGTGGTCCGACTTCACGGCCGGCGGTCGCTGCTTTGGCGTCGACGGCTGGGGCAGCCACTCCTACGACCAGGTCAATCGGGCCCTGGGAACCGACGAGACCGGACCGCTGGCGATCGTCCTCGAAGAGCCGGTCTGTTTGATGCAGAGCGGTAAGTTCGTCCACGACGCGGAACTGACCGGCATTGTCGGTGACGACGACACGGGCAAGCCCTACCACGGCATGTCGAAGCTCGTCGGCCCGCGCGCTCGAATGACGATGACCTTCGCCAACGGGACCCAACTCAAGCTGCATCTGGACGGCGACCGCGGGCCGGGATTGGGCGCGATCTTCATCGGCGAAAAGGGCAAACTGGAGATCAACCGCAACAAGATCGTGAGTAACCCTAAAGCACTAATTCAATCGGCGGACAATCCGGGACCGAACCAACGCGACGAGACCTCGTACCACATCGAGAACTGGCTGGATTGCATCCGGACGCGAAAACGCTGCAACGCCGACGTGGAGTACGGCCAGCGTTCCAACACGCTCTGCGATCTGGTGAACATCGTGCGCGACGTGGGCCGGGTGGGCGAGACACTGAAATGGGATCCCGCCGCGGAGCGGTTCACCAACTGCGAGGAGGCCAACCAGATGCTCTCACGGCCCCGGCGCAAGGGCTACGAACTGCCGGACGTGGGGGCCTGAGTCGCGTGCAACCGCCTTGCACGCGCATGCGGAAGTTGTCCGCCACACGATTCGCGGCGTCCAGGCGTCGGGATCGCACCGCCATTGCCACTCAAGCGGTTTCGTCCTGGGCCTTGACGATCGGCACCACGACCCGAATCGACGTCCCGGAGTTGGGGACGCTGTCGATCGATAGTCGGCCGCCCAACAGCCGTACGCGCTGCTCGATGCTGATCAGACCGAAATGTCCTTCGGCGACCTGCTGGCGGTCGAAGCCGATGCCCCAGTCGCGGATCTCCAACTGCACCTCTTCGTCGACCTGAGTCAGGGTGACCTGGATGCGCTTGCTCTGGCTGTGCCGGCAGGCGTTGGTAAGCGCCTCCTGCGCAATGCGGTACAGGGCGTTTTCCAGCACAGGGAGCAAGCGGCCGAATTGCACATCCGCACGAAAGCGGATCTTGGGGCCGCCGCGCCGCTGATGTTCGTGGACCAGGTAGGCGATGGCCGTTTGTACGCCCATCTCGTCGATGACCGGCGGCCGGCCCTCGCTGATCAAACGCCGCGCCTCGCAATGCGCCTGGCGGACCAGGGCCAAGGCCGTCTTGAAGGCCTTCCAGGCTTCGCGCGCAGAGTGCCTGCGATGGGCGCGAAAGACCTGGAATTGCATCCAGGCGCTCCCCAGGTACTGGGCCAGACCGTCATGGATCTCGCAGGAAATGATACGCCGCTCGTGGTCGCTGGCCTGGAGCATGCGCATCAGGTTGCTGCGTTCCTGCTGCATGGCTTCCTGCGCCTTGCGGCGCTCGGTCGTGTCACGGAAGAAACAGATCAGGCACGGAGTGCCCTCATAGAGGATCTTCCGGCCAATAATATCGGCGTAGAAGACGGTGCCGTCCTTGCGCACCAGCGGTACTGCAGAATCCTCGCAGATATCGCGCTGGATGTTGGCGGCGAAGTTCCTGGCGATCCACGGCAGGTCCTCGGCGGGGTGCACGTCGGCTTGCGAGAGGGTCAGTAATTCCTGCTCCGAATAGCCCATCATGCGGCACAAGGCCGCGTTGGCGCGGACCACGCGCATGGTTTGCAG
>CALARR010000376.1 GCA_937889015.1 uncultured Planctomycetales bacterium | reverse complement strand
GCGCCAACCCGCCCACATATCCCTCCAGCATCTCCTCGGCCAACTCCTCCGAAAACAGGTCCGGCTCGTAGTACAGCGTCACGCCCAGCCGATCGGCATACGTAAACGCCGTGAAGGTCGCGCACGTGTAGGGCCGCGTCGGCGGGCACACGTCCAGCGTCTCCAGCACCACGTCGCCCACCACCACGCGCTTCTGCTCGTCTCGCCGCGGCCAGCCCGGCAACAGGATGCCCAGGTTGCTCAACACGGCCGACGACGCGCACCGCTGGGGCGAAGTGGCCAGCGCCAATCCGCCCATCACCGCCTTGAGCACCTCCAGCACGACCACGAACGTGAATCCCAACCGCCAGCGCTTGATCCGCCGCATCTGCCGCCCGATCCCGCGCAGCAGCCCCCGCGCGTCGCGCACCTGGCGCAGACAGCGATCCAGGAACACCATGCTCACCACGTTGGCCGCCGGCCAGGGCCCTTCGTTCGCCGGCCGGAGGTTCATGGGGATCGCCAGCCGCGTCCACGCACGCTCGTCCTGCCACCCGTGCCGCGCGCGGAACTCCGCCAGGCTCAGAAACAAACGCTGCACCAGCAAGTCGTTCAGCGTGGCCCCGCTCTGCTTGGCCTCACGCCTCAATTCGGCAAACGCCGCCGCGTCCAGCCAGCGCGTGACCACGCCCGGATACCCTTCCGGCGGCGGCCCCTGAAGCTCGCGCGCTGGGTGCGGCACGATCGGCACGGGCCGGTGGCGCCAGAACTGAAAGACGCCCGTCAGACCGCGCAACTGCAGCCACCGCAACCCTTGCCACCGCAGCCAGCTCCGGCCGAATCGCCCGCGCCGCGCCAACTGCTCGGCGGCCAAGGCCGGCAGTTGCGGCGCGCGCCCTTCCAGCTCCGCCGCATAGGCCAGCAACAGGTCTTCGATGAACACGAACGTGCCCAACGCGTCGCCATTGGCGTGATGCACCTGCAGCACCAGGTGGCTGGCGCGCTCGTCGGCGAAGACCGTCACGCGCAGCCCCGGCTCGCGCCGCAAGTCGATCGGCCGCATTGGCGGAAAATCGTCGGTCGGGCCTGACGGCGACCAGAACAACTGCGGCGTGCCCGGCTCGGCCGGCACCCAGGCGTATCGCTGCCGCCCCACCTCGGCCACGCGCGCCCGCAGCAACGGATGCCGCTCCAAGGCCCTGTCAAACGCCCGTTCCAACGCCGGCCGGTCCAACCGGCCCGAAAACTGCAGCCGAAAATAACCCACCAGCGGATACGCCGGCCGGTCATCCACGAACATGTATTCTTCAAAGGCCGCCAACGGCAACGGAAAGGTCATGGTGCGATAATCGTCCTTGAAACAGTGACCATAGCCGGTTCGGACCCCCATAGTGTACTCCGATTGCGCCCCAGGTCACCGGCCCCCCCCGCCAAAACCCAGCCCGGCCGAACTATCGAAGCCTGAAGCGCCAGCGAAGGCCATCTGGGACCGGCGCAGAAATACGCCCGGCCGATCAACGCCGCCTCTCTCGGGCCTGCACTGGCGACCGCTCCTTGCTCGTCAGCCAACGGCAATCCCAGACGGGCCACCCGCGTCATCCCCTCCTTCCTTTGGGCCTCTTTTCCTTCTTACACACAGCGCCTGTCCCGGAATCGCCCCAGCCCGATCGAGCGGCTCAGCGGGACCGGCTCAAGAATCTGCGCGCAGGATGCTCGCAAATTCGCAAATACACCGCCCGGGCGGCCATCGTGTTGCATTGTGCTTCGCCGCCTCAATACAATCGAGGCAGACCCGTCCGCGTCCCAATTCCCGCCCCGGCCCCGAAGAGCAGCATGAACCAGGACCACGTGCGACCACCGCGGCCCCACAGCCAGACGCCCTCGCGCCAGGCCCTCGACCGGCGCCGCTTCCTGCGGCTTTCTGCCGCAGCGCTGGCCGCCGCTCCGGCCGCTGGCGGCGCGCTGCGTGCCGCCTGGCTCGACGACGCGGTCCGGCCCGGCTTCCAACAAATCGACTCGCTCGCCGACTTCGAGCGCGCCCTGGCCTCCCGCGGCAACAAGATCCGCCTGAAGCCCGGCGTGTACCGCATCGACCACGCCCAGGCCGACAACAAGACCCTCTTTCACGTCACCGGCAGCAACAACCACTTCGATCTCCGCGGTGTGACCCTGCAACTCGACACCCGGGTGCTCGCCGCCATGCGCGGCAAGGTCCATCAACTGGCCGGCTATCGCATCACCGGCAGCAACCTGATCTTCGAGGGCGGCGTGTTCGAAGACCTCGGCCAGGAACCGCCCTACGAAAGCCTCTCCGATTTCGACGTGGGCGGAAACGACATCACCTTCCGCGATTGCACCTTCACCGTGCGCGGCTCCGCCCCCTACGGCTATGGCGATCTGTTCGGCAAGGGGGCCGGGGCCCTGGTCCGCCTGCAAAAGCACGCCGCCATGTCCGTCCGCGGAAACAACACCCAGATCCTCGGCTGCCGCTTCTTCATGCACACCTTCGGCCACGCCATCCACATGCACGGGGCGCAAAACACCCTCGTCCAGGACGTCTCCATCGAAGGCACGCTCCGCAACAGCGACGAAATCCTGGCCGAAACCACCGGCCACGCGGCGCGCCTGCAATACAAAGACCACTACGGCCGGCCCATCCGCCCCAACACCATGATCTGCCTCAACGAGGATGCGATCCGCGCCTATCTCGATGGCGGCCGCGACAAGCCGCATCCGCGCACGGCCGACATCACCGTAATCAACTGCACCGTCAAACGCATGCGCGGCGGCGTGACCCTCGCCCTGGCCTCCGGCAAGATCGATGTCCGCGGCTGCACGGTCACCGAGTGCGGCTATCCGGGCCACGCCTACAGCCTGCCCACCGGCGCGCGCGTTCGCGACTGCCGCGGCGATGCGGCCTACGCCCCGCTCCTGCACATGGGCTACAGCCACCAGCACGACGCCGACATCGAAATGACCCTGCTGGCAGCCCAGCGCTACGTGGGCAACAACCTGGTAGCCCTGCTCAACGGCAGCCGGCACAAGGTGACCATCGCCCCGCCGCGCGACGCCCCGTCCGCGGCCCGCGCCAAACCATCCTCGGACCCCACCTCCGCCTTGCAGATCGTCTGCGGCCAGACCTACCGCGGCGATCAGGCCGACGTGGGCAAGACCAGCGCGCGCGAAATCGAACTGGTCAACCACACGCGCGCCGCAGTGCTGCTCTCGGCCCTCTCCTCCGGCTGCAAAGTGCGCTCGGCGGGACCGGTGCAAAACGAGGGAAAGGACAATACCGTGGTTCAGGTGTGAAAGCCTATCCCAGAACCATCACAGCCACCTCGGGCGACCCAGCGGGACCGAACTGCCGACAGGTTTCGGGGCCGGCTCTCAGGATGACCCAGTAAGGACTTTCCGCCACAGATCCTGTTGAGGGAACCGATCACATCCACAGACATCCACGCCAGGAGCGAACATCATGTCCCTTGGGGAGGCGTTTCATCGGCGGAACTTCTTGAAAGGCTCGGCCGCGGCCGCCCTGGCCTTGGCCGCCAGTCGCCCAACTGCGGCCACCGGGGCTGAAAGCCCGGCCCCGGCCCGTCCCGGCCAACCGAACCAAGCCCCGTCGGCCCATGCCCCGGACGCCGGCGCAAAGAACCTCGTCATCGACAGCCACTGTCATCTCAGCTTCCGCGCCTCGCCCGACGATCCGGGCAACGAGGCCGAGGTCCTCGACGCGGCGGACAAACTGGGCATCGACCAGCTCTGCTGCTCGGTCCTGCCGCGCCGGCCGGCCACCGTCGAAGGCTTCCAGGCGGCCAACCGCATCATGGCTGCCGCCGCACGCCGCCATCCCACGCGCCTGCTGGGCTATTGCTTCGTCAATCCCGGCTGGGGCCGCCAGGCCCTCGACGAGATCCGCCGCTGCGTCGAGGAATTCGGCTTCATCGGCGTCAAGCTCTACAACGAGTACGTCTGCAACGAGCCCGTGGTCTTTCCCGTCGTGGAACTGGCCATCGAACTCCGCGTGCCGATCCTGGAACACGCCGGCCACGGACATCGGCCCATCCCCACCCAGCCGCGGATCTCCGACGGCGGACACCTGGCCGACCTGGCCAAACGCTATCCCGAGGCTATGCTCATCTGCGCCCACATTGGCGGCGGCGGCGACTGGGAATGGACCATCAAGGCCCTCCGCCACGCCAAGAGTGTGTATCTCGACACCAGCGGCAGCGTGATCGACGACGGCATGCTCGACATGGCCCTGGCCGTGCTCGGCGCCGACCGGCTCCTGTTCGGCTGCGACATGTCCTTCACCGCCGGCGTGGGCAAGATGCGCGGCCTGGCCTGCAGCGACCAGCAGCGGCGCCAGATCCTCGGCGGCAACATGCAACAAATCCTGGCTCGGCGCGGAGGTGTGCGATGATCATCGACTGCAATGCTTACCTGGGCCACTTCGCCTTCCGCCGCCTGCAGCACAACACGCCCGACGGCCTGCTCCGGCTGATGGACGCCAAGCGCATCGACCAGGCCCTGGTCTCCAGTGCCGCGGCCATCACCTACCGCAACTCCCAGGCCGGCAACGAGGAACTGGCCGCCGCCGTCGCCCCGCACCGCGACCGCCTCATACCCCTGGCCGTGATCAACCCCTTCTACGCCGGTTGGCAGGATGACCTGCAGATCTGCCACGAGCAGTTCGGCATGCCCGGCCTGCGCTTGTATCCCAAGTGGCACAACTACGAGTTGAGCAGCGCCTGCTGCACGCAACTGGTCGATGCGGCCACCGCGCGCAAAATGTTCATCTCCATCCCGCTCCGCGTGGAGGACTACCGCCAGCGAAGCTGGCTGGTCGACGTGCCCGACATCACCGCCGCCGAGATCGTGCCCCTGGTCAAAGCCAAACCCAAGGCCCGCTTCCTGCTGCTGCAGGGCGCCGGTTTCACGGGCTCGCCCCTGGGCCAGAAGAACAGCGGCCTGCCGGCCAACTATTGGATCGAGATCTCGCGCCTGGCTGCCGTGATGGGCAACGAGATTGCCAAGCTGGCCGCGGCCTTGGGCCCGGAACGCCTGCTGTTCGGCACCGGCATGCCCTTCAACGTCCCCGACCCGGCCCTGGTCAAAATGGAAGTCTGCGGTCTGAGCGCGGCCGACCAACAGAAGATCCTCGCCGCCAACATCGCCGCCCTGCTCGGCAAATCGTCCTGAATCCCGTTGCCCTCGTTACCCTCGTTTACCCTCGTTCCCAAGCTCCAGCTTGGGAACGCACCTCTGCTCGGGTACCATGGCCACGCTCGCGTGGCCATGCCAAGAACCCGCGCGCGATAGCTTGGCCACGTGCTCTCCGGGCCAAAGGCCCGGCAATTCTCCCAGCCCTGGGCACCGCCCTGGGCAACCGTGTTCATGCAACCCTTGTCTCGGCCCAACGGGCCAACCCTTCCAGCCAACCGTGGCGGCACGCCAGCGATGGTTCAATCGCTGCTCGACGCGGTCCAACAGACGAATTCGGCATTGCTCGCGCAAGCCATCGCTTTCGTGAAGGACGCGGAATCAAAACCAGGCAGCCTCTGGAAGGCTTCCAGAAGTCTCTCGAAATCGGGCGAGGCCTGCGGAACGTACCAGGTCTGCTGATCGTCCGAGATGGCCCAGAAGACGTCCTCGTCGAAGGGGCCGGCATCGGTCGTGCGAACGGCAATCCGGCAAATGGCATCGCGGCGCATGCGGCAAACGGCTCCGCCGGGCGCCGTCAGCACGAACTCCGTGGCATTCAGATCCGCACGAAAGGCCGCGTAACGGTTCGAAACCGCGCGCGGCGCTAACCAAGAACGGATTCTGTCCAACACGCCCATCGCGGCACCTGAACCGGGATGACTCGGTCGCCTAGGGCGGCCAGCCAGCAGTGACACATCATGCCTGGCACCGCTCCTTCTGACGCGCGCCAGGCCTGCCACCCGTGGAACAGGACACGCAACGAGCCTGGCAGGTGCTCTCCGGGCCAAAGGCCCGGCAATTCTCCCAGCCCTGGGCACCGCCCAGGGGAACCGTGTTCATGCAGTCCTTGCCGCGGCCCAACGGGCCAGCCCTTCCCCCGGCCAACCCACCCACATGGATGCAACAACCCGTCCATGCGGACTAATCCACTTATGCGCGCGTTGCATGCCACAACTACATACTAGACAATATCTTGCGACTGCGTTGTCAGTCGTATCCCCCAAGCACCACGGCGCACCGCGTTGCCTGTTGCGTGCTGCTTCCCAATCCCTAATCCCCAATCCCTTCCTCCCCCCCGGCCACAAACCTTCATTCCCGGGCCAGCCAAAACATGCTATACCTGACGCACGCCGCGCTGACGTCCCGCACTGTGGGGCGCACCACTTGCGGGCGGCGCTCCTTGGAGACGACTACGATGCGCATCTTCTTCCGTCTGCTGCTGGCCGGATCGGTCCTTCTGGCGGCCGTCGCGGCCCGGGCCGCCGAAAGCGCCGGCCAGGCCGACCTCGACAAGGCCTTCGACCTCAAGCTCAAAGCCAAGGGCTTCCGCGAACTGGGCGAGGTGATCCGCCACTGCGAAAGTGCCCTGCAAAAAGGCCTGGACGAGGATCAGCAGAAATTCGCCAACCAATTGCTCTCGTCGACCCTGGTCGAGCGCGGCGTGATGGTCGCCGGTTCGATCTTCGATTCCGACAAGCCCGATCTGAACTGGCCCCAGTTCCGCGACTATGCCCTGACCGACCTGGAAAAGGCGGGCAAGATCGCCCCCAATCAGGCCGAGGCCTTCTACGCCATTGCGCGCCTGCAGTTGCTGCCCGGCGGCGATCGGAAACGAGCCCGAAGCGCCCTGGACCAGGCCCTGGAAGGCTCGGTCGACGCGCCCGATCTCCGCGCCAAGATCCTCACCCTCCGCTCCAGCCTGATCACCGACAACAAACAGCGCGAGACCGACCTCGACGAGGCGGTGCGCATCTCGCCTGGCGATTCCACGGCCATTCTGGCGCGCGGCCTGCTGCACGCCGACCTGGGCAAGCTGGATGCGGCCCTCACCGACCTGGATAAGGCCATCGAGTTGCGTCCCAACCACGCCCAGACCTACGAGGCCAAGGCCCTCGTCCTGGCTCAGCAGAAGAAATACGACCAGGCCATTTTGGCCCTGGACATGGCCTCGGAACTGGAGCCGCGCAATCCGCAGCCGCTGCTGCAAAAGGGGCGGATTCACGCCCTGCAAGGCAACTCGGATGCGGCCCTGCACGAACTCGACCGCGCCGTCGAGCTGGCCCCCGACAACGTCGCGGCCCTGCTGCTCCGCTCGGCCGTGCACGAGGAAAAACGCGACCGCCAAAAGGCCATCGACGACGTGGACCGCGTCCTCAAACTCAAGCCCAACCTGCCGCTGGCCGTACGCCTCCGCAGCCGGCTCCTGGCCGGCGACGGCAAGCTGGAAACGGCCGTCGAAGAATTGGAAAAGTTCCGCAAGGAAAACCCCCAGGACGTGGCCTCCCTGCTGCAACTCGCCATGCTCTACAGCGCCCAGCAGTCTTACGACGAGGCCATCGCCGCCTACACCGACGTCCTGGCGCGCGAACCGCAGAGTTTTCTCGCCCTGCGCGGGCGCGGCGATGCCCTCCTGGGCGTCGGCAAACACGCCGAAGCCATCGCCGACTACGAACGAGCCTACAAGCTGCAGCCCAAGGAGCCCGGCCTGCTGAACAACTTCGCCTGGGTCCTGGCCACCTCGCCCGACGACAAGCTCCGCAACGGACGCCGCGCCATCACCCTGGCCACCGTGGCCGGCGAGCAGACCGAGTTCCAGCAGGCCCACATCCTCAGCACGTTGGCCGCGGCCTACGCCGAGAGCGGCGACTTTGCCGCGGCCGTGAAGTGGTCGGAAAAAGCCCTCGCCGCTGGCTCCGACGAACAGAAGGAAGGCCTCGCCAAGGAACTCGAAAGCTACAAGGCCAAGCAGCCCTGGCGCGAACGCCAATTGCCCGAGGCCAAGACCGAAAAGAAGCCGGGCGAGCAGAAGCAAACCAAGCCGGCCGAAAAGGAAGACCAGCCAGCGCCCAAGACGTCCAGTCCGGCCGAAAAGGACCAGAAGTCCGCCGACAA
>CALARR010000375.1 GCA_937889015.1 uncultured Planctomycetales bacterium | reverse complement strand
TCGCGCTATGGATGCGGGACATGCCGTTCTCCATTTCTGCGGCAGTCGGGTTTGTCGCCCTCTCCGGCGTTGCGGTCCTGGACGACATGCTGCTGGTCTCGTACATCCGGCAGTTGCGCAGGCAGGGCTTGGGGTTGGAGCAAGCCGTCGAGAACGCCGCCATGACCCGCTTGCGGCCGGTGCTGATGACCGCGCTAGTGGCGAGCCTGGGATTTGTGCCGATGGCCTTCAATACGGGAATGGGGGCCGAGGTGCAACGTCCATTGGCCACCGTGGTAATCGGCGGAGTCTTCAGCGCGATGGTAATGAGCCTGCTGGTGCTCCGCGTGCTGTACATGGTCTTCAGCGGTCCCGTGGGGCCGAGGACAAGGGGTATTCATCAAGCCGACATGGATTCGCGGCGCGTGCCCGAACTGGTTTCGGCAACACTTCCTGATGGAGGGAACGACGATGGTATGGATGCGAGTGGCCTCAATCCTGCTGATGGCGATGGCAGCCCTGACGGCCGGCGGTTGTGGCGGCAGCGCGACGAAGGGGCCTGAATCGCCCAAATCGGCAACTCCGGTTACGCCCGTGGCCACCGACTGGTGCGTGGAGCACGGCGTCCCGGAGAGCATTTGCGCCCTGTGCGATGCAAAGGTCGCGGCCGAGTACAAACAGAAGGGCGACTGGTGCAAGGAGCACGACCGGCCGGAGTCGCAGTGCTTCCTCTGCAATCCGAAGCGCGCAGAGAAGTTCGCCGTGGAGTATGAGGCGAAGTACGGTCAAAAGCCGCCCAAGCCGGAAGGAACGTAGTGGCGCGGGCGATTACAGGGTGGCGCGGGCTGCGCCGCAACGCGGTTTGCGCCACCCAATACGTCCCTCGGCGAAAGGTAAACCAATGAAATCCGTGCAATCGCTGCTTGAGTTCAAGATTCACGGCATGGATTGCGCCGAAGAAGTGGCGGTCCTCAAACGCGAGGTCGGCCCCGTCGTAGGCGGCGAGGATCGTTTGGGTTTCGACATCCTCAATGGGAGAATGACGGTTCAGCCGCCTGGGTATGACGTGACGCCGGAAGTCGTCCTCCGCGCTGTGGCACGAACGGGAATGCAGGCAGAGGTGTGGCGAGAAACCCAGAGGGATTTCACGAGGGGCGAGATTCGGCAACGTCACGGACGAACGATCTCGACCATTCTGAGCGGCGTGTTGACCCTGACAGGGTTCGTGGTCCACGTGGTCCATGCCGGTGGCGTCTGGACCGCGATTGGGTCCGAAGGGTTGGGAGTTGTACACGACGTTCCCTTGGGGGCACGTGTTCCCTATTTTCTGGCCGTGGTTGCGGCGCTTTGGCACATCCTGCCGAAGGCATGGCGGGCGGCCCGACGCCTCCGCCCGGACATGAATCTCTTGATGACGGTGGCGGTCGTCGGGGCCATCGGGATCGGCGAGTGGTTCGAGGCGGCGACGGTGGCGTTTCTATTCGCCCTCTCGCTGGCCCTGGAATCGTGGAGCGTGGGCCGCGCCCGCCGGGCCGTCGCCGCCTTGTTGGAACTGGCCCCGCCCATTGCCCGCTTGAAGAAGCCCGATGGCACGGAGGAACAAGTCCCACCCGAGCAAGTGCCAGTCGGCGCGCATTTCGTCGTCATGCCGGGCGAGAAGTTCCCCCTGGACGGCCAAATCGTCTCCGGGGCCAGTGATGTCAACCAGGCCCCGATTACCGGCGAGAGCGCGCCCGTGGCGAAACAGCCCGGCGATCAGGTGTTCGCCGGCACGATCAATGGGGATGGTGCCCTGGACGTGGAATGCACGAAACCGGCCAGTGACACCACCCTAGCGCACATTATCCGTCTGGTGGCTGAGGCCCAGTCACGACGCGCTCCATCAGAGCAATGGGTCGAGAAGTTCGCCCGCGTTTACACGCCCGTAGTGATGGGGCTTGCCATCGCCTTCTTGATCGTCCCGCCGCTCTTCTTCGGCGAAGCTTGGGGAGACTGGTTCTATCGGTCGCTGGTCCTGCTGGTCATCGCCTGCCCTTGCGCCCTGGTCATCTCCACGCCGGTGAGCATCGTGGCGGCCTTGGCCGCCTCCGCTCGCAACGGAGTGCTCATCAAGGGCGGAACATACGTGGAAGCCCCGGCGAGAGTAGAGGCGATCGCGCTCGACAAGACGGGAACGCTCACCGAGGGGAAGCCCCGTGTCTTGGAAGTCGTGCCACTCAGCGGGCACAACGACGCGGAGGTGCTGGAGCGTGCCGCGGCGATGGAGTCTCGTAGCGATCATCCCCTGGCGCAGGCCATCGTCACCTTTGCCAAAGAGCGCGGAGTCCCCTTCGTCCCCGCGGAGGATTTCCAGATCATCCAGGGCAAGGGAGCCACGGCCCGCTTCAACGGCAAGCACTACTGGCTCGGCTCCCATCGCTACCTGGAAGAACGGGGCCAAGAGACTGAGGAAGATCATCGGAGACTGGAGGCCCTGTCGCAAGGCGGCCGGACAGTTGTGGTCATAGGGAACGAAAGCCACGTCTGCGGCATGATTGCCTTGGCGGACGCCGTGCGGCCGGGAGCCAAGAAGACGCTTCAGGCCCTTCGGGACACCGGGCTGCGGCACATCGTCATGCTCACGGGCGACAATCGAGAGACTGCTCAGGCAATTGCCGTCGAAACAGGCGTTGATGAAGTCTATGCCGAGCTATTGCCCGCCGACAAAGTAGTGGCTGTGGAAAAGCTCGTTGCCAAATACGGCGGCGTGGCGATGGTCGGCGATGGCGTCAACGACGCTCCCGCCCTCGGCCGCGCAAGCGTGGGGATTGCGATGGGCGCGGCCGGAAGCGACGCCGCCATCGAAACCGCCGACATCGCGCTAATGTCAGACGACCTCTCCAAGCTCCCCTGGCTGGTCCAGCACTCCCGACGGACGCTTGCCATCATCCGGCAGAACATCGTGTCTTCCCTCTCCGTCAAAGCGATTTTCGTGATCCTGACGTTTTCCGGGTACGCTTCTCTGTGGGCGGCCATCGCGGCGGATATGGGAGTGTCGCTTCTGGTCGTGTTCAACGCTCTGCGTCTTCTAAGTCTTTTCCCACCACGAATCTCTGTTGACAGCCCACGATCAGTCCAGTAGGATCATCCGCGTCCTATTGCGGCAATCAGCACCATAGCGATCGTGTTTTTCTACTGAAGCTTTGTATCAGCCCTGCCGATAATAGGGACCGGATCACTGACAAAGGGAAACGATTGCCGGTGGCCCTCCGGCCGATCCTGCCTTCGGTATCCAATGTTTCGCACCCTCCACGTACTGCTGACGATCTTCGGCCTGTTGGCCTGCCCGATCAACTGCATGTCGCAGGGGTCGGTAGTCGGGGGAGGTGCGCCTTCGGCGAAAGGTTGTTCGTGCTGCTCACCGAACTGCCAGTCAGACAACGAGAAGAGTGATAGCCAGGAGCCAGGGCCGAAGAGCCCGGATGGGAAGGGTGGCTCGTGTGTGTGCGACGGCTCGGTGGGCCAATCGCCCAGGCGACCGCTCACGGAGGATCGGCCCATTCTCTCTTTCTCGTGGGCCTTCGTTGCTCCGAGCAGTCTGGACGTTGACACCGCCCTGGAACGGCCGTTTGCCAACCGCCTTGATCCGTCTGCATACTGGGCGGCATCGGGGAGAGAACTGCGCGTAGAGATTCATTCTTTGCTCCTCTGAGCGCCACTGCGCTATAGGGCCGCTGCCCTGTAGCCTCTTTTGACGGTCTACCCGCGGAAAACCGCGTCGTAGAAAGCTTCGTCGCCAGACAACCGGAACGCATTCGCGTGCGACTCGTTGCGTCTGGCGTGCCCAGAGCAAGCTTCGCGCACTTCGTTGCGCGATGCAACCCCTGCACACTGCTGCCATTGAGGAATACCGTGCTCAGACTCCGAATGCTGCCGTGGGAATACGGCATCCGCAACCTGTTCCGCCGCCCGACTCGTACCGCCCTGACTCTCGCGGGGCTGACTACGGTGGTGCTCTTAGTTTTCGTGGTTGTCGCCTTCATCCGCGGCCTCGACGCCTCGATGGCCGTCAGTGGCGATCCCAGGGCTGTCCTGGTCTATTCGATTGGGGCCGCGGAAGACATCGAAAATTCCTCGATACCAGGTCGCATACCGGCACTTCTATCCGCCAGTTTGCAGGGTATTGAGCGTCGTTATGGCGCGAGCTACGTCTCCCCCGAACTGTACATCGCCACTCGTATCGCCGTGAACGAAGGCCAGCCTATGATGGCCATCGTGCGCGGAGTGACCACCGCTGCCCCCTTGGTTCGACGCCAGGTGCAGATGACCGATGGGAAGTGGCCGGGAGCCGGCGAAGTCCTCGTGGGACGGCTGGCCGCCACGAAGCTGGGGTGCAACCCGGCATCTCTCGCCATCGGCAACACCGTGACGCTCGAAGGACGCCCGTATCGCATCAGCGGCCATTTCGCCGCGGGTGGCGCGGCCTTCGAGGCGGAATTGTGGTTTCCCCTGGCGGACCTTCAGCAAGACCTGAAGCGGCAAGATTTGAGCTTGGTTGCCATCGGCTTGGCCAACGGGGCGTCTGCCTCAGAGGTCCAGCTATTCTGCAAGGAACGAGTGGACTTGGAGCTTCAAGCCATTGCGGAAACGAAATACTACGCCCTCCTGCAAAGCCACTTTCGGCCCGTTCGCATCCTGGGTTGGGTCGTGGTTTGTCTGGTCGCAGGGGCCGGTATCTTCGCAGGGCTGAACACGATGTACGGCGCGGTAGTCGGACGGGTCAAAGAGCTTTCCACACTCCAGGCCCTCGGTTTTCGCCGGCGCTCGATTGCGCTGAGTCTCATCCAAGAAGCGACCCTACTCTCGGCTACCGGGTCTCTCTTGGCTGCCCTGTTGGCCCTGGTGGTGGTCAACGGCACGGCGGTGCGTTTTACGATGGGCGCGTTCGCATTGCGAGTTGATAGCGTATCCGTGTTGGTTGGATGCGGCACCGGGCTGCTGCTGGGGCTGCTCGGTGCTGTTCCACCAGCCGTGAAGGCCATGCGACTCGCGGTCGTCCAAGGATTGAAGTCCGTTTAGGTAGTCTTACTCGACACAAGGAGTACGTTATGCACACCCTCTTGAAACGATGTTCTTTGGTCCTCGCCCTTGCAGTCATCGCGGCCGGTTGCGGTCGCGTTTCCAACACGCCTGCCGGAGGTTCCACCGAAGGGGCCGCGGCTGCCGCCGGCTCGTCCTATCGCCTGTCCAACGAACCGGCCGGTGCCAAGGACGTGAAACTCGCGCGGAGTTCGGCGAAAAACGATGAAGAAGTCGTCGTCGTCGGCCGCATCGGTGACGATGGGAGCCCCTGGATCGACGGGATGGCGGCATTCACGATCGTCGATCTTTCGCTGGAGCCTTGTACGGACGGTGCCTGCGGCAATCCCTTCTGCGAAGCGGACGGCCTTCCCAACTCCAAGGCGATGGTGAAAGTCGTCGATGGTCAGGGACAGATTGTTGCGACAGAGAGCCGACAACTCCTTGGCGTCAAAGAACTGCAAACCGTCGTGGTCCGCGGCAAGGCCAAGCGCGACGAGGCGGGCAACTTGACGATTCTCGCCAGCGGTGTCTTCGTCAGGCCCTAACGATCAGGAGTTGTCTTTGATGTCCACCACCCTGGACCTTCGCCAGTTGGTCGTTGACCGTTCCGGCACCAAGACTTCCCAGAAGCGCCGGCGGCGAAATCTGGTCACACGCTATTTGATCCCTTTCGGGGTGATCGTCGGTTTTGGGTCGGTGATCGCCTGGTCCGCAAGGGAGAGCCTGATGTCATCCAAGCCGGTCACGGTGGTCCCGGTAGTTCTTGCCCGCGCGGAGGTTCAGCAGTCAGGGACTCCTTTGTTTCAGGCGGCGGGGTGGGTCGAGCCGCGGCCAAGTCCTGTGATGGTGTCCGCGTTGGCCGAGGGAATGGTGGATCAACTGCTGGTCGTCGCGGGGCAAGAGGTCAAAGCCGGGCAGCCGGTTGCCACCCTCGTGGATGCCGACGCCCGGATTGCGCTCGGCGAGGCAGAGGCCGCGCTCCGATTGAAGGAGGCGGAACTTGCCGCAGCCCGAGCAACGGTCGTGGCAGCCCGGAGCCAAGTGGATCGACCGGTCCATTTGCAGGCGTCTTTGGCCGATGCGGAATCACTCCTTGCAAAGGTCAGGACAGAGTTGGTGAATTTGCCGTTCGCCATCCGCGCGGCTGAGTCCCGCTGGCAGTTCGCCAATCAAGACCTGGAAGGCAAGAAGAGCGTCGGCGATTCCCTAGCCGGTCGATTGATCCAGCGTGCCCAAAGCGAATTCGACTCGGTCACTGCCGGGCTGGAAGAACTCCGGGCGCGAAAGCCGAGCCTGGAAGCTGAGGCCGCCGCCCTTCAGCACAAATGTGAGGCACTCCGCAGCCAGCTTGAGTTGAAGACCGAGGAGACTCGACGCCTGGCCGAGGCCCAGGCCGGGGTAACTTCGGCCGAGGCCAAAGTTAGGCAGGCCGAGTATGCAGTCCAAGCCGCGAAGTTACGCCTCGAAAGAATGATCCTGCGTGCCCCGATTTCCGGTCGGGTCTTGGCGCTTAACACCCAGCCCGGTCGGCGGGTCACGGGACTGGCTCCTGCATCCGAACAGGACTCCGCCACCGTCGTGACCCTTTATGATCCCCAGATGCTCCAGGTGCGTGCGGACGTGCGCCTCGAAGACGTTCCGCACGTGCAGCCGGGACAACCTGTTCAGATTGAGTCGGCGGTTCTCTCTCAGCACCTTACGGGAGAGGTGCTGACCGCCACATCCATCGCGGACATCCAGAAAAACACCTTGCAGGTGAAGGTGGCCATCCACCAGCCACCGCCGGTGATAAAGCCCGATATGCTGGTCCAAGCGACATTCCTTGCCCCTGAACGGAAGACCGAGAAATCCGAGGGGCAAGAAGTTCCCCTTCGATTGCTCGTGCCCCGCCCGCTCGTCGAGTCCGGCGAGGGCGGAGCGACAATCTGGGTCGCCGACCGCCTCAGCGGCACCGCTCGCCGCCAACCGGTGACGCTTGGCAAAGCCGGCACCGACCAACTGGTCGAAGTCGTCGAAGGGCTCAACGCTATGGACAAGCTCGTGGTAGGCGGCCGGGAGGGACTCGCACACGGCGACCGTATTACCGTCGCAGGCGAGGACTCAACGCTGGGGATTGCCGAGCGCCACGCGAAATCAGTGCCTTCAGCAACGAACTCCACGAAGTAACACAATCCACGGAGAAGCGATAATGCCTCTGGTTGAAATCCGTAACCTGACCAAGGAATTCTCGAAGGGTGATGAAAAGATCAGACCCCTCAATGACGTTGACCTGACCATCGAGGAGAAGGACTTTCTCTCTCTCATGGGGGCCAGCGGGACCGGGAAGAGCACGTTGATGAACCTGCTGACGGGGATTGATCGGCCCACTTCCGGCCAGATCGTCGTCAACGGCACAGACATCACGAAGCTTTCGCGCGGCCGACTTGCCGACTGGAGAGCGGCCAATATCGGCTACATCTTCCAGACGCACAACCTGATCCCCGTGCTGACCGCCTACGAGAACGTTGAGTTGCCGCTGTTGCTCCTGCCTATGTCGTCCGCCGAGCGCCGCAAGCGGGTCGAGATCGCCTTGGAAGCCGTAGACCTCAGCGACCGCGCCGATCATTATCCACGGCAGTTATCAGGGGGCCAGGAGCAGCGGGTGGGCATTGCCCGGGCGATCGTTGCCAATCCAACCATCGTTGTCGGCGACGAACCCACCGGCAACCTGGACACGCGCACGGCCGAGCAAATCCTGGAATTGGTGGAACGGCTCAATGTCGAGTTGGGCATGACCCTGTTCGTTGTCACGCACGATCCGAAGGTGGCGTCCGTGGCGGCGCGGCGTCTGCACCTCGACGACGGACGACTAATTGAGATGGTCGATGGGCACCCCGCTTTCACGCATGACGCCGTACAAAGGAGCGCATGACCGTGTTTCGATTCACTCCCTATGTATTGAAAAGTCTCTGGCGGCACCGCGCCCGCACCGTGCTGACCGTGAGCGGGGCTGCGGTCGCGCTGTTCGTGTTTTGCGTCATCGGTGCGGTCCAGGGAGGCTTGGAGAGCCTCACTCGCCAATCGCAGGCCGATCAGACTCTCGTGGTTTTTCAGGAGAATCGTTTCTGCCCCGCAAGCAGTCGCTTGCCCGAGGACTACGCCCGGACGATTACGAAGATACCGGGCGTCAAGGATGTAGTCCCTATCAAAGTTCTCACCAACAACTGTCGGGCCAGTCTGGACGTTGTGGTCTTCAACGGTCTTCCACCGGAGAAACTTCGGGTCGCGCGCGATCTCAACTTGCTGTCGGGCAACTGGACCGAGTTCGAGAATCGCACCGATGCCGCGCTAGCCGGACAAGCCGTGGCCCACCGCCGAAATCTCAAAGTCGGCCAGAAGTTCACGATGGGCGAAGTGACGGTCACCATTGTGGGTCTGTTCACATCGTCGGTCACAGCGGAGGAGAATTTCCTCTACACGCACCTGGATTTTCTCCAGCGCGCTCCGGGCCGAAACACCGTGGGTGCGGTAACACAATTTGAGGTATTGCTGGCGGACAACGCAAACCCCGACGCGACGGCCGGAGCCATCGACGCCAAGTTCCGCAGCGGTCCTGTCGCAACCACGACGCGGACCAAGGGCGTGTTCCAAAGGGAGACGCTCTCGGACCTTGCGGAACTGGTTGGTTTCGCCCATTGGCTGGGCTATGCCTGTGTGGGCCTTGTATTGAGCCTCGTGGCGACGACCACGGTGATGGCGGTGCAGGATCGCATTAAGGAGCATGGCGTGCTGCAAACACTCGGAGTTCGCCCAACGCGGGTCTTCCGCCTCGTATTGGCGGAGAGCCTTCTGCAAAGCCTGGCCGGTGGTTTTCTGGGGATCGGCCTGGGATTGCTCCTGCTCGGCTGGTGGGGTTTCTCCATCGGGACCGAGGGGGTGACGATTACATTCCAGCCGTCCCTGGGGTTGGCCGTGTCCGGGGCCGTGGTTTCGGCGGTGGTCGGCGTGCTCGCCGGCCTAGCGCCCGGATACCAAGCGGCCCGCACGCAGATCGTCGCCGCATTGAGGCAGGCGTGAAAATTGGCGATGGACCGGAACCATCCCGAGAATGAAATTCGTTGGCGGCACAAAACGGATTTGGGCCGCACGTTTTCCACGTTCCCCAACGGAGGCTCGTATGTTGATGAGAAGTAGTCTGTTCGTTGTCGTCGTTGCGGTGTTTGCGCTTGCAGCCACCAACTCCTATGCAGCCGAGCAGCGTCAGAGCGATGCCACGGTCGTGACCGTCGAGGGAGAGATGTGCGGAGGTTGCGTGAAGAAGGTCAAGGCGGCCCTGGCTGAAGTGAAGGGGATCGCTGAGGTCACGGGCGACTCGAAGGCAAAGACCGTGACCATCGTGCCGGCCCCGGCAGTCAATTTGTCGCCACGCGCCCTCTGGGAAGCCATCGAGAAGGCCGGCAAGAAGCCGGTGCTACTCGCCGGCCCTCACGGCACGTTCAAGTCCAAGCCCAAAAGCTGAACTGTCCGGTTCCCCCCTGGACAGCCAAGCTGGAAGCGGCCTCTTCGCTACTCGGAGAGGCCGCTTCAATTGGCTTAGGCCAGCCGAGTCACGGGCAGGCCCATCTTGTGTGCTGCGGATTGGCGGAGCAATTCCACACCTCTGGGAATCCACACGCATGTTTGAGAGAGATGGAGACTTTTCCGCTCATCTGATGCGAGGGAGGACTTGGAACCGACCACAAAACTACCTCACATACAAGAATATCAGGATTGGCGTATCGGGCAGTTGTGGCACTGATTCGGCGTTACTTCGCGACTGAATCGCTCGCACTCGGGGCAACCGCAGATGCCCGCGATACGGAGCACGCGGTCGAGAACCTGAACCTGGAGCATCCGCAGGGTGCAGGGCAGCCATACCGGGTAGAGGCGAGAGCCTTCCTGCCGGAAGCCCGCAAGCGCCGGTGGAGGTCCGGGGAATTCCAGCGAGCCATCGGGGTGGACCGCGGGCCGTCCGTGGGTCATTTCCACGTCGGGAATCGCCTGCACCAGGAGTCGATAGAAGCTCGCGGGCGGGCCGCCGGAATAGAGAAGATAGTTGCAGCTTCCCGAAGGTGTCGGGCGGCGGGGTTGGTCGTCAGGGCATTCGCACGGCATAGGCGTCACCACAATTCACGAGGGCAGTGCTCCGTAGCCATCTTGATCTTGTTGAGAACGGCCACGCCGTTTTCGGCGACCCGACAACCACAGCCTCGGCAGATTTGCTTTTCGGGGTCGAACCAATTGCACGGCTTGCAGTGCTGATAAAATATCCGTTCGACTTCCTTATCGGAGCGCTCGGGCCGACCGGCCGCCGCCCACGCAATTAGCGCCTCGGCATACGATAATGTTCGTCGCACGAAACCCGGAGTCTCGGCCGGGGGCGCGGTGTTGTCATTCACTTCAATGTGGATACTCGGCGTCTGGCACCGCTTACATGCTCGGGCTGTCACAACCATCCGGCAGGTCGGTTTGGCTTCGTCGAGACAGACGCGATGCACGACACGGCCTGTCGGCGTTTGCGAGTCAAACGCTGAGGAGCACGCAGGAAAAGTCATCGAAGGCAATCCCTTTCAGCAGCAACTCGCGTTTGCGGTGTCCCAGACAGTAAAGGGATGGCCGCCCGGTTGAGAGTACATCGGAGTGTCCTGGGGGCTTTGCCAGACGAACGTGCCGGAGGGCGCGGATGTCACTACGCCATTGCAGTCGGCATCGACGACGCCCAGATCGAAAACGTCTGAATGGAACGTCGGAGGACCGTCGTAGGGATAGAGCCAGTAGGACATTTCCCACTTGGCCAGGTGCCCTGCATTTCTCAACCCCGACCACCCGTAGCCGTAGCCGATGGCAATGGTGAAGTCGTACCTTTGTCGGTAGGTCCAGTAGAAATGCCAATGGTCGTCACCCCCGAACCATTCGGTTTTTGTCCATTGCTGCGGATAAATCAGATAGGGAACGTAGGATGACCGGCCATGAATGGAACGCGCGTCATCGACGACGGCTTGAGTGCAGCCGCAGTCGCAGGTGTCGATTGTGTCGTTGAGTTCGTCGATGATCTCCTGTTTCCATTTCCACCCGAGCGATCCCAGGTCGAGCCAATCCTCCGGCGCATTTCGGCACATCCAGTGAAGTCCGCTGCGGACATCGCTGATGTCCGAACCGGACCAGATATGCCCCGGCTCCACTTCGGGAAGCGGAGTGATATAGTCCGCATAGTCGCACGGCACGATAAGGTCATTGACCCGTCGGATGATGCCGTTCCAGTCGTCATGCGTCCAGACCTGTCCCATTGCGGCTTCCTCAAAACATCCGCAGCATGGCGTGGTAGACTTCTGCCTCGGCAATGCAGTCGGCCAAGGCGTCGTGGGGATTCGTGTTGACGATCCCCAACTTCTTGCACATGGCACCCAGGCCGACGAACGGGAACGGCACCGGCTCGCCCGCGAAGGCGGCCTTGTCGTTGAGCGAGATCGCGTAGAGCATTCCGTCGCGGGCGTGGCTGTGGAACAACAGGTCCATTTCCTCGACGCCGAGCCAGGCTTTGAGGAAGCTGGACTCGAAGGCCCAGTTGTGGGCCAGCGGCACGAGGCACTTCTTGAAAGGGAGCTTCAAGTTCAGGAACCAGTCATGGAGCCAATCGGCAACCTGCTCGGACTCAGGCGCATGGAGCAAGAGTTCCGTCATGGGAATCTTGTGCTTGTGTTTCGCGCCGGCCGATTCCCGCTCAGGGTGCTTAGGCTTCACGCGGGTGTAGAACGGCCGCACGCTGGCAAGGGGCCTGAAGTCCGAGTCCAGCG
>CALARR010000374.1 GCA_937889015.1 uncultured Planctomycetales bacterium | reverse complement strand
GCAGCGAGAGGTTGTCCAGGCTCTGGGTCCCCTCCTCGCCCGGCGAGGCCTGGAGGATGCCGGCCACGGCCTTCAGTCCGGCCACGCGGCGGCGTTGCATCTGCACCTGGCGCGAGAGCCGGGTTTGCAGGACGCGTTCCACCTCGCGGAGCACCACCGGATCGGTCTCTTCCAGGTCGATCAAGCGGTGGATGACGTCGACCTGCTGGGCGGGGGCCATCCGCACCAGGACCTGTCCGGCCTGCTGGGGCGGGAGATGCGAAAGGACCAGGGCCACGGTTTGCGGGCGTTCGTCGGCCAGGGCCCGGGCCAGACGTTCGGTTTCCGTATCTTGGAGGAAGCCGAAGGGGCGCGCGTCGGGGGCCGGTTCGTCGTCGGTCGAGGAGAGCCGCTGCAAGAGTCCGTCGTGCAACTCGATGCCGGCGACCTGGTGACCGGGCACCAGCGGTCCGACGCGGAAGAACTCTTCCAGCACACGTTGTTGTTCGCGGGGATCGACATCGCCCAGATCGACCATGGCCTGGCGGAGCCGGAAGGCCTGATCGGGTTCGAAGCGGTCGAGGATCCGATCGGCTTCCTGGGGCGAGAGGGCGGCCACCAGGATCGCCGCCTTGCGGAAGGTGGGGTCCTGGGAGTCGGCCGCGGCGCCGAGCGGGGGCGCGTCGTCGCTTCGCTGGGAGGCGCGGTGAAGGTCGGGATTGAGGTTTGGCGTGTCCATGTTTGCAGCGCGGAGCAGGGTCTACTTGGGGACTCCCATACCGATCCAGGCGCGGAGCACGTTGGCGGCGGCGTCGGGATCTTCTTGCACCAGTTGTGCGAGTTCATCGCGGAGCGAGGGTCCGGAGCCGGTGAAGCGTCGCAGGCGTTGCTGGTTTTCGGCCTTGGCGGCGATGGCTTCTTGCTCTTCTTCGGGCTCGGCGGCCCCGGCCGGACCGCGTGCCATGCGGACCGGCGAGCCAGCGGCCGAAGAGGCGGCTTCGGGCAGGCCGCGGACCATCGATCGCAACATCATGAGGGCCATGAGGGCCAGCACGGCCACGCCCAGGGTGCTCCAGTTGTTGGTCAGCCATACGAGGGTGTTTTCGAGGGTGGTGGGCAGGGCGGGCTCGGGCGCAACGAGGTCCTGGAAGGACGTGACCTGCACCAGTTGCGACAGATCGGCCAGGCCTTCGACCGGGAGCAGGATATTGGCCACGTGCTGGCGGATCTTGGTGATCTCGTCGGTGCGGATTTGTTCGAGGGCGGTGTTGTCGGGCGTCTTGGGAGGCGCGCCGGCGCCGGCCGGATTGCGTTCCTGCCAGACTTTGACGAAGTAGCTGTTGGGGACGCCGATGGACATGGTGACGCGTTTGGGAGTCAGGCCGGCCATCTCCACGGTATCGCGTTCGCCGCCGGTCACGTTGAGGGTCTGGCTTTCGGATTGTTCCTGTTCCTGGCGGGTTTTGGAGGCAGCGCCGAGGGAGAGGGGCGTATTGGGTTGCTGGGCGACATAGCCCGTCCGACCGCCCGGTCCACCCGATTCGGAGGTCGAGGTCTGGCTCTTCTCCGAGATCTGCAAGGGCACGGTCTTGGGATCGTGCTTGACGGTTTCGCGGCGGTGGCGGAGTTCGCGTTCCAGTTCGACATTGGCGGTGATGGTAGCGCCAGGGACGTACCACAGGGCCTTGTGGGCTTTTTCGACCCATTGCTGTTCGTACATGTGCTTGCGCTGGAGGTGCGGATCGTCGAGGACGCCGCCGCCGTTTTCGCCGGAACCGGTGAGCGTGCGGCCGGTGCCCAGGTCGGTGACGGCCACATTTTCCGGGCGGAGTCCGGCGATCGAGCGGCTGACGAGGCTGCGAATGGCCAAGACCTGGCCATCGGCCAATTGGGCGCCGGCCTTGCAGGAGACGTTGACGGAGGCGGTGACGATGTTTTCGCGATTGAAGCCGCGTTTGGTCTCGCTGTCGTACATCACGAAGGCGTTCTGCACGCCCTGCATGGAGCGGATGATGAGGGCGAGTTGTCTTTCGCGCGCGGCTTTGAAGCGTTTTTCCTGCGCCTCGCGATCGAGCCAGGGGTTGGTGTCCAGGGCCTTGTCGAGGATTTCGCTGTAGTTTTCGGGCAGGGCGTTGTTTTCGACGAGGGCCACCATGTAGAGGTTCTGCTGTCCGTGCGGGATGCGAACCCGCGTGCCTTCCAGTTCGTAGGAATTGAGCCCGGCCTTGGCAAAGGCGGCCTGCATGGCGGGGAGTTGGCTGGCGGGGAAGTGCTCGCCGCCCATGAGGTACAGATCGGGGGAGGACTGCCGATAGCGGAAGAGGTAGCCCAGGCTGACGACGAGGACGACCAGCAGCAGTCCGGTGGTGATCCGGGCGCCGGGGGTCATGGAGCGGAACAGGTCGGCGACTTGCGCCATCGCTTTATTCAGGAAGTCCATCCGTGGAACCTTATTCTCGAGTCGGAGCCAGGGGAGCGGGCCGGCGCGTCATGCGGGGCCGTCAAATGCGGATGTTCTGCACCTCTTCGTAGGCCTGCACGAGCTTATTGCGGATCTGCATCATCATGCGGAAGGCGATGTCGGCCTTTTGCACGGCGGTCAAGACCTCGGCCGGGGTGACATCGCCGCCGGTGGCCAGTTGCTCCACGGCCTGGTCGGCCGACTGCTGCATGGCGTTGACGTTCTGGATCGAGTTCAGGAGGAAGTCCTTGAAGGAAGGACCGCCGGCGGCCGATTCCGCCGCGCCCACCGAGCCGCTGGCGGCCGGCAGGGGAAAGGCCGTTTGGACGCTGTGGATCGCGTTCATCAGACGAGGATCCTCAAGGTTTGCTGGGCCATGTCCTTGGTGATCTCCATGGCGCCGAGGTTGGCCTCATAGGAGCGTGCGGCTTCCAGGGCGTCGGTGAATTCGGTCATCATGTTGATGTTGGGATAGGCCACGTAGCCGGCGCGGGGGCCGTCTTTCTGGGCGGCGGGATGGCCGGGCTGATACTTCCAGAGGGGTTCGACCTGGGACGTCTCGACGGAGGCCACGCGCACGCCGGCCGCCCCGTTGTTGCCCACGCTGGTATCGGTCTGGAAGACCACGAAGCGGGGCTGATAGGGTTCGGCCTCGCCGGACTCGTTGACCACCGTGGAGAGATTCGCCAGGTTGCTGGAGATCGCATTCATGCGAGCACGCTGCGCGACCAGGCCGCTGGTACTGATGTCGAGTGCCGAGAGCATGGCAGTGGGGTGGTGGAGAGTGGGTGAGGGTTAAGGGTTGCGTCGCTTCAGGCGATGGGGACTAGAGTTTCTCGCTGATGGCCGTTTGCAGGAGTTGGAACTGGCTGGCCATGATGGCCAGGGCCGTATTGTGTTCGATGCGGTTCTTGACCATTTCCGTAACCTGGTGCTCCACGCCGACCTGGCTCTTGTCGTGGAAGAGGATGCTCTTGGGATTCTTGGAGACCTGGGCCAGCGCGGTGGAGGAATGGTCGGAGTTCATCGACGTCGGCCGGTGATCGTGGACGGCCTCGCGCAACTGCTTGCGGAAGTCCTCGACGGAGAGGTCGCGGGCGACGTAGCCGGGCGTGTCGATGTTGGCGATGTTGCCGGCCAGGGCGGTGTGCCGGGCCTGGGTGAAATTCACCAACTGTTCGAGGACCGGAATCGAACTATTCTGAAACAGGTCGGCCATATTCTTGCCTCGTTTGCCTACTCGCGGCAGGTCGGCCAGCTTGCGAATGCAATTGGCATGCCTGCCTTGGCCCCGCCGCGCCGGCAGGGTCGCTAAATCATTGCCGGAATTGCTGTTGTTGCCTCGTACTTCTGCCGAATGTTATGGGCACGCGGGTGATTCTTCTCCGCCTCGCGGCTCGATCGGCAAGAACTGCCGATGGGCGGTGGGCAGATTCTGCCGATCTGCGTCGTGCGCGCACCGCGCGCGGCCGGTGCTGCCCAGGGAAAGGGGCGCGCCGACCACGGGCCGGAGGCGGGCTGGTGTTGTTCCTCTCTCCGGCGTCAGGGCCGGACCTCTGGACTCTGGGAGCCGCTCCCGGAACCTGTCGGCAGTTCGGTCTTGCCGGGCCGCCGGACGTGGCGGTGATGGTTCCAGGACAGGCTCTTCTCAACCGGCGCGAGAACAAGGTTTCTCGCGCGGGGCATAGCCGTACTCGCGGAGTTTTCCGGACAGGGTGCGCAGCCCGATTCCGAGGGCCGCCGCGGTCCGTGCCCGATGTCCTCCATGTCGTTCCAAGGTGGCTTCGATCAACCTCCGTTCCATGGCTTCGAGACTGAGGCCCACGGGAACGTCTTGCGGGACGTCGGCGGGGGCGGAGTCGGATTCGCCGATGAGCCAGCGTGCCAATTCGTCGGCGGTGACGGGTTTTTCGCCGTAGAGCACGCTAGCGCGGGTGATGATGTTCTCCAGTTCGCGGACATTGCCCGGCCAATCGTGCTGCACGAGGAGTTCCAGGGCGGCTGGTTCGAGCGTGCAGGAGGGGCGTTGGAGGCGGCGCGCCGAGCGGTGCAGGAAGTACTGGACCAGCTCAGGAATGTCTTCACGGCGTTGGCGGAGGGGGGGCACGTGCAGGGGCACCACGGCGAGGCGATAGAAGAGGTCGTGCCGGAAGCGGCCGGCGGCGACCTCGGCGCGCAGATCGCGATTGGTGCTGGCCATGACGCGCGCTTCGGCCTTGATGGTCTGGCTGGAGCCGACGCGTTCGAAGCATTTTTCCTGGAGGACGCGGAGCAGCTTGGCCTGGAGCACGAGGCTGATTTCGGTGACTTCGTCGAGGAGGATGGACCCGCCCTGCGCCATTTCGAAGCGGCCGACGCGCGGGGCGTCGGCGCCGGTGAAGGCCCCTTTTTCGTGACCGAAGAGTTCGCTCTCCATGAGCTGCGCGGAGAGGCCGGGGCAGTTGACGCTGACCATGGGGCCGCGTCCGCTGGCGGCGTGCACGGCGCGTGCGACCAGTTCCTTGCCGGTGCCGCTTTCGCCGGTGATGAGGATCGTTTCCGGCGTGGGGGCGACTTGCAGAATCCGCGTGCGGAGGGCCTGCATCGCGTCGCTGGAGCCGATCATGACGGCGGAGTCGTCTTCGCCGGCGGCGGCTTCGGGGTGCACCAGTCCCGCGTGGCGGAGGGCCTGGGCGACCATGTTCTCCAGGCGCTGGGCGTCGAAGGGTTTTTCGATGTAGTCGAAGGCCCCGTGCCGCATGGCCTCGACGGCCGAGGCGACGGACGCGTGGGCGGTGACCATCACGACCTGGGCCGTGGATTGGCGTTGTTCGAGCTGGACGATGAATTCCAGGCCGGTCATGCCGGGCATCTTCAGGTCGGTGACGATGCAGTCATAGCTCTGGCGATCGAGGATCTGCAAGGCTTCGATGGCGCTGGACGAGCAATCCACCTGATGGCCGGACTGGCGGAGGACGAAGGCCATCGACTCGCGGGCCTGGGCGTGGTCGTCGACCACGAGCACGCGTCCCTTGCCGGATTTGGAAAGAGAGTTTCGAGGACTCATGCGCGTCGCTCCGTGCCGATCCGGGGAATGGTCAAGGTGAATACGGCCCCGCCGCCGGGCGCGTTGGCGGCGATCACGTTTCCGCCGTGCACCTCGGCGATGCGATAGACGATGGCCAGCCCTAATCCGGTGCCGCCGCTCTTGGTGGTGAAGAAGGGTTCGAACACGCGGGCGATGTATTCCTCGGGCAGGCCGCGGCCGGTGTCGGCCACCGACAGTTCGACGTAGGCTTCGCGCGAGGCCGCCTCGACCTTCAATTGTCCGCCCTGCGGCAGGGCGTCGATGGCGTTGAGGACCAGGTTCAGCAGGGCCCGGCGAAGCATGGATCGGTCGGCCATGAGTTGCAGTCCGGCGGGGACGGCGACGCGCGTGCCGATGCCCTGGGCGGTCAGTTGCGGAGCCAGGGAAGCGAAGACCTCTTCCACCAGCGGTTGGAGTTCGAACCGCTGCCGATGCGGGTCGCGGTCGGAGGTGAAGTGCAGCAGATCATTGACGGTGGCGTCCAAGGCGGTGAAGCCGGCCTCGATCCGCTCCAGCACCTGGCAGCTTTCGGGGTCCGCGGTGATGCGTCGGCGCAGGAGGCTCAGGTAGAGCGTGACGGGCACGAGGTTATTGCGCACCTCGTGCGCGACGTGCGAGGCCATTTGCCCCAGGTCGGCCAGGCGGTTCTTGCGCGCCAACTCGCGGTTCTTCACTTCCAGTTCGTCGGTCAAGCGGCAGACTTCCTCGCGCAAGGCGGCGTGCGTCTGTTCGAGCCGGGCCGTGGCGTCCTGCCAGGCGGCGAGGACGGTTTGCAGATCGGTCACGGTTTCGGGCGAAAGCGCGACGGGCAAAGGGCTGGCGCTGTTCATGGCTTTCGCTCCTGGACGTCCGAGGAAAGATCGATGCGGCTCACGGGATTCGGCGTGCGGGCTTCATAGGCCTCACGGGCCAGGCCGGCGACATGCATGCCGCGCAGCGCCTGGGCCACCTCGTCGCGCCGGCGAATCAGCGTCTGCTCGTCCTCTTTCTGCTGGACGACGATCTGGGCCAACAAGCGTTCGCAGACTTCGAGGTCCGCCGCGCACCGCTGGCGTTGCTGGGGGTTGCCCCAATTCCGCTCTTGGGGCGACTGCCGCGCAAAGGGCTGCAGGGCGACGTCCACTTTGCGCAACTCGAAAAGCATCCGCTGTTTGACTGACAAGAGATCCAGCAAGCGCGTGACCTGATCGCTGTCGATCAGCTCGCGCTGCTTCTGGCCCAAGACCTGCAACTGCTCCAGGCAGAGCCGTTTGCGTTGGACGAGGGCGGCGAGGATCTCGGGAGACATGGCGAGGAGAAGGGATTGGGGATTAGGGATTAGAGACGAGGGACGAGGGACGAGGGAGATTAGAGCAACGAGAGGCGGTCGAGGAGCGTTTTCCATTCTTCGCGAGTACGGTTGGTGGTCCCGGCGAAGGAGGTTTCCTTGTTCATGCGATGCAGGACCACTTTGGCCTGCTCGGCCATGGAGCGGGCCTCGGCGGGACGATCCAGGCGGACATAGGCGTTGGCCATTTGCACGTAGGCTTCCAGGGTTTCGGGGCGGTTCTGGTAGCGGTTGATGACCATGCTGTAGGCTTTGAGCGCTTCGTCGTAGCGTGCCAGATCGAAGAGCAAGTCACCGACGGCGAAGAAGCAGTTGCGGAGCATGAGCTTTTCCAGGGGGCCCAGTTCGCCCTTGTCCTGGCGGCGCATGAGGGTTTCGCGGAGTTTCTGAAAGTGGTCGAGGGCCAGGCCCAAGGCCTCGTTGGCTTGGCGCGTGCGTTGCAGTCGCGTGCTCTCGACGAGGACCTGACCGAGCGCGGCGCGGATGGCATAGCCCATCTGCCGGTAGGAATCGGCCGCCAGGTAAGCGCTTTGCAGGGAGTGGGGCGTGTCGGGATAGCGGACGACCGCTTCTTCCAGGCGGGGGATGGCGTCGTCGTAGCGGCGTTGGGTGTGCAGCAGGCGTCCCAGTTCGAACAGGCTTTCCCGCCATTCGGTACTGGCCGGCGTCAAGAGGTCGGCGGTGAGGTTGTCGCGGAGCAACTTTTCCGCCTGGTCGTACTCGCCCTTCTCGATCCTGGCCCTGGCGGCCAGCAAGCGGGCGCGAAACGCGGCCGCGTCCCGCGGATGCAGGTCCACGCACTCGGAAAGCGCCTGGAGGGCTTCGTCGATCCGTCCCTCGGTCAGGAGCGCCTCGCCGAGGGCTGTCAGGGCGTCGGAATGCCGCTTGCGCATCTCGTTGTGGAGATATTCGCGGAGCACCTCCGCCGCCCGGCGATAGTCGTGCCCGGCCATATAGGCCTGGACGCTGTTCCACAATTCGTCGGGATAGCGGCGGTGGGTGACGAGGAGGCGGGCCAACTGCATGTAGGCGGCGCCGGCCTGGCGGAGGCGTTTTCGCCCATCCTCGCGGAGCGACTCGGCCTTGTTTTCGGCGACGCCGGCGGCTTGTTCGAGCAGCGAGTGGCCCCAGGCGGCGTAGTTCTCGGCCAGCAACTCGGTGGCGCGTTCCTTGGGGAACAAGGGGTGCAGGCGTTTGGCCAACTCCAGGCAGGCGGGGAAGAGCTGTTTGTCCAGGTAGTCCTGATAGGCGTTGAGGGTGCGTTGCCGCAGTTCCGTCAACGAGAGCCAGGGATTGCTGTAGCTGTCCGGATCGGCGACTTTCTCCAGGACCTGGCGGTAGTCGTTCAGTCCGGCCTCGGGACGGCCGGACTTGCGGAGCAATTCGGCTTCTTCGAAGGTGGCGGCGAAGGCCTCGGGGGTGTCGGGGAAGAGTTTGCGGAGGCGGGCGAACTGGTTGGAGGCCGCGCGGCCGTCGTCGCTCTCTTTCAGGCACACGCCGATCAAGTACATAGCGCGGCAGGTGACGGCGGTGGCCAGGGTGTCGGCGGACTGGGCCTGCCGCAGTCCGGCGATGGCCTCTTGATACTTGCGTTTGGCCGCTACGGCCTGTTCAGGCTTGCTGGAATCGGCCATCAATTCGCGGGCTTCGAGGATCAAGATCCGCGCGCGGAGCAGGTCGGCCTCGGCGCTTTGCTTGGAATCGGCGGGGAGTTGACGCAGGACGTCGAGGCAGGCGCCGCGTTTGCCCGCGGCCAGCAGGATCTGGGCGCGTTGCAGCACGAGGCGGTCGCGCAAGAGGGGCGCAATATGGGTATCGGCGAGGGCCAGGTCGTTTTGCTCTTCAGCCTCGGAGAGTTTGGGAGTGGAGTCGGTGAGATAGGCGGCGGCCAGGAGATAGCGGATTTCGGTTTTGCGTTGGGGATTGGTTTGCAGGGCTTCGCGGAGGACGGGCCGGCTGGCCACAATCTGGCCGCTGCAGTAGAGGCTTTTGCCCAACAGATACAAGCCTTCGGCCTGGCGGCCGGGCGGGAACTCTTTGTGCCAGGCCTGCTGCAAGTGGCGTGCGGCAATCAGGAAATGGTCGGCCTTGGCGTCGCTGACGGTGCGGTCGGCCTCATAGGCGGCGGCCGCCCCGCGGACGAACTCCGGCCCGCCTTTGCGGACCTCCGCCTCGGGCGTTTTCTGTTCGTATTCGTCAGCCAGGCGTCGGGCGTCGGCCATGTCGCCGCGGTCCAAGGCTTGCAGGGCGTCGTCCAGGGAGATCACGGGGGCCTGGCTGGAGCGCATCAGGACCAGGGCGGTGACCGCGACGCCGCCCAGGGAGAGCATCGCGGCCAAGGCCAGCAGCCCGGCCTTCAGGCGATGGGCCGCGGCCCAACCTCCCACGCTCCGCACGGCCTGTCCTGGCGATTTCCACCAGGGCACGGCGGCGGGTTGGGCTTCGGTCGGTTCGTCTGAACGGTTTTCCGGCGGCATAGAGGAGCTGCGATTGCGGACGCCGCGACACGGGCGGGAACGCGTTGGCGCGAGAAGCCTTTCGGGCACCGCTCGCGCGCCGCTGGTGCGCAAGGCGACGCCCCGCCGCCGAACGGCAGGATCGCCGGAATGCAGCCAGCGTCGCCCCCACCCGAGTCAGGACGGGGAAAAATGCGGGCCGTATGTACCCGAAAAGACGCAGCGCTGTCAATCCGCGTTTGGCTGCCAGCAGTGCTAGCACGGAGGGATCACGGAGCGCGACGCCTGGATCGCGAGGCGCGCCAGCAAGGTCTGAAGCACAGACAAAGGTGACTTGTCCCGCGATACAGAAACGCGCGTGGGCAAGCGCGCGTGGCCGTGCGGATCATCCGTCACCGTCTGCACAAGACACTAGTCCGCGTGGTGGGACTGGTTGGTCTCGGCTTCGGAGAGGGGTTCGCTGGGGCGTGTGATCTGCTCGATGATCCAGCGGTCCACGTCGGCCAGCATCTGCTGCGACAGGGTGTGCGCGCAGGGATACTGCCGCAGGGTGATCGAGAGGCCCGCCGTGTGAAAGAGGCGCAGATCCCGGCAGACCTCCTCTGGCGGAAACTCGACACTATCCCGGCCCGCGGCCAGGAAGATACCCAGTTTGCGGACATCGGGCAGATTACGAAAAGGCCGGTCGCCACTGGGAAAGGCGCCGCCGAGCGAGAGGACACCGGCAAATCGCTGCGGGTGGTCCATGGCCACACGAAAGGCCATGGTGCCCCCGGTGTCGAAGCCGGCCAGGAAAACGCGGCGGGGCGCGATGTGCAACTTGTGCTGGGCGATGAGCAGGCAATCCAAGACGCGTTGCTCGGCCAACTGCACATGCTCTTCGCTCTGCTGCCAGCCGCAACGGCCATCGGCCGAAGGCGCGGTGCCGCGCGGCGCGATGGCGACGTAGTTCCGCATGCTGATCAAGGGCATGATGCGCATGAGTTGGCGTTCGTCGCCGCCTTGTCCGTGCAGCCAGATCAGCAGGGGATATGCGTAGCCCGGCTCGTAGTGCAACGGGGCAAAGAGGGTGTGCGGCACCTGCCCGGTTGAGTGCTCGATGCCCGCACTATCCACTTCAAGATCCGCAACAGAAGGCCGCTCTTGAGCGGCACTGGTCAAACGCCGTATCCAATCCATAGCGTGGATCGCTGATGACGGAAGATGTTTTTGAGAACTACGCCAGAACCACTACAGCCAACCTGAGCGGTCCGGAGAAACCGAGTTGTCGACGGGTCCGGGGATCGGCATCTACGCCCGATCCGGCGCTGCCGAACCGTTTGGGAAATGATGTTCGACTCTATCCGTCTGACGAAGCGCTGTCAATTGCAGCCAGAACCTTTGGAAAGATAGGGGCCTGGTGTGATTGGCGCGATCTAGGAAGAATATCCCAGGCATGACTAACGCGGGGGTGAAAGGACAAGCTGGCTGATTTGCCGAAAAACGGTGGCGACGAGGATGGCCGGCGAGTTGATTCCGGGCGTGGGCAGGTGACGTCCGGCGTTTGCATGCCCACGACAAGCGGGCCCACGCCGAGCGTGGGCGTGGCATGGCACCCAACGCCGGCCCCCGGTGCCCGGCATGGTACGCGGCACGGGTGGACAAGCCACCCGTGGCACCCAAACCAGGACTGCCCCGTCTGCACGAGAGAGGGCGTTAGTTGGCGACGAGTTGTTGCATGGTGGCGACCAGGCCTTTGACGGCGTCGACACTGCGACGGAAAGCGGCCTGTTCGGTGTCGCTCAGCGGGAGTTCGATGATCCGTTCCACCCCCTCGCCGCCCAGGACCACGGGCACCCCCACATAGTAACCGCCTACGCCGTACTCCCGGTCGCAGTAGGCGGCACAGGGGATCAGGCGTTTCTTGTCGCGGACGACGGCCTCGACCATCTGGGTCGTGGCCGCGGCGGGGGCGTAGTAGGCGCTGCCGGTCTTCAGCAGGCCAACGATCTCGGCACCGCCGTCGCGTGTGCGTTGGACGATTTGTTCCAGGCGTTCCGGGGCGATCAGTTCGGTGACGGGGATTCCGCCCACGGTGCTGCAGCGGGGCATGGGGACCATCGTATCGCCGTGGCCGCCCAAGAGCATGGCCGACACATCCTCGACGCTCACGCCCAATTCCATGGCGATGAAGGCGCGGAATCGGGCCGTATCCAGCACGCCGGCCTGGCCGACGACGCGCCGCGGGGCGAAGCCGCTGACCTGCATGGCGCGTTGCACCATGGCGTCGAGGGGGTTACTGACGACGATGACGATGGCGTTGGGGCTGGTGTTCTTGATTTCGGCGGCCACGGCCCCCATGATGCGCGCGTTGGTGGCGAGCAGGTCGTCGCGGCTCATGCCGGGCTTGCGCGGAATGCCGGCGGTGATGACGACCACGTCGCTGTCGGCCGTATCCTGGTAGCTGGTGGTGCCGGTGATGCGCGCGTCGAAGCCCATGATGGGCCCGGCCTGCATCAGGTCGAGGCCCTTGCCACGGGGCATGTTCTCGGTCTGGGGGATGTCGAGCAGGACGATGTCTCCCAATTCGGCGGCGGCGCACCAGTGGGCCGTGGTCGCGCCGACGTTTCCTGCTCCGACAACCGTGATCTTCGCCCTCTTCATGGTTTCTCCTTCGGGGATGCCAATTCTCTGGATTCGGTGAACATCAGAAATCAAAGCGTGGTTTGACCTCGGTGGTCGGCGGCGGCGGTCGGCGTTTGGGCCGGCTGGTGCGCCACACGGCCCAAGTGGCGGCCGCCGCGCCCAGCAGGAACAGGCCGATCAGCAGGGCCTGGCCCAGCGGGTCGCGCGGCAGCGGCGCCTGCAACTCCAACCGCGGCTCATCTCCGATCAGCAGGGGCGCGAGTTGCCGACCGCGTGCGGACGCCTTATCGGAGGCCAGGGCCTCGCCGCTGCGGTAGGCCCAGGTCTTGAAGAAGAACCCGGCCACGCGCACGCGATAGGCATAGGATCCGCTGTCACCGGGGGGCATGCCCGGCGGCAGTCGGCGCACACAGAAGATCAACGGGTTGCCCTGCGAGTCGTCGGTGAACAGACCGAGTTCATAATAGTGGTCGAAGCCGAAGCGGGCCACGAGATCGGGCTGGTCGACGACGACCTTGATGGCGCGGCGTGCGACGCCGTCCAGCACGACGAGGCGGCCAAGCTGGTCGTCAGCCTGGTTGAACAAAGGAACCACGGAACACGACGACTGCCCTTGCTGCCGCAGTTCGGATTGGGCGGCGGCCAGGAGTTGGCCGGACTGGGCGCGGCCCACCGCGGCCAACATCTGATAGAAGGCTTCGCGTTCCTCGCCGGTGATCTCGGTTCGATTGAGCACGGTGTCCAGGAGGCCGACATCCATCCCCAACTGGCCCAGCAGGTTGTCGGGATACCAGGCCACGCGGCTGGAGACGAAGGCCGGCAGCGCCGCGGTCTTGTCGCTTGGGCCGGGGGCGTGGGGGCTGGCGGACGAGTCGGGGAGCCGTTTCAGGAACATCGCCAGGGCGCCGGATGGCTCGTTCATGCGGCCGCCGTCGTGCCACTGCCGGGGCACCTCGCGCGCGTAGACCACCACGGGGCCCAGCCGCTGGTCGTCGAGGCGGCAGCGGTAGTATTGGGCGAGATCGAAGGCGCGCTTCAGGTCCGGCGGGACCAGTTGCAGTTCCACGGCGCGCAGACGCCCCTGCAGGTGGAAGAACTCGCCCCGGCATTTGGCCGGACTGGCTTGCAGCGTGCGGAGGTCGGTGCGCTGCTCGGCCAGGCGCTGGACCTCGGCCAGCGGCAGTTGGGAGCTGCGGAACAGGCAGCGCATGAGGACCGCCAATTCATCGTCGAACAACGGCCGGCCGTCGGCGAGTTGGTCCCAATGCGACTGATCGATCGCGAACGTCTTGAGCAACTCGGCGGCGGTGCGGCTGGGCGGCTGGTCCGGTGTCGAGGCCTGGGCCGCAAACCACGGAACGATCGCCAAACCCAGGGCGAGGCACCGCAGGCCCGGGCAGGCGAAGCGCGGCGCGCAGAGCGGCAAAGCGACGAGGGCCCTCATGGTGCGTCGTGCTCCGTGGGGGGAGAGATCTGGACTGGCGACGAGGGTTCGTGCGCGCGGACGCGTCTGCGGCCTTTTCCCCAGACGGTGATGGCGATCCAGAGGGCCATCACGACGGCCCCGGCCAGGACGATGGCCACCGACAGGCCTTGCGGCCGATCGTCAACGGGCGCGGGCGCTGGGCCACGCATCCATTGGACGTCTTTGGCCAAGATGAGTGGAGCGACGCGCGGGCCGTCTTGGGCCGGATAGGCCCAACGCTTGTAGAAGAAGCCCGTCACGCGGGCCTCCTCCGAAATCTGGGGCCCCTGGGGGAAGTCGGCGGGCAGGTGCAGGCAGTGGACGACCAGCGGCACATGCGGGTTGTCGTCCAGGCGCAGCCAGAGTTGATAGTACTGCTGGAGTTCGCCGCGCGGCTCGGCCAGCCTGGCGGCCTGGGCGCGTACGACCTGTCCTTGGACCTGCACGAGTTTTCCGCGGTAGACGTCGGGCTGGGCGAAGAGTTGGGCGAAGGTGACGCGGCCCAAAGAGGCTTTGTTCAAGGCCGCCGGATCGGCCTGAGCCAGCACGTCCAGCAGGTTGAGCCAGGCACCGCGTTCCTCGCGAAGATAGGTCCGGTCGTCGCGAATGCTGGCCAGCTTGCCGGGATCGACGCCGGCAAAGAACGCGCCCGTCAAAGGCTCGGCCGACCGATCCTCCGGGGTCGCCACGCTGACAGCAGGCCCGACGTCGGTCGCGGGCGTACGGAGCCGGGTGTCGACCGGATGGTCGGTCGCGGAGGCCGACGACGCGGCGGGAATGGCGCTGGCCTGATGCCAGAGACGATAGCCCAAGGCCACCCCGAGGCCGACCAGCACCAGCAGCAGGGCCAGGCTGGTCTGTTCGCGGCGTGTCATGTGGGTTTTGGAGCCGGTCCAGAAGCCAGTCGACAGCTCAGCGTCCCTGAACCGCTCGACTTGGCTGGGAGGATTTTGGGATCCGTTCTTGGTGCCGGTCCAGAAGCCAGTCGACAGCTCAGCGTCCCTGAACCGCTCGACTTGGCTGGGAGGATTTTGGGATCCGTTCTTGGTGCCGGTCCAAAAGCCAGTCGACAGCCCAGCGTCCCTGAACCGCTCGACTGGGCCGGGAGGATTCCGAGGCAGTTTCTGGGGGCCGGTGTCGAAGTCAACCATCGCTGGCATTGTACCCCCTGGGGCCAGTTTTGTTTATTGGGTGTCGGAAAAGGAAAGACGAGAAGGGAGGGGTCGTCCGTGCAGATCCGGAGATGGACGCGTCGCCCCCAGGTTGCTCGGCTGCGGCGGCCGGCAATAATCCTTGTAAGTCGAGGCAAGAGTGGATATTCTGAGGGGACCGGTTCAGGCAGAGACCATGTCCTCCCCTGCGCAAGGGCTTCCGGCGTCGAACGTTCTGTTTGTCGCAGGAGGCAAGGCGGTTGAAGAGCCGGTGACCCGCGATCCGACGAGGAATGGAGTAATGCCCTACGCGATTGACGCTGGCGCAGTCCATGATCGCAACGTTCTGCAGGCTCGGCCCGAGCGTGCGGTGGCCCGACGTTCTGATGACTGCGGCGCGCGTGAACTGAAGCGCGGCACACAGGTCCGGCGGAGACCTCCCGGCCGGACACCCTTCTATCGAGGGGTGTGCCTATTGATTCTTTGGGTGACGGCGGCCTGCGGTTGTTTGTTGGGGGCGGGCCGTGTGCAGTCGGCCGAGCCGTGCCGGGCCTTTCTGGAAGCATTGCGCGAGCAGCGGTATTTCGACAGCGGGCTGTACTATCTGGAGCAGATGCGCGAGAGCCCCTTGGCCTCGGCCGAATTCAAAGAGCTGATCGACTATGAGAAGGGGGCGCTGTGGATCGCCCAGTCGAAAGGGCTGCCGGCGGCGCAGCGCGGGGCGATGTTGGACAAGGCCCAGGAGAGCCTGGAGGCGTTTCTCAAGGCGCACGCGCAGCATCCGCTGGTGGCCGGGGCCCAGTCGCAGTTGGCCGAGGTGATGGTGGAGCGGGGGCGGATCAAGCGCGAGCAGGCGTTGCGCAGCAACCGGCTGGCCGCGGAGAAGGAATCGCTGCTGACCGAGGCGCGGACCCTGTACCAGAGCGCCCAGCAGGCCTTTGAGGACGCGCAGAAGCAGTTTGCCGAGGCGGAGAAGAAGCTGGGAAAGGTCGACCCGGGCAATACGCGTGCGGTGGAGCAACAGGATGCGCTGCGGCACGCCCTGCTGCACACGCGGCTGGCGGTGCCGGGGCTGCAGTACGAATTGGCCCAGACCTACGAGGGCGACAGTCCGCAGCGGAAGGAACAGTTGGAGGCGGCGATCAAGGGCTTCGAGAAGGTGTTCGACCAGTACAAGCCCTTGCCGGCGGCCTATTACGCCAAGCTGGGCGAGGCGCGCTGCTGGAGCGACTTGGGCGACGGGAAGAAGGCCATCGCGACCCTGCAGCCGGTGGCGCGGATGCAGGACAGCCGCGAGGTTTTTCGCACGATCCGCGCCAAGGCCTTGATCGTGACGCTGGAGGTTTGTCTGCAGCCGAACGTCAAGGACTACAAGGAAGCCACGGCTTTGAGCCAGGCCTGGCTGAGCACGGCGCGGAGCGGCGAACAGCAGAACGAGGACGGGTTGGCGATCAAGTATCTGTCGGGCCTGGCCTGGCTGGAGACGGCGCGCGGGGCGAAGGGGGAGGCCAAGGACCAGGCAGTGGACCACGCGCGGCGGCTGTTCACGTCGGTGGCGCGGTACAAGAGCGAGCACCAACAGGCGGCGCGCAGCCGGCTGGCGGACGCGGTGCTGGGGGGCAAAGGGGCGGCCAAGGAACCAGCCACGTTCCCCGAGGCCTTGGACCGTGGGCAGACGGCCCTGGATCGGCTGGTGGCCCTGAACGAGGAAGCGAAGAAGGCGGCCGAGAACAAGCTGCCCAAGAAGAATCAGGCCGAGATCGTCGATGCGCGTGACGAGGCGTTCCGCTACTTCCAGTTGGCCCTGCAGTTGGCCGCCAAGACGCCGTTGCTGGACCTGATGGACTTGAACCGGGTGCGGTACTGCCTGGCCTATCTGTATTGGGAGAGCAACCGCTCGTGGGAGTCGGCTGTGCTGGGCGAGTTCGTGGCGCGGCGCTATCCGGACCATCCCGAGGCGCTGCAGGCGGCGAAGATCGCCCTGGCGTCCTATTTGCGGCTGTACACACTGATCCCGGCCAACCAGGACCGCAAGTTCGCCCTGGACCACATGCAGTCGATCGCCAAGTTGATTGCCAAGCGTTGGCCCAAGCAGCCGGTGGTCGAAGAGGCCTGGCTGACGTTGATCCGTTCGGCCTTGCAGGCGGGCGAGAGCGATCAGGCGATGGAGTATCTGAAGTATATCGATCCGGATTCGCCGCACCGGGTGGAGGCGAACTTGATGGCGGGCCAGGCGTTGTGGGTGAAGTACGCCAAGGCCCGGCAGTTGCCGGCAGAGTCGCGGCCCAAGCCCGAGGAGTTGGACGCCCTGATCGCGCAGTCGGAAGAGAAGCTGAAGGCGGCTGTTTCGGCGATGAAGGAGGCGGCGGATGGCAAGGCGGACGCGGGCCTGGTGGCGGCGATCCTGGCCCTGACGCAGGTGACGCTGATCCAGCAACGGCCGACGGACGCCGTGCAATTGTTGGAAGACTCGAAATATGGCCCCCTGACGCTGATGAACCGGGAGGACGCGGCGGCGACCGAGGGGAACTTGCCGGCCGAGATCTGCAAGGTGGCCCTGCAGGCGTATGTGGGTACACAGCAGTTGGACAAGGCCGAGCAGTTGATGACCGCGATGGAGAAGTCGGTCGACAAGGACGATCCGGAGTCGGGCAACCGCCTGGCGCAGATCTACCTGCGTCTGGGGCAGGAGTTGCAGAGCCAGTTGAAGAGCCTGCGCGAGGCCAAGAAGATCAAGGAAGTGACCGAGCTGTCGCGGGGCCTGGATCGTTTTTTGACGCAGATCGCGGCGCACAACCAGAAGGCCGGTTTCGGCACGATGGGTTGGGTGGCGGAGACCTTTCGCAGCCTGGCCGAAGGGCTGGATCCGGGCAGCGGCAAGCTGCCGGCCGACACGCAGGCCTATTACGAGCGCGCGGTGAAGGCTTATCAGGAGCTGTTGGCGCGCTGCGAGAAGGAGCCGAACTTCGCTCCCAATCCGGAGATCGTGTTGACCTTTCGGGTGCGGATGAGCTTCTGCCTGCGGCGGCTGGGCAAGTACAAGGAGACGCTGGATCTGCTGGGCGACGTTCTCAAGGCGGGGACGAATGTGCCGGCCCAGATCGAGGCGGCCTACACCTATCAGGCTTGGGGCGACGAGAAGCCGGGCTTCTACGAGTTGGCGATTCTGGGCGGGCGACCGCAGAAGTTGCCCAACGGCACCGAGACCCGGCTCTTCTGGGGCTGGGCGAAGATCGCCAAGATGGTGCAACAGTACGTGAATCAGAATCCGCGCTACAAAGAGGTGTTCTTCGAGGCGCGGTACAACATTCCGTTGTGCCGTTTGAAGTGGCAAGCCGCGCTGAGCGGCACGCAGAAGGCCAACGCCTTGAAGGACGCCGAGCGCGACATCCTGGTGCTGCAGATGCTTTATCCCGATATGGGTGGGCCGGAGTGGTTCCCCAAGTTCGATGCCCTGCTGAAGAAGATTCAACAACTGCAAGAGCGCAAGCCGGTGGGCCTGCAACAGAAGGCCCCTGCCCCCTCCGCTCCGTCGCAACCGGCCACCGCGAACCCCCGTTGACAAGGAGACGCTCATGAGCCAGACCCGAATGCTTTTCGCCGTGGCGGCCCTGCTGTCGGCCGTGTTGCCGGCTGCCGCGTTGGATCAGATCCAGAAGACCGAGGGCTCGCCCACAGGCGGAAAGATCCTGGAGATCACGCCGATCAAGGTCAAGTACGAGCAGAACGGCAAGGAAGTGGAACTGGACGTGAACCAGATCCAGTCGATCCAGTTCGAGGGGGAGGCGCCGGGCATGAAGACCCTGCGCAAGCACATCCAGGAGGGGCGGTGGGAAGAGGCCCTGTCCGTGCTGGAGAAGCTGGAGGCGGTGGCCGCCACGCGGAAGGAAGTGGCCGCCGACATGCAGTTCTACAAGGCGCTGGCCTCGGCCAAGCTGGCCCTGGCCGGGACCGGCGCGATCCGCGACGCGGGCAACCTGTTGCTGGCCTTTGTCAAGGAGCAGCCGAACAGCTACCACTTCCTGGAAGCGGCGGAGGTCCTGGGACAAATGCTGGCCCTGTCGGGCAACTACGCGATGGCCAGCGAGTACTATCAGAAGCTGTTCGACGCGCCCTGGCCGGACTACAAGATGCGCGCGGGAGCGGCCCTGGGGCGCTGCCTGCTGGCCCAGCAGAAATTTGCGGAGGCCGAGAAGGCGTACCAGGGAGTGCTGGCGATTCAGGCCAAGGGCGAGGCGGCGCAACAGTTGCGGATCGCGGCCACGCTGGGCAGCCTGCGCTGCCAACTGGAGAGCGGCAAGCCGGAAGACGTGATCGCGCAGGCGGAGAAGATTGTCGCCGACACCAATCCCGAGCAGAAGGAGATCATGGCCCAGGCCTACAACGTGCTGGGCAACGCGTTGCGCAAGCTGCAGCGGAATGAGGATGCGGTGATGGCCTTTCTGCACGTGGACCTGCTGTATTCCTCGGTCGCGGAGTCGCACGCGGAGGCCTTGGCCAACCTGGTGGACCTGTGGAGCACGATCCAACAGGCCGAGCGCGCGGCGCGCTGCCGGCGGATTCTGGAAGAACGCTATCCCAACAGCATCTGGGCGCGCAAGGGCTGAGCGGCGGCGCGGCTTCTCGGATCTTGCGCATCTGTTTCGCGATGCAGAACCGCAGCGGAGAATCCGCCCGGTTCGAGATCCTGCGCTGCGCTTAGGATGACCCGGTGCGGATGGAGCAGGTTGGCAACCGGCTCCACGTGGATGGACAACCGGCTCCATGCGAATGGGCAATCGGCTCCACTTGATTGACGCGGGATCTGACCGGGTTTATGCTGGCCGTGTCGCGCACACAATGCTGTTGTGCATTACACAACAAGCGCGTCTGACCGACGCCAGGTCCGCCGCAGCGTGCCGCGAGTAGCGCCGCGGAATTGGGCCGCGCGCCGCTGGGCCCGGATCGAGTCCCACCCCTGCCCGGAGACCTCGCATGCCTTCCACCGAAATGACTCGACGTCAGTTCCACCGCAGCGCGGCCATCGCCGCCGCGGGCCTGAGCGCCGCCCTGCAAGCGACCGCCGCGGAGCCGAAAGCACCGGGCCTGAAGGTCACGGTGATCGGCGATTCGACCTGCATTCCCGACCCCGGCCATGACGTGGCCAGCCTGCTGATCAATGGCCGCCACCTGATCGACACTGGCTGGTACGCGGCGTTGAAGATGCGGGAATACGGGTTCGATCCGCTGGCCCTGGAATCGATTTGGATCACGCATTTCCACCACGATCATTACATCGGCCTGCCCCAACTGCTGTTCTTCGTGGGGCTCAAGCAGCGCGCCGCACCGCTGACCCTGGCGGGACCGGCCGAGCACCTGCCGCAGATTCTGAAGTTCACCAACGAATTCCTGCAGATCGCGCGCTTTCCGCAGTTGACGGTGAACTTGAAGGTGGTTCCGCTGACGCCGGGCGACGGGTTGGAGCTGTCGGACGTGCGCGTGGAGTCGTTCGGGGTGAACCACGTGTCGGGCAAGCAGCAGCCCGAGCAGGCCATGGCCTACAAGGTGAGCGACAAGGCCAGCGGGGCCTGTTTCGTCTACAGCGGCGACACGAGTCACTATCCGCCGCTGGCGGAATTTGCGCGCGGCGTGCCGTTGCTGGTCCACGACGGGTCGCACACGCCAGCCAAGGCCGCGGCCGAGGTGGCCAAGCAGGCCGGCGTGGGCCGGTTGGCCTTGATCCACTACAACCAGGCGCGCGGCGAGCGGCTATTGCAGGACGCGCAGGCCGTGTTTGCCAACAGCGAGTTGGCCAAGCAGGGCCAGACGTGGGAGATCCCGGGAAAATCGTGACGCTGGGGCTCGCTGCGTTCGTCCCGGCCGAGGCTTCCTCTACTGAAGAGCCATCAACGACAGGAAAGGCTGGCTGATGAAGGGCGCGATGAATCGTCGGCAATTCGTGCAGGCGGGTGTTTCGGCCGGGGCGGGCATCGCGGTCGCCCAAAGCCTGGCGGCGCGGGGGTATGCGGCCGGCAGCGAGACGATCAAGGTGGCGTTGATCGGCTGCGGGGCGCGGGGCACGGGCGCGGCCACGCAGGTGCTCGCGACCAAGGGTCCGATCAAGTTGTGGGCCATGGCCGATCTGTTTTCCGATCGGCTGGAGGCCAGCCTGGCGGGCCTGACCCGAGGCCAGAAGGCCGACTACGATCACGAGGCCCACGAAGGCCTGGCGGCGCAGATCGAGGTGCCGCCGGAGCGGCGTTTCGTGGGTTTCGACGCCTACCAGAAGGCCATCGACAGCGGCGTGGACCTGGTGCTGTTGACGGCGCATCAGCACTTTCGGCCCGAGCACTTCGCGTATGCGGTCAAGCAGGGCAAGAACATCTTCATGGAAAAACCGCTGGGGGTGGACGTGCCCGGCGTACGGCAACTGCTGGCGACCAACGAGGAGGCCAAGCGCAAGAATCTCAAGGTGGGCGTGGGACTTTGCATGCGGCACAACCGCCGCGTGCAGGAGAGCGTGGCGCGGATCAAGGCGGGGGCCATCGGCCCGTTGACCTTGATGTGCTGCTACTTCAACATGGCCTTTCTCCGCGACACGCCCCCCAAGTCGCCGGAGACGACGGAGATGACCTACCAACTCCGCAACCCGTATCACTTTGTGTGGCTCAGCGGGGACTACATCGTGGATGCGGTGGTACACTACTTCGATCTGTGCATGTGGGTCCACGGCGGGCACCCGGTGACCGCGCAGGGGCAAGGCGGCCGGCAGTACTACCTGGCCAACCAGCAAGGCGACGCCTTCGACCACCAGATCATCGAATTCACGTTCGAGGACCGGATCAAGTTCTTCGCACAGAGCCGGCAGATCTCCGGCTGCTGGAACCAGTCGGCGGCGCAGATCTATGGCCTGGACGGCTGGGCCGATTTGACGCGAGGGAAGATCGAGGGCAAGAATGCCTGGCAGTTGCGCGGGGCGATTCCCAACTCGTACCAGGTGGAGCACGACCTGCTGGTGGAGGCGATCCGCAACAACCGGCCCTACAATGACGTGGAGTTTGCGGCCACGGCCACGCTGGCGGGCATCATGGGGCGGATGGCCAGCTACAGCGGCCAGCAGATCACCTGGGAGCAGATGCTGAAATCGCAGGAACGCCTGGCGCCGGAGAAGTACGCCTTCGACGCCACGCCCCCGGTGGTTCCCGGTCCTGACGGGCGCTATCCGGTGGCCATGCCCGGGATGACCGCCGTCCGTTGACCGACACGACTATTTCCTTGTGACAAGCGATAGGGAGGATGCGACTGTGAGAAATACGCTGTTGCTGTCGATCGGTCTGTTGGCGATCGTGACCGCTGCGGTTCGTGCCGAGGATGGGGTGGGGAATCCGATGGCACCGTGGCAGCCGGGAATGCTGGACATCCACCAGATCAGCACCGGCCGGGGCAATGCGGGGCTGTACATCCTGCCCGACGGCACGAGCCTGCTGGTGGACGCGGGCGAGTTGGCGAGCAAGACGGAACGGCACACGCCGGACCGGCCGGACGGGACGCGTCCGGCGGGCGAGTGGATCGTGCGCTACATCCGCCACGCCCTGGCGCACGACGCGCAGCCGGCGCTGGACTATGTGATCTTGACGCACTTTCACGACGATCACATGGGCGGCGTGTCGGACAGTACGCCTGCGGCGAAATCGGGCGCCTACAAGCTCAGCGGGCTGACCCAGGTAGGCGAGAGCCTGAAGATCGGCAAGCTGCTGGACCGCGGCTGGCCGGAGTACAACTATCCCAAGCCGCTGGACGACCCGAGTACCCAGAACTATCGCGCCTTCGTGAAGTGGCAGATGGAGCACAACGGCTTGAAGGTGGAACGCTTTGCGCCGGGGCGGAACGATCAAGTGGTTTTGCTGCGGGACGCGAAGAAGTACCCGAGTTTCGAGTTGCGCAACGTAGGAGCCAACGGCGAGATCTGGACGGGCGTGACCACGACCACGCGGAATCACTTTCCGGTCCTGGACACGCTGCCGCGCGGCGATTGGCCGCACGAGAACATGTGCAGCATTTCCTTCCGCCTGAGCTACGGCAAGTTCGATTACTTCAACGGCGGCGACATTCCGGGGATTCCGGCCGAGGGCCTGCCCTTGTGGCACGACGTGGAGACGCCGGTGGCCAAGGCGGTGGGCCCGGTGGAAGCGGCGATCCTGGATCACCACGGTTACATCGACACGCAAAACGCGTTCTTCCTGGCCGCGTTGCAGGCGCGCGTGTGGACGCTGTCGACGTGGGGGGCGGGGCATCCCACGGCGCGCGTCTGGAGCCGGTTGCGATCCAGCCGGATCTATCCCGGCGCGCGCGACGTGTTTGCCACCGATCTGCACCCTGCCACGGCGCAAGTGATCAGCGGCATCGACAAGATGACCAGCGCCGCGGGGCACATTGTATTGCGCGTGGCGCCGGGCGGGGAGAGCTTCCGCGTGGTGATCGTGGACGACCGGACGGAGAGCCACCAGGTGACCAAGGTCTTTGGGCCCTATCCGTGCCGGTGAGGGTGTTGGGGTTTTGCCATTTGCGGCCAATAGCGGCCCGAACTCTCTGGAGACAGGCAATGAACCGGCGGAGTGAATGCGATCTTTCTCGGCGGCGAGTCCTGGCCGCCGGATTGGGCGCCGCGGGCTTGATGGCCTTCGGCGTCGGGCGCATGGCCGCTGCGGCCGGCGCCGCGGAGCCAAGGAGCACGCCGGCCGAGCCCGGACTGTTCATCAACCATTGCCACACGAGCGTGAAGGGGTTTGGGGCCCAGCGTGATCGGCCGGAGATGGGCACGATTGGCGCGCTGCAAGAGTTGCTCAGCGAGCATCCGGGTGCGCGGGCCATTTGTTTTGCTCCGTTCGGGTTTGAGGGGGGGCCGTGGGCGAAGATCGGCGGCGGCCTGGACCGCAACGAGTGGTTGGCCCGGGAACTGCGTCAATATCCCCAATTGCGCGGGTTCGCCACGGTCTATCCCCAGGACCACGACGCCGCCGGGCAACTGAAGCGGGCGATCGCCGGCGGGCTGGTGGGGGCCAAGGTGCATCCGCCCGTGATGCGATTCCGCCTGGACGACCCGGCCGGCGAGCCTTTTTGGCGCGCGGCCGAGGAATTGCAGATTCCGATCAGCATCCACACGGGCACGCACGGCTGGAATCTGCGCTACTACATGCCGTTGTTGCTGGACGAGATTGCCCAGGCGCATCCCAAGCTGCCGCTGATCATCGAGCACCTGGGGGGAGCGGCCTTTTTCGACCAGGCCCTGGCCGTGCTGCACAACAACAAGAACTGCTACGCGGGCTTGACGCAGTGCTCGGGCCGCGACCCGAAGTACACGTTGGAGCCGGCACGGCGCGAGCGGCTGCTAGAGACCGTGGGGCCCGAGCGGATCATTTACGGTTTGGACTATCCCTGGCACAAGGACAATCCCCAGGCGTTGAAGGATGACATCGCCTGGATCGGCAGTTGGGGCCTGGCCACCGAGGATCAGCAGAAGATCCTGGGCGGGAATCTGGCACGGCTGATTGGGCGGTGATAGACTCGGGGGCGGCGGACCATCGAAACGAGTCCCTCCCCCCTTCCCTTTCCGATCCTTCCCACCTTTCGGAGAACTGCATGATGAGAAGCGTTGTTGCTGACTGGCGTGCGTGGATGTTGTTGGCCGTGGCGTGGTTGTGCGGCGCGATGGTCTCGGCGGCCGAGGTGCGTTACGAGTTGGCGTTCCCCAATCCGCCCGGCTATCAGACGCTGGTCTGCGACTTCCACATGCACACGGTGTTTTCCGACGGCAGCGTGTGGCCGCCGACGCGCGTGAACGAGGCCTGGCGTCAGGGTCTGGACGCGATTGCGATTACCGATCACCTGGAGTACCAGCCGCACAAGGCCGACGTGTCGACGGACTTTGAACGTTCCTACCAGTTGATGGAGGGGCCGGCCAAGACGCATCGCATGCTGTTGGTCAAGGGCGCCGAGATCACGCGCGACACGCCGCCGGGCCATTTCAATTGCCTGTTCCTGAAGGAGATCAAGCCGCTGTTCACGCCGGAGTTCCTGGACGCGATCCGCGCGGCGAACGAGCAGGGCGCGTTCGTATTCTGGAACCACCAGGGATGGAAGGGCGAAGAAAAGGGGCAGTGGCAGGAAGTCCACACGCAGATGCTCGAGAAGAAATGGTTCCAGGGCATGGAGGTGGCCAACGGTGAGCAGTACTATCCCACGGCGCACCAGTGGTGCCTGGAGAAGAACCTGACCATGCTGGGCAATACGGACATTCACGAGCCCGACGTGCGGCTGAAGAGCCTCTCCAACGAGCACCGCACGATGAACCTGCTGTTCGTGAAGGAAGCCACGCTGGACGGCTTGAAGGAGGCCTTGAAGGCGGGCCGCACGGCGGTGTGGTACAAGGACCAGTTGATCGGCCGGCCGGAATGGCTGGAGGCCCTGTTCAAGGCGGGCATCCACGTGGGCCAACCCACGGTGCGCGCCAAGACCGGCGTGACGGTCGAGGTGCGCAACGACTTCCCGGCCGACATCTGCCTGGAGCGGCCGGGCGCGTTCCGCCTGGAAAAGATCGTGCTGCCGGCCAAGAGCACCAGCCTGCTGAAACTGACCGTTCCGGACGGAAACAAGCCGGCCGAGTTGGAGTACACGGCCACCACGCTGCTGGTCGCGCCGGGCAAGTGCCTGACGGTGAAGCTGTCGATCCCGGGCCGATAGCCGATAGGTTCTTGAACCTTGCCGCCGGGCTTGCGTGGCCATGCAGTTTCAGGCTTCGGCATGCCCACGCAAGCGTGGGCATGGCCCCCAGCGACTACGCCCTCAGCCTACGGTGAGAAGTCCGGGCAGTGGTCCGCGGCAATGCCGCGGTCTACTTGATGGCGGCCTGGCACGGCGGGACAAGCTGGCCGTGGCATACGGCGAGCGAGTAAAACGACGAGAACCGGAGTGCCGGCCCACGGCCCGCACTCCGGTTCTCGGTTCTTGCTTCGCGCTGTGCTGCTTCAGACGCTGCCGAACTCAGGGCGTCGGCGTTGGAGCTGACATTGCAGGCGTTGGACGATGGAGCTGTGCATTTGGCTGACGCGGCTTTCGGAGAGGTCGAGCGTAGCGCCGATCTCCTTCATGGTCAGCTCTTCATAGTAGTAGAGGATGATGATCAGGCGTTCGTTGCGGTTGAGTCCCTTGGTGACCAGGCGCATGAGGTCGGCTTTCTGGATGCGCTTGGTGGGGTCTTCGCCCTTCTTGTCCTCGAGGATGTCGATTTCACGGACGTCCTTGTAGCTGTCGGTCTCGTACCACTTCTTGTTGAGGCTGATGAGATTGACGGCGTTGGCGTCGAGGATCATCTTTTCCAGTTCGGGCACGCTGATGCTCAACTGCTGAGCCAGTTCCAGCTCGGTGGGTTGTCGGCCCAGGCGGGCTTCCAAGGACTTGACCGCCTCGTTGAGCTTGCTGGCTTTGGAGCGGACCAGTCGCGGGACCCAATCCATGGTCCGCAACTCGTCGAGCATCGCGCCGCGAATTCGGGGCACGCAGTAGGTTTCGAACTTCACGCCCCGGGACAGGTCGAAGGCGTCGATGGCGTCCATCAGGCCGAACACGCCGGCCGAGATCAGATCGTCCAGTTCGACCCCTTCGGGCAACCGCGACCAGATCCGCTCGCCATTGTACTTGACCAGCGGCAGGTACATTTCGACCAGGCGATTGCGGATATCCTGGTTCGATTGGTCGCGCTTGTATTCAATCCAAAGCTGCTCCACATCTTCTGGAGCGAGAGCAGTGGCCATGCATTCCTCCCTGAGAGGTGCTTCGCGGCACCGAGTGTGCGAAGTCCGTTCACGTAGTCCCTTACGAGCACTCACGATCGACCGCCCTTCACGGTTACGTCGATCTCAATCTCCAACTCTAGGCCGCCGGGTTTGCCGCGGCACGCGCGGCGAGGACCGCCGGCCGTGCCGGGGCAGACTCCACTTGATCCGCGGCCACCTCGGCCGCGACGCGTCCACGCACCGACTCCTCTACGGTTCGCTGAGCAATCCAACCGATCAGGCTGCCCACGGCAGCAAAAATCAACATCATCCAGCAGGCTGCTCCCAGCAGGCCGATGGGCCCGCTGCCATGGATCAAGCCACGTACCACACACGTCAGAAAGGCCAAAAAGCCGAGAACACCGGCGTAGTTACGGGCCACGAATGGGCTCCTCGATCGCCATCAAGCTTCACGTAACCGCTACAACTTGACAGCTCAGTGGGTAACCGATTGTGTCCCTACATATCGGCTCTTCTCGCGTCGAAGTTGAGCCGGGTCGCTTGTTGTTGTGGAAATTCTCCTTCGGTAAGCAGGGGCCCGATCACTCCGGAGTTTGAGGCGTTTGAAACAGCGATTCCAAGGGCACCGTGGGCAGTCGGTCCACCCAGGGCTGAGCTAGCTTTGCTGGCGCGGCCTGAAGGTAGGCCGCGACCGCGCTTGGGTCATTCAGGGCCGGTCCCAAAACCTGTCGGCAGTTCGGTCCCGCTGGGCCGCCCGACGTGGGCGGGACGGCTCTGGGATTGGCCCTTGGAGCCGGTCCCTGCAGTGTTGGACGATGGGTTTGCTGTGGGCTGTCCAGAGCGACGGGGGCCGCGTTGAAACAGGCCCGGGTTGGGGCAGCCAGCGGCAGGCTGGCATCGCGGGATTCGGGCGATTCCTGGCTGGCAGGATCGCAGGCGTCGGCCGGGTCCGAGTTGTGCCGGGCCGCCAGGTCGTCCAGCCAAGGGCCCCCCAGCGACGTCAGGCCCGTGAACAGCCCCGCGTCGAGCAACCGATCGCGGTCCGAGCCGTAGGCCTGGAGCGTGAGGCGTTGATCGTCGGGCAGCCAGCCACCGCGGTGGATGGCGATGCCCAGGAACCGCTGACAGGCGTCGGCCAGGCGCGTCTGCACGAGTCGCCCTTGCGTTTCGTCGGAGACGCGGTTGACCAGGCAGTGCAGCGTGGGTCGGCAACGCCCGCGGCCGAAGAGGACTTTGACCAGGGCATAGGCGTTCATGATCGCGGGGGCGGCGGGCATGGTGACCAGGACCAAGGCATCGGCTTGCGGTCCGAGCCGTTGCAGGGTGCGGCTGGCGCCGCTGCCGGCATCGATGACGATGGCGTCGGGCGTTGGCGACAACTGCTGGAACTGGTTCAGCCAATCGTGGGAATCGACCGTGTCGGCCTCGATGGGTCCTTCCGCGCCCCACGTGCCGGGCACGACCAGGATTCCGCCCGGACCGGGGCGCACGACTTCCGTTAGCTGTTTGCGGCCGGCCAAGACATCGCAGAGGGTGGGTCCGTCGTTGAGGCGGCAGAGCAGCGCCAGGTGACCGCCATGGGGGTCGGCTTCGACCAAGGCCGTACGGCGTCCGAGGCGGCGCCAGTGTTGGGCCAGGAGCATGGCGACCGTGGTGGTGCCGTCGCCGCCGCGTCCGCTGGCCACGAGAACCACGGGGGGGCGCGACGCGCAGCACGACATGCTGCGGGCATGCTCCACCAACCGTCGCAGTTCATGGGCCTGATCGCGCATCAGACAGTCCAGCCGTGGGTCGTGGATTCGAGGGCCAACATCTGCCGCGACAGGCGGCGCGGATCGGCCGTTTCGATGTCGTCGGGGACATTCTGGCCGTTGGTGAGGTAACTCAGAGGCAGCGTGCAGCCGCGGAGCAAGGGCAAGAGGTTGCCCAAGCCGCTGGCCTCGTCCAACTTGGTGAGGATGAGGGACGTGGTGCCCACGGCGGCGAAGCGTTCGGCGGTCTGCTGGAGCGTGCGCAGGCTGGCGACGCTGCTGAGCACCAGATGCACTTCGTCGGCGCCGGCCTCGGTGAGGAAGGCCTTGAGTTCGCGGATCTTGACTTCGTCTTTGGGGCTGCGACCGGCGGTATCCATGAGCACCAGGTCGAGGTGGTCCATGCGGCGCATGGCGTCGCGCATCTCGCGAGGCGAGGAGACGACCTGCATGGGCAGATCGATGATCTCGGCATAGGTCCGCAACTGCTCGACCGCCGCGATCCGGTAGGTGTCGACGGTGATCAGTCCCACGCGGCGTTTTTCCCGCAGGCGGAAATTGGCGGCCAGCTTGGCGATGGTCGTGGTCTTGCCGACGCCGGTGGGGCCCACCAGGGCCACCAGGCGGCGCACGCCCGGTTCGAGTGCAATCGCTCCGCAGCAGGGGATCTGGGCTTCAACGATCCGCGCGATGCGGGCTTTGAGCAGGACCGGGTCGCTGAGGTCCGCGGCGCTGACTTCGCTCCGCACCTGGTCGGTGAGTTCGCGGGCCAGGTCTTCGTTCAGTTCGGCGTCGATGAGTTCGGTATAGAGGCGGAAGAGGGAATCGGGCAGATCCTGGTGCTGATTGCCGGCCTGGGGCCGCTGGCACAGTTGGCGCATCATGCTCTGGAGGTTCTGCAACTGGCCGCGGAGGTCATCGTCGGAGGCGGGCGGCAAGGCGCGGGATTCGGTGGTTCGCGGATTCTCGATGGGCGCGGGGGCCGATGCGGCGCGCTGCGGGACATGCTCGGCGGAGGTCAGGCGCGAGGGCAGGCGGCTGGGAACGTTGACCCCGGCCGAGGCCATGACCTCGATTTCCCGGGGACCGCTCAGCCAGCCGAAGAGTCGCCGGGTACGGACCTCGCGCGTGTGCAACACGGCGGCATCGGGGCCCAGGTCGCGTTGGACCAGGCGCAAGGCTTCGTGCATGGTGGAGGCGCGATAAGTTCTGACATCCATGGCTCGGGCACACTCAACCGGGAGAGGAAATGGGATTATTTCGTTTCGGCGACCATGGCATCGACTTCGATGCGCGTGTCGCGGGTGATTTCGTTGTAGCTGAGCACCACCAGTTGCGGCAGGTGCGCGGCGGTCATCATCTTCAAGGCGGCGCGGATCTGGGGACTGACGAGCACGATCGGCGTGCGGTTGGTGGCCGTGAGCCGTCCGACCTCGTTGGCGATCTGCCGGCAGAGCGCTTCGACGACGGGCGGCGACATGCGGACGAACAGGCCGTGATCGTTGTGTTCGAAGCCGGCGCGGATTTTGTCTTCGAGGGCCGGATCGAGGGTCACGACGTGCAGACAGCCCTGGTTGTCGCGATACTTGCCGCAGATGGTGCGCGCCAGGCGGTGGCGAACGTATTCGGTGAGGAGGATCGGATCCTTGGTGCGCGGAGCGTAGTCGCCCAGGGTTTCGAGGATCGGAGCCAGTTGCCGGATGGGCACGCTCTCGCGGAGCAGCATCTGCAGGATTTGCTGGACTTCGGCCAGCTTCATCACGCCGGGGATGAGTTCGTCCACGACGGCCGGCGAGGTTTGTTTCAGTTCGTTGACGAGGTGCTTGGCCGAGTCGCGCGTGAGCAATTCATCGGCGTGCTTGCGCACGACCTCGGTCAAGTGCGTGGCGATCACGGCCGCCGGCTCGACGACCGTGTAGCCCAGCATTTCGGCCCGATCGCGCGCGCCGGCTTCGACCCACACGGCCGGCGTGCCGAAGGCTGGATCCTTGGTGGGCGTGCCGGGGAGCTTGCCGGTGCTGGCGCCCGAATCCATGGCCAGGTACATGCCGGGGAAGAGCTGGCCTTCGGCCACGGGCATGTCGGCGATCTTGATGCGGTACTGGTTTTGCTCCAGGCGCATGTTGTCGCGGATGCGGACCTTGGGGAGGATGATGCCGATGTCGGCGGCGACGCGTTGCCGGACGCGTTGGATGCGTTCCAGCAGGTCTCCGCCCCGTTTGGGGTCGGCGAGGCGGATGAGGCCCACGCCGATCTCGACCTCCATGGGGTCCACGGCCAGGAAATCCTCGACGCGTTCCTCCGGCGGCCTGGTGGCCTCGGCCTGCTGCTTGGCCTCGTCCTTGGCTCGCGCGGCCTGCTTGTTTCGGGTGAGGGTCAACGCCATGCCCACGCAGCTTCCGCCGATCAGCAGCAGCGGGATGGTGGGCAGATTGGTGAAGACCAGGACCCCGAGGAAGGCGCTGGCCACGGCCAGAGCCTGTGGACGAGAGAAGAGTTGCTTGAGGAACTCGGAGGGGAGATTGGTTTCATAGCTGCTGCGCGTCACGAGCAAGCCGGCAGCGAGCGAGATCAGGAAGGCCGGGACTTGGGAGACCAGGCCATCGCCGATGCTGAGCTTGGTGTACAGCGAGGCGGCCTGGGTGATGTTCATTCCGCCTTCGATCATGCCGATGAACAGGCCGCCGACGATGTTGATCAGCGTGATGGCGATGCCGGCGATGGCGTCGCCACGGACGAACTTGCTGGCACCGTCCATAGCCCCGAAGAAGTCGGCCTGGCGCGTGATGTCGGCCCTGCGACGTTGGGCTTCCTTCTCGTCGATGATGCCGGCATTGAGATCGGCGTCGATGGCCATTTGCCGGCCGGGCATGCCGTCCAAGGCGAAACGCGCGGCGACTTCACTGATGCGCGTGGCGCCCTTGGTGATGACGATGAACTGGATCAGGACGATGATCACAAAGATAATCAGACCGACGACGACCTGGTCGCCGGCCACAAATTCGCCAAAGGTCTTGATGACCCCACCGGCGGCCAACATGCCTTCCGATTGGGCGCGCGTGAGGATCAGACGCGTGGTGGCGACGTTGAGCACCAGCCGGTAGAGGGTGGTCGCCAGCAACAACGAGGGAAAAATACTGAACTCCAGCGGCGTGCGAACGTAGATCGTCGTGAGGAGCATGATCACGGAGACCGTGACGTTCAGCGACAGCAGGACGTCCATCAACTCGGCCGGCAGGGGCAGCAGGATCACCAAGACGCTGGCAATGATCCCAACGGGGAACACCAGGTCCTGGATCCGCGTCAGCGGCGAGGCAGGCAGACTGCGTGATGAAACGCCAGAAGCCATCCGTTGCTCCGGACGCGCCGAAGGTTGTTGTGAATACCGGTGCCGGCGACGATCGCCGTAGTCCCCGCGGTCGCGGGGCGGGTAACGCAAACGTCCACCACCGATGTGTGGTGGAGGTGAAAAGCGGCGGGAAAGTACCCAAAAGCGTCGGGGGTGTCCAGGTCGGTTCGTCCACCGCCACGGAGGGATAGGACATCAGGGAACTATAGTGAAGACTACCCGGGCGGCACCCGATGCTTTATGCTGTTTCCAGCCGGACCGGTCCAGGAAGTCCAATCTGGGCAACCTCGGAAGGATACGCAGAACCAGATTTGTTCTTTTGTTCAGAAACCACTTACGGCCGAATTGTCGGCGAAGGTTCGCGGTTCAGTGAGTACTGCCAGGGAAGCGTCCAATGGGAAGAAGGTCAACGACGGCACGACGGGCTACAAAGACCGGCCCTGGATCCCCCGTTTCTGGGACGGGATGATCTGTTCGGCTTGGTTTCCGCTGTTGGCAAGGAATCGGTTCGACGTGCATTTGCGCCGCTGGGGCATGGCGGGCATTATCAGCGTTTTGGCGCTGTTGAATTCCAAGCTGGCCTTCATCCAGTCGTTGCTGATGGGCCGGCGCGTGCGGGAGACCGAGCTGAAAGACGATCCGATTTTCATTTTGGGGCACTGGCGTGCCGGGACGACGCTCTTGCACGAGCTGCTCGTGCTGGACGAGCGGCACACGTATCCCAATACCTACGAGTGCTTTGCGCCGAACCATTTCCTGCTTTCGGGGCGGTTCCTGCCACCGCTGCTGCGGTTCCTGCTGCCGGATCGGCGGCCCATGGACAACATGGCCGCGGGCTGGGGCCGGCCGCAAGAGGACGAATTTGCGCTGTGCAACATGGGAATCCCGTCGCCCTATCTGACGTCGGTGTTTCCGAACCGCGCGCCGCAGTACCCCGAGTACCTGACGCTGGACAGGGTGAATGCGCAAGATCTGCAGCGGTGGAAAGACGGGTTGTTGTGGCTGCTAAAATGCTTGGCAGTGCGCAGCGGGAACAAGCGGATCGTACTCAAGTCGCCGCCGCACACCTGCCGCATTCGGGTCTTGTTGGAGATGTTTCCCAACGCGCGGTTCGTGCACATCGTGCGTGATCCGGTGGTGGTCTTCGCCTCGACGGTCAATCTGTGGAAGCGGCTGTACCGGGACCAGGGACTGCAGATGCCCAACTACGCGGACCTGGACGAGCGCGTGTTCCAGGCGTTCAGCGAGATGTACGAGGTGTTCGAGCGCGATCGGCACCTGATTCCGGCCAACCGCTATTTTGAAGTCCGCTACGAAGACCTGACCAAGGATATCCTGGGCCAGATGCGGCAACTGTATGACCGGCTAGAGCTGGGGCGGTTCGAAGCAGCCCTGCCGACCATGACGGAATACGTCGCCGGGCAGAAGGACTACAAGACCAACCGCTGGGAGATCGCGCCGGAATTGCGTGCCGAGATCGTGCGCCGCTGGCGCCCGTTCTTCGACAAGTACGGCTATCCCACGGAGGCCTGAGCCGAGATTGGTCACCTCGCGTCGCGTCACACGTGGACTTCGGCCGTGGCGTTGAGGGCCGCGGCGTGCTTGGCGCGGATCGGCTCGACGACCTGTTCCAGGAACTCGTCGGTCTGCTGCGGGGCGCGGCCCACGAATTGGGCCGGATCCAGTGCGGCGCCCAGGTCCACGCCGGCAAAGGCCGGGTCGGCGGCCAGGCGATCCAGCAGGTCGTTGCCCCCCCCCTCTTGCTTGACGACGGCCCCGGCGGCCTGGCTGTGCTGGCGGATCCGCTCGTGCAGCGTCTGCCGATCGCCGCCGGCCGCCACGGCGGCCATGAGGATGTTCTCGGTGGCCATGAAGGGCAATTCGGCCGCCAATTGCGCGGCGATCACCTTGGGATAGACCACCAGGCCTTCGGCCACGTTCTGATAGAGCATCAACGTGGCGTCGATGGCCAGGAAGGCCTGCGGGAGGGTCAGGCGCCGATTGGCGCTGTCGTCCAGGGTGCGTTCCAGCCACTGGGTGGAAGCGGTGGCCGCGGCGCTGTTTTCCAGGCTGATGACGAACCGCGCCAGGGAACACATCCGCTCGGCGCGCATCGGGTTGCGTTTGTAGGCCATGGCCGACGAGCCGATCTGGTCCTGCTCGAAGGGCTCTTCGACCTCTTTGCGATGCTGCAGCAAGCGCAAGTCAGTGGCCGCCTTGTGGGCACTCTGGGCGATGCCGGAGAGGACGGCGAGCACGAAGAAGTCGATCTTCCGCGAATAGGTCTGGCCGCTGACGGGGTAGGAACTCTCGAAACCGATCTTATGACAGATCCGTTCCTCCAGACGGCGAACCTTGTCGTGGTCGCCCTGGAACAGTTCCAGGAAGCTGGCCTGCGTGCCGGTGGTGCCCTTGGAGCCCAAGGCGGCCAAGGAAGCCAGGCGGTGCTCGACTTCGGCCAGATCCATCACCAGATCGTAGATCCACAGGCAGGCGCGTTTGCCGACGGTGGTGGGCTGCGCCGGTTGGAAATGGGTGAAGGCCAGGCAGGGCAGATCGCGCCACTGCCGCGCGAAACGGCCCAGGCGGTCGATAACCGCCACTAGCCGGTCGCGGACGAGTTCCAGGCCTTCGCGGAGCAGGAGCAAGTCGGTGTTGTCGGTCACGTAGCAGCTTGTGGCGCCCAGATGGATGATACCGCGCGCGCCGGGGCAGACGTCGCCGTAGGCGTGTACATGGGCCATCACGTCGTGGCGGAGGCGCTTTTCGTGGCGGCGCGCGGCGTCGAAGTCGATGTCGTCCACGTGCCGGCGGAGCTCGTCGATCTGCTGGTCCGTGATCGGCAGGCCCAGTTCGGCCTCGGCCTCGGCCAGCGCGATCCACAGCCGCCGCCAGGTGCTGAACTTGCGTTGCGGGCTCCACAGGCGGCTCATTTCGGGCGAAGCGTAGCGGCCAATCAACGGATTGTCGTATTGCAGATAGTCGGACATAGGCTCAATCGGTGGCAGGGTGGAAGACAGTTATTGATTCCGTTGTTGATTGTGCAACACTTCGCAGCGTTCCGTCCCGGGAAACCGGGCTCCCGTCGGTCGCCCTCGATCCCCCGAGCAATACAAGACGCAGTCGATCACAAGACTCGCGCCGGATGGGGCAGATCATGCCTCCGGCTCATCCTCTTCGTCGTATTCCAGTTGGTTGGCTTCGCACCAATCGATGGCGATTTCGCGCAGGGCGTCGGCGCGAAACCGATACCACAGCTCGACGATTCCGTGTTCGTGGATGAACTCCTTGAAACGGCGGAAGGCGCCATTGCCGCGCAGCGCGGCGCACAGGCGGTCGGACAGATCGGGGTTCTCCAGCGAGCGTGCGAAGTCCTCCATGATGGCGTATTCGTGAATGTCGAAGGAGGAAGGCAAAGGCAGGAATCGCTTCGACTCCGGGTCGGCGAGGATCGCCCGGGCGATGTCGATGCCTTCCCACTCCGCTTCCGAGACTTCATCTTCGTCTTCCTCCAGAGAATCCTCCTCCTCAGCGGCGCGGAGATCGTCATCGGTGACCAGTTCGATCTGTCCGGTGGCGAGATCCAGATAGCTCGACTGGTTATCGGACTGCATTTCCAGGCCATCGACGATCAAGCTGAGGTGTACGGTCCTTCTCACGGCGGGTCTCCCGTGCAGGCGCGGCCGCGGGGCCGCAACAAAACGACTGTCGCCCCTCACATATTGGTCACATCGTCCGTGGCGCCGGTGCCGGCCAGCCGGTCCATGGCGGCCGACAACTGGGCATTGTGCTGATTGTCTTCGGCATACACGCGGCAAATGCGATAGCTCATGGGAATTTGCCGGAAGAGCGCCTCGTCGTCCAGGCTGTGGATCCGGCCCGTGGCCGGATCGTAGAGGAAATTCTGGTCAGCGGCGGGGGCGTGGGCCCCGGGCCGGTGCACGTGGCGCGCGGTGTCGACGCGGAGCGGCAAGTTGCGGAGCTCGGCCGGCAGGTTCTCGCGGAGGGCGGCCTCGAACATTCTTTCGTGGCTGAAGACGCTGCTGCGTTCGGCCTCGCCGGGGGCGAAGTAGATCGTGCGCTCGCAGGCCATGCGCCAGCGATGGTGGCGGCGAAGGAACTGTTCCCAGCGGCGGCCCAAGTCGGCCAGTTCCGGCCGGTCGCTTTCGCGCCACGCGGCGACCCGGCTCAAGAGCGACCATTCGGTGAGGTGCTGGTACTCGGCCAGATGCTCCAGCGGGTTGCCGGGGAAGAGATACTGCTTGCTGTCCAGGAACAGCTCCTGCAACGCCAGGTCGATGGCGCGCACCGTGCGGTGGAAATAGATGGAGCGGAACAACTCGGCCCGAACCGAGATGAACCGCACCAGGGCCGACAGGCCGCGTTCGTGGATGGTCAGCCCTTTGGCGGTGAACTCGCTGTAGTGCAGGAGGCGGTCGAGATCGAAGGCCTTGGTGTTGTAGCCGGTCATGTAGGCGTCGCGGAGCACGAAGTCCATGTTGTCGACCGTATACAGGCCGCTGAACAGGCTCCGCAGGAACCGCAGCCACTGGGGCAGCGGGGAGGCGTCGTGGGTGGCGGGGCGCGTGATGAGCACGGCGATCTGGCGCGGCTCGAGGGCCTCGTTGTCGGCCAGGGCGCTGTGGGGGCTGCGGCGAATGCGGCGGAGCATGGGGGCGAGTTCGCGCTCGATGATGGCGCTGCCCAGGGTTTCGTGCGTCAGCCCGAAGTCGGCCAGGAAGTGGTGGTCGAAGAAATGGCCGAACGGTCCGTGGCCGACATCGTGCAACAGCGCCGCCAGGCGCATCAGCGACTCGACGTAGCCACGGCTGGGGACGTCGGGGCAGACCGCGTGCAGGCTTTCATACAGGGCGGCCACGGCGCGACTGGCCAAGTGCATAGCCCCCAACACATGCTGGAAACGGGTGTGCTCGGCAGAGGGGAACACCCACCAGGCGGTCTGGAGCTGGTGAATCTGCCGCAGGCGCTGCAGCCAAGGGTGGTCGATGATCTCCTGTTCCGAGATCTCGCCGGGCAAGACCCCAGCGGGTGAGGTGAAGGCGATGTAGCCGTGGAGCGGATCGTGGCTGAGGCTTTCGGCGTAGAGGTTGCGCATGAGCCAAATTATGCCGCTTGAACGGGTGGACGTCCAGCAAGTTTGCCGCCGCGCGTAGAATAAGGCGTGGAGGGTCGTCTCCTCCAAAAGAGTTACCGGGGGATGCTACTGCCCCAGACTGCCTATTTGCCCAAGCGGTCTAGCGTGATTCCGGAAGGATCACTACACTCTGGACACGCCAAAGGGACAATGGATCGTGCATGCTGAATGCAGGCCGGGCGTCCAACGGAGGCCCGGCTCGGCCGACCGCACGGTGGTCGGCCCTGGCCATGGGTGATGCAACGATCGACGGGTAATGGCGTTTTCAATCCACTGACCCTAGGAAGGAGAGTGTCTGTGCGGCAAGCTCATAGGCGGGGAATCGCGACCTTGGTGGCCGGTTGGCTGGTGCTGGAAGCGGCGATGGCGGTGGCCGGCCCGACGGCAGACCAGGTGTTTCCCGAATCGACCCAGGCGTTCATCTCGATCAGCAGCGTGCCGCAGTTGAAAGACCAGTGGAACGCCACGCAACTGGGGCAGTTGATGAACGATTCGGTGATGAAGCCGTTTGCCGAGGACTTGCGGCGGCAGTTCGAGGACCGGCTGTCGCATTTGCGCGACCGGCTGGGGCTGACCCTGGACGATTTGCGCGGGGTTCCGTCGGGCGAGTTGGCGGTGGCGTTGATCCAGCCGGCCGCGGGGCGCTCGGCGCTGGCGTTGGTGTTGGATGTGACCGGCAACACGGATCGCGCCAAGGTCATGCTGGAGAAGGTGGGGGCCAATCTGCTGCAGCGCGGCGGCAAGCAGTCGCGGGTCGAGGCGGCTGGAACCACGGCACTGCTGTTTGTGGTGCCGCGCCAGCCCAACGAGCCGGAAGGTCCGCCGCGGCAGATCGCCTATTTCCTCCGCGAGAACTTGCTGGGGGCGGCGGATGATCCGGAGGTGCTGAAGGGGATGCTGGCGCGCCTGGCTGGCCAGAAGTCGCCGGACCTGGCGAGCGTGAAGGCCTATCAGAACGTGATGCAGCGCTGCGCCCAGGACGCCAAGGAGCTGAAACCCTTGGTGCGGTGGTACGTTTATCCGCTGGGTTACGTGGAAACCCTGCGTGCGGCCACGCCCGAGGCCGAGCGGCGCAAGGGCAAGAGCATTCCGGACATCATGCGGAACCAGGGTTTCGTGGCGATCCAGGGGGTGGGCGGCTTCGTGAACCTGAAGGTCGAGAGCTATGAGTTGGTTCACCGCACGGCGATCTACGCTCCGCCGCCTTACGAGAAATCGATGCGCATGCTGCGCTTCCCCACGGGCAAGAGCTTTGTGCCGCAGCGTTGGGTGCCGCGCGACATCGCGGGCTACTTCACGCTGAACATCGACGTGCTGAACGCGTTCGACAATTTCGGCCCGCTGTTCGACGAGTTGTTCGGGGAGAAGGGCGAGACGGGGCTGTGGCAGGAGGTGGTGGAAAGCCTGCTGAAGGACCCCAACGGGCCGCAGCTCGATTTGCGCAAGGAGTTGATCCAGCACCTGGGGCAGCGTGTGACGATGATCAGCGACTACCAGTTGCCGATCACGGTGGACAGCGAGCGCCTGTTGTATGCCGTGGAGACGACCGACGAGAAGGCGGTGGCCACGGCGATCAACAAGTGGATGCGGGGCGATCCGAGCGCCAAGAAGCGAGAGTACAAAGACCGCATCATTTGGGAGATGGTCGAGCCGGAAGAGCATGCCGTGCCGGAATTGAACCTGGAAGCCATCCCGGCGATCGGGGCGACGGAGCCGGGCGCGAAGAAGAAGGTGGTCGGCGAGCCGGCGGGCGGCGCGCAGGACCGGCTGATGCCGCACGCGGCGGTGACGGTGGCGCACGGCGAGTTGTTCATCGCCTCGCACATCGACTTCCTGCTGCAGATCCTGGAGCTGGTGGAAGAGCGGAAGATGCTGGCGCGTGACGTGGACGTGCAGACCGTGGCCAAGCACGTGGAACAGATGCGCAAGCCCGAGCAGTTCGCCCAGGGCTTTTCGCGGACCGACGAAGAGTATCGGCCGACCTACGAGTTGATTCGCCAGGGGAAGATGCCGCAGAGCGAGACTATGTTCGGCCGCTTGCTGAACGGCCTGCTGGGTCCGGAGAAGAAGGGCTCGGTGCGCAAGCAGCAGGTGGACGGGAGCAAGCTGCCGGACTACGAGGTGGTGCGGCGTTATCTGGGCAACGCGGGCCTGAGCGCCAACAGCGAGCAGGGCGGCTGGTTCATCAAGGGATTTACCTTGAGCAAGGGGGCCGTGGAAGCCCCGGCCGCGGCGAAGACCGTGCCCGAGGCCAAGAAGCCTGAGGCCAAGGGGGCGGAGACCAAGAAGCCCGCGGCGAAGGCCGAGCCTAAGAAGGCGGAGGCGGCCGCGCCGGCCTTGCCCAAGCTGGAGGCGCCGAAGCCGGCCGCCGAGGCGAAGAAGTAGAGACCGGACCGGCGGCGAGTTCGGGACCGGTGCTGGCCTGTGCCGGGGTTCCGGCGAATCTGGCTGTCCGGGGAGAAGCCAAGCTGGTGGAATCAGGGCCGCCGCGAAAATCGCGGCGGCCCTTTGTTTTTCTTGGGTTTTGCCTTACGGCGCGTTTGGCGTCTGCGGCCGGGTCGGTTTGGCGGCTGGCAGACGTCTGGCGGTCCTGACGCAGAGCGACGTCGGCCAGCGTTATGGAAACACCACTTCCGCCGCGGTGAGTCTGATTCGCCGCAAGTCGAAGCAGGACACGAGGCAGCACCATTCGCCCCCCCGCCGGTTCAATGGACTGGACTTCTCTTAGAGCCGGTCCCAGAACCTGTCGGCAGCTCAATCCCGCTGGCCGCCCGGCGTGGCCGTGGTGGTTTTGGGATAGGCTCTTGGCCGGTCGAACGGTTCGAACAGTGCGTAGGTCACCGGACTTTGCCGAATCGCCGAGGTTGCGCGGATCTATCTCCGCTCTCGGACCGACTCGGAGGCGATCCGCTGTCACAGAGTACGACACCGTGTCGCACCAGACCAAAGCCGGGGACCTCGTTCGAGTCGGAAGTGGTTCCCGAATCACGGTGGCAACCGTATAATCGTCTGCGGTCCCTTCTGTACGTTCGGGGCTGGACGTGCCCCTTGTCTTCCAGACCGGTGACGATTGGGTCTTGCATAGCGAATGAACCGAGGGCGACCATCGGAAGCCCCGGTTCTTTCGACCGCTTGTGGGTCGGTCGGAACCATTGACCATGCAGAGATCCATAGTCCGGCAGCGCGTCGGTGGATTGTCTGCACAGCATCCGTTGCGTGACTTCTATACCTGGAGTCATCAGCAACAGCATACAAGCCAGCCCTTTTCAAGAAGGAACTGACTATGGCATGGACCAAGCAACGGCTAGCAGAAACGGTGCGGGACCGGTTGGGTGGATGCAAGCTCGTTGTGGTTGCCAACCGTGAGCCTTACATTCACCACTACGAAGGCGAGGAAGTCGTCTGCCTGCGTCCGGCAAGCGGTTTGACCACGGCCATCGATCCCGTGATGCAGGCGTGCGGTGGTACTTGGGTCGCCCACGGCAGTGGTACGGCCGACCGTGCGACGGTGGACGAACAGGACCGTATCGCTGTACCGCCCGAGTCCCAACGCTACATGCTGCGGAGGGTCTGGCTCACCAAGCAGGAAGAGCAGGGTTACTACTACGGATTCTCCAACGAGGCCATCTGGCCCCTGTGCCACGTTTCCTACACGCGGCCCCGTTTCCACCCCGAGGACTGGGCCCAGTACCAGGCGGTAAACGCCCGGTTCGCCGACGCCGTACTGGCCGAGGTCCGGGACGAATCGGCCCTGGTTTTTGTGCAAGATTACCACTTCGCGTTGTTGCCGCGCATGCTCAAGGAGGCCCGTCCCGAACTGGTCGTCATCCAGTTTTGGCACATTCCCTGGCCGAACCGTGAGGTGTTCCGCGTCTGCCCGTGGCAAAACGAGATTATCGATGGGCTGTTGGGAAACGATATTCTGTCTTTCCACATCCAGTATCACTGCAACAATTTTCTGGACACGGTGGACCGCACGCTCGAAGCCAAGGTCGACATGGAGCGGTTCTGTGTCACTCGCAGTGGAAGGACGACCCTCGTGCGCCCACACGCCATCAGTATCGACCCGGAGCAGGTCACTCACCTGCTCCCACAAGATCGCCACCGCACCGAACGCCGGCTTCGCCGTCGACTGGGGTTGCGGACCGAGCGGATCCTGCTGGGCGTCGACCGCGTGGATTATACGAAGGGAATCCCCGAGCGGATGTCGGCTGTCGATCGCCTCTTGATTCATCATCCAGAGTTGAAAGGCAAGTTCACCTTCGTCCAGATCGGAGCTCCCAGTCGCGTCCACATCCCCGCGTACCGACATCTCAATGACGAGCTTGACAAACTGGTCGAGGAGATCAATTGGCGGCATGGGCAGGGGCAGTGGGTCCCGATCGTGTTCGCCAACCAGCACTTCACCCCGGAGGATGTCTTCCCTCTGTATTGCATGGCCGACGCCTGCGTGGTCAGTTCGCTGCACGACGGCATGAACCTCGTAGCGAAGGAGTTTGTGGCCGCGCGAAGCGATTTGCGCGGAACCCTGGTCCTCTCTCAGTTCACCGGCGCTGCCCGGGAACTCACCGACGCCCTGATGGTCAACCCGTACGACGTCAATGGCTTCGCCGAGGCGCTGTACCAAGCGCTGACTATGCCCGTCGAAGAACAGGAACGCCGCATCGGACGCATGCGGCGGCAAGTCGACGACAACAACATCTACCGCTGGGCAGGCATGCTTCTTTCCGACGCCTGCAAACTGGTGACCGCTCGTCAGCCAGCAGCCGAGGTTTGCTCCTGAATATGCCTTTGGACAAAGCACTCCACGCGCTAGTCGATCGGCATCGCAGTGGAACGCGTTGCGCGGTGCTGTTGGATTACGACGGCACACTCACGCCCATCGTCGCTCATCCTGCACTTGCCCGGCTGGCACGGGACACTCGGCTGCTGCTCCGTCGCTTCAACGCTACTCCCGGCATTGAGGTGGGCATCGTCAGCAGTCGCGGGCTGGACGATCTGCGCAGAATGGTGCGCGTTCGCGGTATTTGCCTGGCAGGCAACTGCGGATTGGAGATGCGAGTGGGTAGACAGACGACCGTGCATCCGCGGGGCAGTGAGGCGATCGGTCCCATCGCCGACTTCCGCGAGCAGCTTGCCCTGGCCCTGAGTTCTTTCGAAGGCGCCTGGCTGGAAGACAAGCGATATTCCCTGACCGTGCACTACCGCCACTTGGCCACCGACCGAACACGGTCGCTGAGCGACCAGGTGCACGCGATGGCCTGCGATTGGCCCCAGCCGCTCCAGATCGTGCCCGGTCCCATGGCCCTGGAGATTACGCCAGACATCAACTGGACCAAGGCGAATTGCGTGCAGCGGCTCATGGTTGAGTTCGCGGTCCAAGGGCCAGATGTATTCTATGCCGGCAACGCGGCCAACGACGCCGAAGCCCTGGAATTGGTGAGGCAGATGCGTGGCATCGCCGTCGGGATCGGACCGCAATCGCCCGACACGGCCGAGTATCGGCTCCCCGACCCAGCCGCCTTGGTCACCCTGTTGATCCAGTTCTCAAAGGCATTAGCGGTGAAGACGACCTTCGCAGCCGCGCCCCAGGATTGAAAGTCCTATCCCAAGGCGCGCTTTTTGCAGAAGAGAAGGCCTGCTGGGCCGGGAATCTGTGCTCGATGTTCAAGGTCACAGGTTTGGCCTTCTTGGGCTTCGCCTTGGCCGGTTTGGCCGGCGGAGCCGGGGGAGGAGGCAGGCCGTCGCCGGGCTGATTCCACAACCGCCAGGGATCGTCCAGGCGGCGCATTTCGGCCAGGAGTAGTTCCTGCATTTCCTTGAGCTTGACCGCGTGCGCCGGATCGCCGGCCAGATTGACCTGCTGTTTTGCGGGGGTGACGCCGGTCAGCGCGATCACTTGGGGAGCGTGGTGTTCCGCCAGCAGTTCGTGCGGATTGGCGGCCAGGTTGAACAACTGCAGTTGATGCGTCTGGCCGTCGTAGGCATCGTACTGGATCAGTTTCCAGTCTCCGCGCTTCACGCAGCGGATTCCCGGCTTCGAGCCGCCGTTGTACACGCCGTACAGCACGTCCCGGATGGTTTGCCGTTGGCCTTCGAGCACGGGGCGAAAACTGATGCCGTCGCTGGTCGGCGGGGCAGGAAGGCCGGCCAGATCGCAGAAGGTGGCCAGCACGTCGAGCAGGTAGATGTTTCCTTCCACGCGCGAGCCGGCCCGAATGCCCGGCCCCTGGACGATGAACGGCACGCGCCAGGTGTGCTGGTAGAGATTCTGCTTGCCTTGCAGTCCGTGCCGGCCGATGGCGATACCATGATCCGCCGTATAGAAGACGTAAGTATTCTCCAGCTCTCCCATCGCACGGAGTCTGTCCAGCACGCGGCCGATCTGGATGTCAATGTTCTCGCTGCAAGCGAACTCCCGGCCCAACTCGTTGCGGATCGTGGTTTCGTCGCGGCGTTCCCACACGCCGCTCACCGCCACCTCGTCGCGGACATTGTCATGGCCGTGCTGAAAGGGGTGTGCCGGAAGGTAGTTCGGCGGAAGCCGCGGTTGCTTGGGGTTGGAGGGAGGGGTTGTCTGCGAATCGGCGTGATTCACGGCGCCGTACTTCGCCAGCAATTCGGGCCGGCCGTCGCGCGTGTCGTGGGGATGGGAGAAACCGTAATAGATCAGGAAGGGGCGTGCGTCCTTTGTGGCCGCGCGCTCGGCGAGATAGGCGAGCACTTGCTCGGCGTGCCAGGGGCTGCCCGACTCGTCATCGCCTCCCCGCTTGGTCGCGTCACGGCGGACCTGGAAGAGCTTGTTGGCCGCCTCGTAGCTGTTGCCCACTTTGCAGGTTCGCATGGTGGCGTAACCGGCCCGGTTGAACACAGCCGGAATCGTCTGCTGTTCGAGATCGGGGGGGCACTTTCCTTGGGCCAGCGCTCCCGGTGCACCGGGCAGACGCCACACGCTGCGCCCGCTCATGATCATGTGCCGCGAGGGGGAACACACGGCGCCGCTGAAGGAACCCATGTGATAGGCGCCGTCGAAGACCATGCCTTGCGCGGCCAACCGGTCGATGCGCGGCGTTTCCAGCGGGGAGTCCGGATTGTAGATTTTCAAGTCGAAGGGGGACTGGTCATCCAGCAGGATGAACAGGATGTTGGGGCGGCGGGGCTCGGCGGCCTCCGCCCAGCGGCCAACCGTGTCGAGCGCGAACGCAACCAGCGGCAGAAGGGCCGCCCGGAGCCAATGGGGCACGCTGTGCATGAACTTACTCCTGGCAGAAGTATTAAGTCGGGGAGGATGGCGTTACTGCTGTGCGCGGTCATTGTCGCGCGAGGCACGGAGCTTGGCGGGGAACTTCGCCTTGAAGTCTTCAACGACCGGGGCAAACTCGGGTTTTGCGGCGAGATTCGTGTACTGTTTGGGGTCCTTGGGTGATGTGCTGGTCGTATTGGAAGTTCCGCTTCGAATTACTTCAAGGCAAATGCCAGTCCGCTCCATCGGCCATGATGCTGGCGTTGATCTCCAACAGCCTGGCCTTCAGGCGTGTGACGACTTCCGGCTGCAATGGGGCCAGGTCCTGCGTCTGCGACGGGTCAGCTTCGAGGTCAAACAGTTGATAATTCTCATAGCCGCCGGCCTTGATCAGAGGAATCCACGCTTCCTGAAACATGTTGTCCGTGGAGAGCTCGTAGTCGGGCTCGGCGAGCAGGCTGTAGCGGCCGTCGCGCAAGGCCACAATCGGGCGAGACCTCTGCAAGTGCCAGAACAACGGCTGGTGGCGTTGGAAGATCTGGCCCGGAGCAGGACGAAGCAATGGCGACAGGTCCGAGCCGTCCAGATGGACTTTCGCGCGCGGCGCAATCGCCAGCAGGCCGCAAACCGTGGGCAAGATGTCGATCACTCCGGCGGGTGTGCGTTCGATCCGCCCAGCGGGAATCGTGCCGGGCCAGCAGGCGATGCCGGGGACGCGAATCCCGCCCTCCCAGTTCGTTCCCTTCTGACCGCGCAGCGTGCCAACACGGTCCTTGCGGTAGCTGCCGTTGTCCGAGGCATAGAAGATCAACGTGTCCTCCGGCCGCGCGATCTGCGCGAGCCTGGCCAGCAGCCGAGTGATAGCCCGGTCGGTGTTGTCAATTGTGCCGGAATAGATCGCCGCGGAGTCCTTCGCCCCTCCATAGTCCGACACGATCTCCTCCGGTGCAGCGATCGGCGCGTGCGGCTCATGGAACCAGACATTCAGAAAGAACGGGCAATCCTTGGCCCGACGCCGGTCGAGCCAGGCGATGGCCTCGTCCACGACGATCTGGCAGGAGTAGCCTTGAATCTCGCCGGCTGGATCCCCGTTGCGGATGAAGTTGTCGGGATTGTGGTGGCTGGGGTCCGCATTATTGCTCGTAGCAAACCAGTAATCGAAGCCGTGGTCGCCGGGCGTAGGCTTGCGTCGCTCGGGCGTAGGCAGACCGAGATGCCATTTCCCCACGTGTGCGGTGGCATAGCCGGTCTGTTTGAGCACCTCGGCCAGCGTCACCTCCCGTTCCAGCAGATGCGATCGCTGCGATGTGTCGGAGATCCAGCTATACACGCCCGTACGGATGTGATGGCGTCCGGTAAGCAGCGTGGCACGGGAAGGCGAGCATACCGCGCATCCGGAGTAGAAGTCGGTGAACCGCACGCCCCGCGCGGCGAGGCTGTCCAGCGCCGGGGTCTTCACTGGCCCGCCATAGCAGCCGATGTCCTTGTAGCCCAGGTCGTCGGCCAGCAGCACGACGACGTTGGGTCGTGGCGGGGCGGCGGCCTGCAGATGGGCGTGGCCGAGCAGAAGCAATGCAGAGAATAGGGCGATTGTCGGGCTGGACTTCATCGTGTGCGACTCTTGCTTTGTGGATTCAGGGGATCCTGGTCACAACGGCATAGTCGCCGGAGAACGGTCTTCGCTGCCGGACGCAGTCGCGAATGAAGCCTCGGGCCTGCTCGAAGAACACGTCGGTGCAGAACCCCTTGGCGGGGACGATCCGGCCGTTATGGAAATAGTGGCCGTCGAAATAGGCGTTGTCCCACAGGTCGGGCCTTTGCCCCACGCCGCCTCCACCGTGGCGATAGACCTCGGTGAAGCCACGGTCCTCCGGCCGGTAGGGGAAGTTGTCGCCCAAGTGCCACTTGCCGAACATCCCAGTGGCGTAGCCGTGATCCTTCAGAAGCTGCCCGAGCGTGACCTCGTTCTCACGGAGCATCGAGCGACCGTTGACCGTGTGCCACACGCCGGTCCGATCGGTCCAATGTCCGGTGAGCAGCGCGGCGCGCGTCGGCGAGCAGGTGGGGGCAACGTGGTAATCGGTCAACTGCGACGACTCGCCCGCCAGCTTGTCGATGTGGGGTGTCTTGATGATCGGATTCCCGGTGCAACCCAGGTCGCCGTAGCCCTGGTCATCCGTGATAACGAAGACGACGTTCGGTCGCTCGCCGGCAAACAGGAGTCCACACAGAAGCCAGATGGAGCCTGCCAGTGACGAACACCAGCCGCGAGCGGCAAGCCTGCAGATGTCACGGTTCATGGTCTTCTCCGTTGCTTGTCTTTGGCTTGCGGCGCAGCGGGCTTTCTCACCGCCATACGGCCGTTCGGCCGGGCCGAGAGGAGCGGAGGACAAAGAAAGGTGAGCGTGAGGCAAAGGCCAATAGTGCTCTTCAGGAGAGATGTGACAAGCGAGCTCATTTCGGGTAGTCCGCGCCACTGAGGCTCTGCAACACGGACTGCTGCCAGTCGCGGAGTTGGACTTGGAGTCTCTTGACCATGTCGGGTCGTTGGTCGAACAGATTGGATTTCTCTGCGGGATCAGCCTTCAAGTCGAAGAGTTCGTATTTCGGTGTGCCCTTGTTTCGTTCGTGGATAACGAGCTTGAAGCAGCCATCGATGATGGCACGCGGGCCGAGGCAGTCCTCTTCGGTCATAAGGGGGTGGCGGTAGTTGGTGAAGTCGCGCGTGGCCTTGCCGCCCGCGAGTTTCGCCAGCGGCGTGGTGCCCGTTTGCAGCTCGGGTGCGATCCAGGGCTGCGGCTTTGCCTTGGACAGACGGGAGCTGCCGAACATCCAGAAGTGCAACGGGCTTGGCCGCTCGGCGAGTTGGCCATCCAGCACCGGCGCGAGGTCCATGCCGTCGAGCGGACGCGGGGGCAGCGGCTGGCCGGTGAGCGAGCAGAGGGTGGGCAGGAGATCGCTGGTGCTGGCGCGGAAGCCGGTGCGGCACGGATTGGGGATGCGCGCGGGCCACTCGATCAGGCCTGGGACGAGCGTCCCGCCCTCGTAGATTTCCCCTTTCTTCCCGCGATGCGGAAATCCTAGCGCGGCGTCGCCGGAAGTGCCGTTGTCGCCGCAGTAGAACAACAGCGTGCCGTCGCGAAGTCCCTGGGCAGCGACATGCTTTCGCAATTGGCCGATAGCACGGTCCATGGCCGTGATCTCGGCGTAGCGCTCGCGCAAGACCTCGCCCTGGGGGCGCTCGACCGGGCCGCCGGTCTCGTTGGAGGTGAGCTTGACCTTCTTGTTCGCGTACTTGGCGGGCAGGTCGTCGTAGAGCGCCAGGTCGGCGGGCAGACCACTGTAAGGCTCGTGCGGCGATCCGAACCAGATCACGGCCAGGAAAGGCCGGTTGTCCTGGCGCGCGCGTTCGATGAAGCGAATGGCCTCGCGCACGACGATCTCGGAGCTTTCGCCGGGGAACACCTGGGGCGGACCACCGTTGCGTGAGAGCGAAGGATTCAGCTCGAAGAAATTGTCGTGCGAAAGCCACTCGCCAAAGCCCATCGCGCCGGGGCTGGTGGGCGAAGCGGCCTTGACCGGCCCGACGTGCCACTTGCCGAAGTGGCCGCAGCGGTAGCCGGCCTTGGCCAGAATGTGGGCGATGGTGATTTCCTCCGGCCGCAGCGACCAGCCGGGGGCAAAGGTGCCCATCCGGTTCGGATGCCGGCCGGTCAGAAAGCTCGCGCGCGTGGGCGAGCAACTCGGATGCGCGGCGTAGAACCGGTCGAACCGCAGCCCGGTGGCAGCCATCTCATCCAACACGGGCGTCTTGACGTGCGGATGGCCGTTGTAACCGGTCTCCTCCCATCCGTGGTCGTCACCCATCATGAGGATAAAGTTCGGACGAGTGTCGGCGGCCTGAGCGGACCACGGAAGACACAGAAGACACAGGAAGACGTGTTTCATGGCGGTGGGCGACCTCAAGGTTTGGCTTTGGTGAAGGAGGCGAAGGGCGGATTGCTCGCGGGCATGGCGGCCTCCCAGGCGTCCAGTTGGCGGCAGAACTCCGCGCACAATTCCGGATGCTCGGGCGCGAGATCCTGCTGCTCGGCCACATCGCGGGCGAGGTCAAACAATCGCGGCTCGCAGTTCTGCTCTTCGAGATACTTCCACGAGCCGGACCGCAGCGCGCGCTGCGGGACCACCTTGCGCCGCACGGGTTCCGGCACACGCCGCCAGAAGAGCGTGCGCGCGCCGGGGGAGTCGGCCTCGCCACGCAGCATCGGCAGGAGATCGACGCCGTCAAGCCGTTCGCTCGGAGTCACGCGCGCCAGCGTGAGAAAGGTGGCGGTCCAGTCCATCGTCACGATGGGAGTCGCGATGCTCTTGCCGGCCGGGATGACGCCGGGCCAGCGAGCGATGCACGGCACGCGGATGCCGCCCTCGGCCAGCGTGCCCTTGAGTCCGGAGAGCGGCAGGTTGCGGCCCATCGGATCGGCGCCGTTGTCGCTGGTGAAGACCACGAGCGTGCGCGCGGCGAGATCGAGGCGGTCGAGCTCATCCAGCACTCGGCCCACGCTGCGGTCCAGATGCTCGACCATGCTGACATAGTTGGACCGGGTGCCAGACTGCCAGCTTGGCGACTTCGGCTCGACGGGACGATCGCCGTCGCCCGGCCCCTGATAGGGGAAGTGCGGCGCGGGATGCGACAGGAAGACGAAGAAGGGCCGGTCGTGCCGGCGGCGCAGGAAGCGGATGGCATCCTCGGTGAACAGGTCGGTGGAGTAGCCCTCGCGCTGGACCGGCCGGTCGTTGAGGAACAGGTCGTGATGGCCGAGGCGGTCCATGTGCCTGAAGTAATGGTGATTCCCGCCCAACAGGCCGAAGAAGTGCTGGAAGCCCTGCGTGTTGGGCGTGCGTTCCGGGTCGTAGCCGAGGTGCCATTTGCCGATGAGCGCCGTCTGCCACCCGGCGCCCTGCAGCAAGCGCGGCAGGGTTTCACCGCCGGACGGGAGCCCCGCATTCTTCTCTTGATAATAGAGGGCCGATTCCAGGCCGCCCCGCTGCTGATAGCGGCCGGTCATGAAGGCGTAGCGCGTGGGTGAGCAGGTGGGACCGTTTGCGTAGGCGTCGGTGAAACGCATCCCCTGCGCCGCCATCGAGTCGAGCCGCGGGGTGCGGATGTCCGGCACGCCATAGCACCCGAGGTCGCCGTAGCCCAGATCATCGGCGAGGATGAAGAGGACGTGGGGACATGGCTCGGCGCCGAAGGACGCCATGCGAATGACAAACGACGCTGCGAGAAGAGCCAGGATGCGGAGGTGTTTCATGGCCTTATTTCTGCGGTTGTATCGAATTGCCAGGTGTGAACTTGGCCGCCCTTGCCGCGGAGTTCAAGGTACTGGATCTCCAACTCTGTGCTTTCCGCGTCCGGCGTGAATCGCACATGGAGGATGCGGGGGACTGGCGGCCATGGAAGAGGCGATCCCCAGCCACACACCGGCGAGCAGCAGCACAAGACGTGTCACGAGTCGTTCTCCGAGATCGTGTGGGGGAGGTTTCCCCGCGGTCGGTTAGTCCAGGATACGATGAGCCACGCTGGCGTGTCGGTCCGCTTCTTGCTCGTAGAGCATGTGCGCGCGTTCGGCGCTGAGCGCCTCGCGATAGATGCGCAGGTCGCCCACGAGTCCGCGGAACGGTTTGTGCTTGGAGGGAATGGCGATCTCGCTGCCCGCCGCGTCCAGCCCCTGCGTCATGGTTTCCGGGATCGGATGCCGGCTGTCGATTTCTCCGTTGACGTACCAGCGTACTTCGCGCGCCTGGCGATCGACGCAGGCGGCCAGGTGGATCCAGGCGTCGGTTGCCAGCGCGGCGGTGGTTGCGGCGCGGGCGCTTCGGGCCGGGCCGCGGCCCGTGCCGAGCACCAATTCGGCGCGGCCATTGGCCAGGATGTTGATCACCCACCAGTTTTCCGGGAAAGCCTCCTTGCCAATCAGGCGCGTGTCGTGGCCGTCGGCCTTGACCCACAGCGCGAGGGTGAAGTTGTTGTTGGCGAAGTGCAGATGGGGCGCGTCGGGAATGGCCGCGGCGCGCGCAGCGCCGGCGGCCACGAGACAGGTGCCGAAATCCCCGGCGGCCCAACGCCCCGCAATCCGCGCGTCATGCCCGTGCCCGGAACAATCGCGCGCCAGTTTCCCGGTTCCCTCATCGAAACGCCAGCGGCCAATCAAGCCGGGCTCTTCTGCGACCTGCAAAGGAGGCAGTGCCGATCGGGCGGCCGGCAGCGAGAGCGGCTGGCCGGGCCGACCCGACGCCGCCGACCACAGGCACAGGACCTGGCCGTCGGCCAGGGCGAGATAGAGATTGCCGGCCGCGGCCGCCATGCCGTCCCACACCGGGAGGCTGGGCAGCGGCAGTGTGGCCAGCAGGCGGCCATCCGCCGGCGCCACGGCCAGCAAGGCGCCTGCGCTCTTGCCGGGTTGGGCGCCGGCCGGGCTTTCTTCACTGTCCACAGGGCCGGCCACGAACAACACCTGCTCGGTGTGCACCATGGCCCAGGCCTGAATCGGGATGTCCTTCCACCAGCGGTAGCGCACGGACCCTTGGCCGCTCAGGGCCAGCTTGCGGTAGTCGCTGGCCGTCAGATTGAGCGCCACGTCGCTTTGCTTCTCCGCCGCGAACAAGGCCCATTGTCCACCCGGATCGGGCCGCGCCCGGTTGTAGTGGTTCTGGCCGAAACCGTAAATCGTCGTGTCGTCTTCGACGAGGATTCGGCCCGAGGGGAAGAGGGTGCGGCTGAGGCGCCCATCATAGAACGCCCCTTGGTGCGGCGAGGTGGCCATGGGTGCGTAGGTCCAGAGGAGGCGCGAGGTCGTGTCGGCGCTGAGGTAGCCGTCAGGACCGTGCAGATGCGCGATCCGTTCGGGCTGCGGCACGCCCGACAGATCCAGGACATGGTGCCGCATGAAGATGCGCTGCCCGTCGCTCGAGAGGATGTCGTTCAGGAAGCCGTCGACGCCCTGCTCGTCCAGCAGCTCGCAGCCATCGGCATCCCGCGTCCAGAGCGTTCGGTCGAGTTGTTTTCGGCCGGTATGCGCGTCCACTCCGTACAACCGCAGGCCCCCGTCGAGGTACGACGATCTTCCGGCCGCGAAGTAGGCGATTCCCTTGAGAACCAGGACGCTGCCGGGAACCGGCCACACGGACTCCAATTGCCCGCGCGACACGATCATCTGTTCTGCCGGAGCAGCGCGGAATCGCCAGACCAAGGCTCCATCCGCGGCGCGCAAGGCCACGACCGATCCGTCGCGGCAGCCACACAGCAGCAATCCGTCGTACACCGTGGGCGGCGAATCGACGCGGCTGTCGAACTGGTGCTGCCAGAGCCGCTGGCCCGTGTCGGCCTGCAGCGCGTGCAGCACGTGCTGATCGCGTGAAGCCAGATACGCGCGGCCGTCGGCGATCACCGGACTGGTGAGCGCGCCTTCGAGTTGCGTTTGCCATCCGAGGAGCAAGTCGGCGCCGACCGCGACGCGCGCCCGTCCGCTTCGCGCCGCGTCGTGGCGAAACGTGGGCCAGTCGTCGGGCCGCGTCCTGGAGGCCGCGTTCTGCGTTTGCCCGAAAGCGGGGCCGGGCACCAGGCGTTGCTCGTCGGGAATCGCGACCCGGCGCGCAGGGGCCTGCGACTTCAACGCCAAGAACCCCGAGAGCTTGGCGCGGATGTAGCAAGCGCAATCGTGCGGCGGCAGATACAGCAGTCCATTGGCCGGCAGAACGCCGAAGTAGCAGCTCCCGCGCGCCCAATGGTGAGCGGCCATCTGGCCGGTGTCCGTGTCGAGGAACTCGATGCCCGCCCTGCCCGCGATCAGCATGTCGTCGACGACCTTCATCTGATGGCAGCGGTGATGCTGGAAGCGATAGCCGTATTTTCCCGTGACCGTCTTCTGGACAGCCCCCGTGAGCGGATCGTAGGCCACGACGTCGAGATTGTCGTCCAACGGTCGCCACAGGTTCATCTCCGCGTCGGGGCCCCACAAGCATCCCTGGAAGCCGAACAGATCGACGGGCACCGAGTAGCCGGACGGCGCATAGTCGGCGCGCCACAGTTCCGTGCCGTTGGCCGCGGAAACGACGACCAGGCGTCGGCCCCCGGCAAACGCCACCACGTCGCCGTAGAGGATCAGCGTGGGAGCGAACTGGGGAGCGAGTACGATCGTCGACGGCTCCGCCCCCGGCCGGTCGGAATTGGCCTGATCGTGGTACGCAATCTTCTGGCCTGTGGGAGTCGACGTCCAGCGGTGGGCGCCCGTGCGCAGATCCAGGCTCACGATCGCTTTGCCGTCGTGATACACCACTTGCTTTCCATCGGCGGCCAGGGTCAGGGGCATGATCAAGGCGGCCGGGTGCTTCCACAGGGTCTTGCCGCTGTCGGGGTCCACGGCCACCAGCCGCATGTTCTGCCCCGCGCCGCGTCGCAGATCGGCCGCGGTATTCGGATTCACCAGGGCGACGAGGATCCCGGCCGAGAGGATCATCTCCTCGGCGGGCTCGGTTTCGCTGAGCGTGCGCAGCAGTTGGCCGTCGGCCGCGTTGAGCACGCTCACCGGGCCCGGATCGGCCAGCGTGGCATACACGCGGTCGCCGCTGGCCACCAGGCGCCGATGGACTTGAGCCGGTCCGACCTTCTTGCCGCCTTTGGCGCCGGGCCACGCCGAAAGCTCGCGTCGCCAAAGCTGGATGCCGTTGTAGGCGTCGCGCGCGATCAGCGACCATGTGCGAATGTCGGAATCGAAGGCTGAATCGTCAAGGATGAAGAACAGCCGGCCGTGGGTGGAAACCATGCTGCTGGTCTTCACTCCGCGGTTCCAGCGCGGCAATCCCTCCCATTGCAGGAACCGCGGCGGTCCCACGCGTTTGTCCTTGCTCACGGCATTGCCGGTGGCGTCGTAGCGCGAGTGCGACCACTCGTCGACGTCGGCCGGCGGCGCCTTGCGGTGTGCCGTCAGCTTGCCGTTGCGCTGCAGCCAGGCGATCCCATAGGGCGCCAACACGCGGTCGATCTCCGCCGGAGCCAGCGTCACGCGCTCGTCGAGCGACAGGAGCACGTTCACCATCCCGTCGGCATAGGGCAGGAAGGGCCCTTGCCACGCCATGACCGACACGCGGCCGTAGATGCGCGCATGGCGAATTCCGTGCCGCACGGCCTCCACGCGTTCCGGATCAGACACCAGGCCGTGCACCAGCGCGTTGGGCGTCTGGGCCAGGCCCAGCAGCGGATCGGCATTCCCGCACCCCACTTGCACGACCAGGCCGCCCTGGAATCCGCACTCGGCGAGGATCTGCTGGCCGTCGCGCGTGGAACCGCCCAGAGCGCAGCAGAGCGTCGCCAAGAGAAATGCTGTCACGGAGAAGCCTGCCTTTCGTTACCTGAGACGCAAGAGGGACGGGGTTTCTGTCGCCGCCCGGGCTGGCTGGGGCGGTTATGGGATCGGTCTATTGATGCCGGCGCAGTCAATGATCGCACTTCGGTCCGGATTCCAGCCATGTCGGCTGAAATCCAGGGCTCCCGCGGCCGCGGAACGATCATTGGCAATGCGGACCTCAATAGGGCAGCTTGGGTTTCAGCGGGGTTGCGCCATCCTTGTCGACGGGATAGACGGCCTGCTGCTTTTCGAGGGCTGCGATGAGGCCCTGCATCATGCGGCGCACTTCCGCCGGCCGCGACGCAGCCAGGTTCCGCTGCTCAAAAGGATCTTCCGCCAGGTTGAAAAGCTGGTAGTGCGAGTCTTCCGAAACGGGGGAAGGGAAGTAATGATAGATCACCTTCCACGGCCCCTGGCGGAAGCAAGTGAAGTAGTCCGTGCGGTGCGGGGCATGAGGATAATGCATGAGGAAGGCCTCCTGGCGCGCCGGATCGGGCTGGCCGGTCAACAACGCGTCGAGCCGCGCTCCATCGCCCACGTGGCTTGGCGGGGGCTTGATGCCGGCCAGCCCCAGGATCGTGGGGAAGAGGTCGTAGACGGCGGCTTGCTGGCCCTGGATGACGCGAGCCGCGATGGGAAGCGCCTTCTGGTGCGGATTGGCGGCATTCGCCTTCGCCCAGGCGGCGATAAACGGCACGCGCATCCCGCCTTCGTAATGCGCGCCTTTCTTGCCGCGCAGCGGAGCGGCACAGGCGACTTCGTGCTGATGGCCCAGCGGCGCGTCGGAGCCGTTGTCGCCCAGGAAGAAGACCAGCGTGTTCTCGGCGATCCCCAGCGAGTCGAGATGATCGAGCATGTCGCCGAGCGACTTGTCCATGCCCTCGATCAAGGTAGCAAAGGCCTGGGCCTGTTCCGGTTTGCCGGAGTCCTTGTAGTGTTCGGCGAAACGCGGATCGCTCTGGAAGGGGGCATGTACGGCATAGTGGGCGAGATACAGAAAGAAGGGCTGGGCGGCCTTCTGCGCCTCGCTCACCTGCAACTTGGCCTCGAGGGTCAGGGCCTCCGTCAGGAAAGTCTCGGTGCCGTGGTACTTCTCCAGATGCGGTACGGCGTTGCGCGCGCGCTTGCCGCCTTGCCCGAAGTTGTCTTTGCCATAGTAGCTGCCGGGAGCCCCGATGGAAGCGCCCGCAACGTTGACGTCAAAGCCGAGGTTCCGCGGATCCGCTCCTTCAGACTCGCGCGGGCCGAAGTGGCCTTTCCCGACATGGATGGTGCGATAGCCGTTGGCTTGCATGAGGTGTGCCAAGGTCACGTCGCCTTTTTTCAGGCCCATCCAGTTCCAGTGGGGTGGACCGCTGGGGCCGGCGTTGTCTTTGTCGGGGTTGATCCAATTCGTGGTGCGATGTCGAGCAGCGTTCTGGCCGGTCAGAATGGAAATCCGCGTGGGTGAGCACACGCTCATGGCATAGAAATTGCTGAAACGGATGCCGAGCGCGGCAAGCCGTTCCATGTTCGGCGTGCGGTAGTAATCGTTGAGCGGGTAGCGTTTCGGATGGCCGGCCGCGTCGGTCAAGAAAGGCACCGAGGTGTCCATCACCCCCATATCATCGACCAGAAAGACAATCACATTGGGCCGCGGCACGGCGGTGGTCGGCATGGCCAGGGCAACTACGAGCCCCATGGAGACAAGGTGTAGCATGGCGGGATGCTCCCTGCAGTCAGGTTGATGGGCAGAAGGTCCGTCGACGGGGTTTCATGGTGTGGGTGGCGGAGGAATGTTGGTATCGCTGCGGATTTCGGCGGCCAGCTTCGTCAGTCGCGCCACGACGTCCGGGTGCTGCGCGGCCTGGTTGTTTGCCTCGCCCAAGTCCCGGCCAAGGTCGTACAACTGGGGCGGTGCGCCCAGGTGCAGCTTCCAAGAACCGCATCGCAGCGACTCCTGCCGATTCTTTCCCAGGTGGACTAACGGATCAGTGTCAGTGTCACGCGGCGCACATCCATGACGGACTTGCCGGGAATCTGCAGGGCGCGCAAGGTGAGCGGGCCCGTGTGCACCGGGAGGTTGATCTCGCCGAGTTGCAGGGTGCGAAACTCCTTCATCTGGCTTTCGCCGTGGGGACGTGGGAGCGTGTCCTGGTTGGTGTACAAGGGCGGGTCCCAGCCCGGCGCCACTTTGCCAGTGCAGCGCGCGTCCTGGAAGCAGAGTTCGACGGTGGAGCCGGCGTCCGGCAACGGGCAGGTATAGTCGATCGTGACGGCGTAGCGGCCCGCCGTGTGGACGTCCAGCAGCCAGACCATGCGGTCGTCCGGGCTGGTCCAGTTGACGAAGTAGGAGCAATTCGGGGCGTTGCTGCTCCGCTGCACACCGCCGATCGGCTCGCCGTCGCGCGCCGGGAGCATCGTGATGGGGAACTCCGGATAGCCGACCGGAATGGGGCGCGGGTCCACGGCGGCTCCACCGCGTCCTTCCCGCTTGCCCTTGGGCTTGGGCTTCGGCTCGGCGGCGAGCGGGGCGTCACCGTAGACCTCCTTGCGCCAGGCCAGGACGGACTCGGCCAGCCTGGCTGCGCACTCGGGATTCTTGTCGTTGACCGGCGTTGTCTGGCCCGGATCGGCCAGCATATCGAACAGTTGCCCCGCATGGTCGAGGCGGTGCGTCTGCGTGCGCAGGCTGACGCGCTGGCTCCAGGTGGAGAAGATCATCCGCTCGGGCCAGGCGACATCTTGCTTCCGCAGCAGCGGCGACAGATCGCGGCCATCCAGCGGTTTGTCGCCGACGCGGGCAATGCCGGCCAGGGCGGTGAGCGTGGGCAAAAGGTCGATCGCTGCGGCAATCTGCGCGACGGTATGGCCGGCCGGCAGATGGCCCGGCCAGCGGAGGTAGCACACGGATCGCACGCCGCCTTCGTCGGTGCTGCCCTTGCGTCCCTTCATGCCGCCGGTCCAACGGGCGCTGTTGGGGCCGTTGTCGGAGAAGTAGACGATGATCGTATTGTCGGCCAGACGCAGTTCGGAGAGCCTGGCGAGGATCCGGCCCACGTTCCAGTCCTGGTTTGCCAGCATGGCCAGCGCACAACGGGTCTCGTCCGGAGTTTCCTGCTCCGGCACGGTTGCGCGCTGCGTGATCGGCAGATCCTTGAACCGCTGCCAATAGGCGTCCGGCACGGCCCACGGCGAGTGCGGCGTGGTAAACGGCACGTAGCAGAAGAAGGGGCGCTGCCGGTTCTGTTCGATGAAGGCCAGGGCGCGGTCCGTGCATACGTCGACGATATAGCCCGACGTGCGGACCATGCGGCCTTGGCTGTCCTCCAGCGGTGCGTCGAAGTATTCGCCCCAGTGTCCGGCGGTGTGGCCGAAATACTCGTCGAACCCGCGGGCGCGCGGATGATACGGCCACTGGCTGCCGTTGTGCCACTTGCCGAAGGCGCCGGTGGCGTAGCCCGCCGCTCGGAAGGCATCGGCGACCGTCTTCTCATCGAGGTTCAGCCGTTCCTGGCCGGTGGATACGCCGCGCACCCCGCCGCGCGGATGATAGCGGCCGGTGAGGAACTCGGCACGGGTCGGCGAACAGACGGGGCAGACGTAGAAGCGGTCCAGGGACACGCCCTGCCGGGCGAGGGAGTCGATGTTGGGCGTGCGTGCCTGGCTGTTGCCCGAGTGGCCATAATCGCCCCAGCCGGCGTCGTCGGCCAGGAGGACCAGGACGTTGGGCCGGGCGGCTGTGCCGTCAGCCGAGATGGCCGTTGAAGCAAGACACAGGCAGCAGAAGAGCGCATTCAGGGTCGTGAGTGTCTTCATGGGGGGCTCCGAACACCGCGCCGTCTTCCTGAGTGAAGGACGTTTGGGAGGTCGTCTGTGGATCTCCGGCTTTATAGGCATCCCCGATGCGGACTTCAAGGCTTGCGGTCTCCAAGAGCACCACATTTCCCGACGCCCCCCCTAACGTGCAAGCGCCAGCAGGGGCCCCAGTCGAGAAGTCGCGCGAAACGGACACCCTGCCGGAGATGGCCCGTCAGTCCATCAGATTGCTGCGGAAATACACTTTCTGTTCCGAGCGGTCGAAATACACGTCAAGGGCAGAGTGAAGTTGTCCGCGATGAGAATGCGACACGCGGATGACGTTTGTACCAAGAAACCGGGCTCCCGTTGGTCGCCCTGGCGGCATTACTTACTGGTCATCGGTACCTCGCCTTCAGAATCTGCGATCCTGCAGATCAAACAGCATTGGGCAGCCTGTGTACGGGCATGTCACAGGCATCTTCTCCTCGTCCGCGATGGGCAACTTGGGCGCCTTCTGTCCTGACAACTGGGCTTTCCAGACGAACGGCTTGGGGTCCTTCTCGAATGCCCACGCCGCCGGGTGGACCTGGATCGGGTTGCCATCCCTTGGCTTCGGTTGCTTGAGATACCGTTCGATCTGAGGCAACAGGTCATCGACCGTGCTCGCCACGGGCAACTTGCCGCCGTGTTCCATAGCGTAACGCAAGCAGGCACGATTGATGTCCAGCAACTGCTGCTCCCCCGCCATCATGACATAGCCGCCCGCCCAGCCATGCGCCAGCGATCCCGTCAGCAGGAAGGGCACCAGCAGAAGCAAATACGTTGCGACGGGAAAAGCAAGCGTCTTTCGTCGCACTTCTCGGCGAGCGGGGAGCCAGAGCCTGCCGACCAGGAAGACCACGCCAAGCAGAACGCCGACTCCGATGCCGTTCCATATCACAAACAGAGATTCGAGCCATCCGGTGCGGAACCGCCAATAGACACCCAAAGGCGGGCCGAGGGCAGGGAGCGGCCCGATAAAGCAGCTGGCACCGATGGTCCCCACGAATACGAACGCCAGCCCGAAAACCAGCGCGGCACTGACCGAAACGAGGACGCTTTCGAGCCACGTCGCCAACCGGAGGATTCGGAAAGCTAACAGGACGGACAGCGCAACTGCCGCCAAGCTGACCGGTACCAGCCACACGAGCCCTGCCGGCGGCGTGATTGGAGTCGAAACATGGATCACGAAACCATGGGCGGATGCCTCACGGCACATCAATGAGAAGAAGAAGACGATTAAACCGGTTGTTCGCTTCATGGCAGTCTCGACTGAGATTTTGATCAGCTCCTCACGCGGGCGTCCCTGGTGGCTTGTCCAAACGCTGCGTCTGCCAGGCCAAGCGTTGCCTCACTGCATTCCCAAGTCCGCGGCAAAACGGGCTTGGGGACGAACCGCCACTCGTTTCCGGCCCGTGACGGTCAGAAGTGCCTGCCGCAACCTGTGAAACGTGACTGCGGAGAGGCAGAATCTCTTCTCAGGACCAGGGAGTTCACGCATGATGGCGTCGTAGAATTGCCCGACCGTGACAATTCCGGCCATCTCGTCATCGGCAAGCGAGATGCCGAATGACGCTTCGGCGTCCAGAATCAGCTCCACCGAATCCAGGTCCATAGCATTTGCCTTTGTGCTGCCGTAGGCAATGTCGTCGACACTGATCTTACCACTTTTGGGTCATCCGGCAAGCCGGCAGCCTGATCTCGCCCTTCAGGGCGAGGAAAAACGGGGTTGGGGCCTGTTTCCCAGGCCTGCGGCCTCGTTGTTATACACAAGTATCGTGTTTGGTTTTTGCGGCATTGGCTCCGG
>CALARR010000373.1 GCA_937889015.1 uncultured Planctomycetales bacterium | reverse complement strand
ACTAAACGATCACCGCCAATGGTCGGACCGATGCCCGCGGCCAACTCGCTGAAGGGACTGCACGTGGAACGTCGTCACAGCGATGCGCGGACACGGTTCTCGGAAGTAACTGCTTTTGGCAGACACCATTCCCGCATCACCTGCATGACTGCACCCCCTCGCCTGACGAGGGGGCGCATCGTCGAAGTGTCCTGTCCCTTCAGGCCGCAGTCCCCTTCCGCCCCCCTCTCGTGACAGAAAATTCCGTGACAATTGTTTGCGGTTTTCGTAGTTCCAAAGCATACTCAGCGTTTGCCTTTCCCAGCCAGTAGTATACCGCGTAGTATCCTGTCCGCCCGCCCCGTATCGGCCACGACAGCGCTCTGGGACTCTACCCGCGCCGGCCCGAGGTGTACCGCAATGCCGTACCATCACCTCTTCTTCTCCCGCCCTTCTGACGCTGCCCCGCGCCACGCAGGGCCGCGACGAAAGGGACCGACGCCCCGTCGCGACATGCAGTCCCGGCGCTGCCGCTTCGAGCGACTGGAAGACCGGACCCTGCTGGCCACCGATCTCACCGTGACCATCGGCAGCGCGGCCGTGCAAAGCAAGCCGCAGGAGGCGGCTTCACAGTACATTGACATCATCATGGATGTCGCCGACGGTGTCGAGGACTGGCTCTCCGCCTATGGGGGCACGATTGTCATCAGTGGCGGCAGCGGAATCTCGCTCACCGGCGTGGCCCAGGCCAGCAACCCGGTCTTCCCCGGACAGACACCGTCCACCTACAGTTCCACCGCTACGACGCTCAACGTCAGCGACTACTTGTCCACGCCGCATGCCGAGAAGTTGATCACCGACGGGGCGGGCCTGTTTCGGGTGACCTACACGGTCGCCGCCGATACCGAGGGAACGTTCACCCTGAGTTTTACCAGTCTGGAAATGTACGATGGCGACAACGTGGCGATCGAAAACGTGGAACTCGTCGCCGGCACGATTACCGTAACCCGCACCCCCTCGCTGTCGGTGGAGAACGTCACGGTGACCGAAACGGATACCGGCACCGCCACCGCCAATTTCACCATTTCCTTATCCACCGCCAGTCCCGAGATCGTCACCGTACACTACGCCACGGCCGACGGCACGGCGTTGTCTGGAGCGGATTACGAGGCCATCAGCGGGGACCTGACCTTCCTGGCCGGCGAAACCAGCAAGACCGTGAGCGTAGCCGTCTTGGGCGACACGCTCTACGAGTTGACCGAGGCCTTCTCCCTGGAACTGTCTGCCGCCACGAATGCCACCCTGGCGAAGGCGTCGGCCACCGCAACGATCGTCGACCAGGATGGCGCTCCGTCGTTGTTCGTCGACGATATCGTCGTTGCCGAAGGATCAGACGGAGCGGCCACGGCCACGTTTACCGTACGCTTGTCTGCCGCCACGGGCACCACGGTCACCGTTTCCTTCACAACCGCGGATGGGACAGCGCTGGTCAACCGCGACTACTTGTCGGCTTCCGGAGAGTTGGCCTTTGCACCCGGCGAGACCGCGAAAACGGTCGCCGTATCGGTGCTGGGTGACACCGTAGACGAGCATGACGAGACCTTCCTGCTGATCCTCTCCAATCCAAGCCACGCCACGCTCGGCGATGGTCAGGCACAGGCCACGATCCTCGATGACGATCTGCCCCCTTCCTTGTCCATCAACGACCTCAGCCTGGTCGAAGGCGACGCCAACAACGGCGAAATCACCTTCACGGTGACCCTCAGCGCCGCGAGCGAAAAGACCATCACCGTGAACTACGCCACAGAGAACGGCACCGCCCTTGCAGGCAGCGACTACGAGGCGGTCAGCGGCAGCATCACCTTTGCGCCCGGCGAGACCACCCAAACGATCCGCGTGGTGGTGTTCGCCGACACCCTGGGCGAAGACGATGAGGTCTTCCTGGTGAATCTCACCAACGCCGCCGAAGCGAGCATCGCCCGGGCAACGGGGACGGTTACGATCGAAGACGACGATCTGCCCAACTATGTCGTGCGGCTCGCCTATCTGGTCGCCGCCGATCGCGGGGCCGATCCGCATGCGACCGCCGGGATCCAGTATGCTGCGATTCAGGCCCAGGCGTGGTTCGCCGAGCAGATGGATCGCTACGGACTGGGCAGCCTGACCTTCGCCCTTGAAACCACGTCCGACGGCGTCACCCCGGTAGTCCATGTCGTGTATCTGGATGAGGCCGCCTCGTACTACAACCCCGCCCCCTGGACCACGCTCCAGGCCGCCGCCAGCGAGGCCGGCTTGTCCATTGGGGCGGAAGGACAAGTCTGGCTGCTGGTCTACGACGGCCTGGTGATGAACGCGGACGGTTCGCTGCAGGGACAAGTCGGATTGGGCGCCTCCACCGGCTCTGGGAGCGATGCCGGCGTAGGAATCGTCTCCTACCATGCCCTGATGACCAGCGATTACCTCTTCAACGACGCCAGCTACGACGGCGTGCTGGTGACGGAATTGGGCGATGTCCCCATGAAGGCGGGTGTCACCGCGGCCTCCTACGAAGGCACGACCCTCAGCAGCGTCAGCGCCGCCAACTACGGCATCCTTCTGCATGAATTAGGCCACGCCCTGGGACTGTCCCACGATTTCCGCAACGATGAGAACTACAGCGGCGATCTGATGGGCAATGGTCTCCGCGGACTGCGCGGCTGGATCGATCCGGTACGCTACCCGGACGACGACCTGCGACTGTCGTACGCGGAGGCCCTGACCCTCAGCGTGAGCCGCTATTTCCACTCCGAGACGACTTACACCGACGACGTCACGCCCACCGCCAGCGTCTCCCTGTCGGAAACGGCAGTTCCCGTCGATGGGCAACTGTCGTTTTCCTTCACCGCAAGCGACTCCCACCAACTGGCCGCCGCGGTCCTCCTCCTCAAGAAGACCGATAACACCGGAGACTGCCAGACACAAGTCGTGGCCGAACTGGCCCTGGCGGGAACGACCGTGTCCAGCGTCATCCAGACCTCCTATTACACCTCCGGCACGACGAACACCTATGTTTTGTGCGTCTACGATACGGCTGGCAATCGCCTGGACCGCGAGTTCACCGTGACCGTCGCCACCGGCGACAACCAGGCCCCGCAGGTCTCCCTCTGCGTGGCGAACTCGCAAGTCACCGTAGGCCAGCACGTGGAACTGGACGCCGCCGGCACCGTCGATCGCGATGGTACGGTCCTCGTTTACGAGTGGGATCTCAACGGCGACGGGACGTATGAGGTCTCCACCGGGACCACTGCGACTTGCACCACGACGTTCGCAACCGAAGGTGTGTACCAAGTCCGCGTCCGCGTCACCGATGCCAGTGGCGCCCAATCAGTTTCCGAGCCGTTGGCGTTTCGTGTCGATGCCTTGCCCACCCTCACCGTCCAAGGCACCTCCATCGCCGAAACGGACGGTTCGACCACGATCGGTTTCACGCTGACTCTCTCCAAAGCGGCGACCAAGCTCATTACCTTGAACTACGCCACCGCGGATGGCACCGCGCTGGCCGGCAGCGACTATATGGCGTGCGCAGGCAGCATCACCTTCCTGCCGGGTGAAACCAGCAAGACCGTGAGCGTGCCTGTGCTCGGCGATGCCATTGCGGAGCCGGAGGAGACGTTCTTGCTCACCGTGTTCAACGTCGCCGGGGCAGCGGCAACCTCCAGCCAGGCGACCGGCACGATCACCAACGACGACGACCCGGCCGCCCCGGTCGTCACCACCACCGCTGACACGCTCGCTTACAACGAGAACGCCGCGGCCACTGCGGTCGATCCCGGCCTGCAACTGACCGATGCCGACAGCGCCACCCTCAGCGGGGCCACGGTGGCCATCACGGCCGGTTACCAGGCGGGCCAGGATCAACTTGGCTTCACCGATCAGGATGGCATCCAGGGCAACTGGAACGCAGACACCGGAACACTGACCCTCACCGGCAGCGCCTCCCTGGCCAGCTATCTGGCCGCACTGCAGTCCGTCACCTACCGGAATCTCTCCGAGAACCCAAACACCTTTGTCCGGACGGTGAGCGTCACCGTCAGCGACGGTGGCCTGACCAGCGATGTCGCCTCGCGGTCGATCACCGTGACGAGCCTGAACGATGGCCCCGTGCTTACCGTGCCCGCATCTTTCTCCGCAGTGGAAGACACGAGCCTGGCCATCACCGGAATCTCGATCGCCGACGTCGATGCCGGCGATGCCTCGATCCAAGTGACGCTTTCCGTCCTGCACGGCACGCTCACCGTGGCCAGCAGCGTCACCGACGGCGTCACCTCCGCGAGCCTCAGCGGCAACGGCACCAGCTCCGTGACGATCACCGCCACCCTCGCCCAGATCAATGCCACCTTGGCCAATTCCCAGGGATTGCTGTATCTGCCGGCGACAGACTACACCGGTTCCGATACGCTGACGGTCACGGTGGCCGATCAGTCTGCCACCGGTAGCGGCGGCAGCCTGACCGACACGGAAACGGCCGGCATCAACGTAGCCCACCTCAACGTAGCGCCGACCGTCAGTGTCGGCAGCACCGCGACCACCCCCGAGGACACCGGCCTGGCGATCACCGGCATCTCGATCGCCGACGTCGACGCCGGCGAGGCGGCGATCCAGGTGACGCTTTCCGTCCTGCACGGCACGCTGACCGTGGCCAGCGACGTGCCCGACGGAGTGCCCTCCGCGAACCTCAGCGGCAACGGCACCAGTTCCGTGACGATCACCGCCACCCTTGCCCAGATCAATGCCACCTTGGCCGAGGCCCAAGGCCTGGTCTATCTGCCCGCGGCCAACTACTCCGGTTCGGACACGCTCACGATCCTCGCTGACGACCAGGGGGCCAGCGGAAGCGGCGGGAATCAGTCCACCACCCAAATCCTCACACTGACCGTCACGTCCGTGAATGACGCCCCACAGGTGACCGCGGCTGCGTCCCAGGTCACTTACACGGGAACCGCGCTGTCCCTAACCGGAATCTCGATCACCGACGTGGACGCCGGCGATGCCTCGATCCAGGTGACCCTCGCGGTGCAGCACGGCATCTTGACCATGTCCAGCAACGTGACCGGCGGCGTATCCTCTACAAATCTCGCCAACAATGGCACCAGCTACGTCGTGATCACCGGCACCCGGGCCCAAATCAACGCCACCCTGGCCGACTCCGCGGGCCTCCGCTATCTCAGCGCCGCCGACTACGCGGGCTCCGACACCCTGACGATCACCGTCAACGACCAGGGAAACAGCGGCACGGGCGCCCCCCAGACGGCCACCGGCACCGTGACGATCACGGTCCACGCGCTGGGACGGATTTCGGGATTCGTCTATCGCGATGCCAATGGCAGTGGCAGTCCCAGCTCCGGTGAAGGCATCGCCTTGGTGAAAATCACCCTCACCAACGTCTCGACCAACGCACAGCAGGTTGCCTGGACGGACGCCGACGGCTGGTACGAGTTTACTGACCTGACGTCAGGCCAATATACTGTCGCCGAACAACAGCCGGCCGCCTTCCTGGACGGCGGCGCGAATCAGGCCACCGTGTCCTTGACCGGCGATGGCGCCCACCAGACCGTCAATTTCCGCGAATGGGGAATCCGCCCGCAGTACGCCCTGTTGCGGTTCCTGGTGAGCTCTTCGCAGTCTACTGGGGTCCAGCAAACACTGCTTCACCAGGCCATCGTCAGCGCGGAGACGGCGGCCGGCAGAACCGATCCGACCCCGGCCCTGGACGAGCCGCAGATCGCCCAGAGCGATTCGGTCGTGACCATCCAGCTCACCAGCGACACCAACAATGTGCATATCGTGGCTGGCAGCGCGACCCACACCGTGACGATCAATGGCGAGGACTACCAGTATGCGGCGGCCAATGTGACGAAGATCGTCGTCATCGGAGGTCTGGGCGAGGATTCCGTGACGATCACGGCCACGGGTGAATCGCAGGCCGCGCTGACCGCAAAGTCGGCCACGCTGGTGGCCGCCGCCTACTCCATTCAGGTTTGCTGCATGGAGCAGATCTCCATCGTCGGCAACAGCAGCAGTTCGGCCACCTTGTACGACTCCCAAGTCGACGACCTGCTCAACAACAAGAAAGCGTCGGCCCAAGCCTCGGCCTTCTTCTACACGAACGAGGCCTCCGGCTTCGGGAAGATCGTGGGGATTTCCGATTCCGGCGGCCTGGACACGCTCACCACCGCCGCCTCCCTCGACTATGTGCTGACCACCGAGGGCGACTGGCACAGTCTCTGATCGCGACTCTCCGCCACGTGCAGAATCAGAAGACGTACTCGAATCCCACGTTGACCCCCTGCGCCCAGAAATCGCTGAACACGAAGGACGCCGCAGGCAACAGGGCGCCCGTCGGCGTTTCGTCCGGAAGCTGGGAAAGCCGCTGATCCGCCTGCTCTGCCGGCCGCACCACGCGGCTCCAGTACAGGAAGCTGTAACCCACCGTGGCCTTCAGACGCGGCGAAAGCTGATAGCCTAAGGTCAGCCCCAACTCCGGCATCACCGCAAACGTGTCGCGCTCGTAGTGTCCCGCATTCGTCTGTTGTGCCAACAACCCCCCGGGCACGGGCTGCTCCACCCCTGTGACTGTCTTCGTCCCCTCTCCGGCAATCGTCAAGCGGGATCTCGTGCCGCCCAACCCCAATTTCGCCAGCAGCTCGCACGACCAGGGTCCCGACTGTTTCCCGTACACAACTCCCATTTCCAGCCCGTGAAACGTGTTTCCCGTGCTGAAACGGTCGGAGCCGCTGAACGAATCGCCCGTCTGGTAGATTCCCCAGGGGCCGGTGAACTGGGCCTGGTGGCCGATCCGCAGTTCTTCGTCGAGTTGCACAAACCGATATCCGGCCAGCAAGTCCCAGCGCTGGCAACAACCGCGGGACAAGCTCCGCCGCAACAAGAGTTCGGCTCCCTGGAATTCCTGCTCATATTCGACCTGGATCGACCCCACCAGGTTCATGCCCGGATCGGCTATCGGCAGAGAATCGGCCTGCAGACTGTTGTCCGCATCGAGGTAGGGCCGCGCCAGCACCGGGTACGTTGAACTGTCGACGTAATAGTCCGTGGTCCCGCCCTGATGAAAGTAGCTGCCTTCAATCGCCGCGCACCCGCAGGGCCCCAGCCAATAGTCCAACGTGATCCGCGGACCGGCACGCATTTCCGTGTTCAGCGACCCGCCGCCGAAGAGCACTTCACTCGGCAGGGCCCCGGTGGTGACCAGCGGAAAAATGCTGTCCCCTTTGGTCCACCAGAGTAGCGCCTCGAAGCGCCCTTCCCAAGGGCAGAAGCGGCGCGCACCGTCCGGCGCGCACGAACCCTCTTCACAGGCCGCCGAAGAGACCTCGCCCTCGAAACCCTCTGGTCCGAAGCCCCCCAGCACGGCGCCGCCTTCAGCCATCGTGCCACTCGCCGTCGAGGCCTGCGGCATCGATGCGTTGGGTGCGGCAAGTGTGTTCCGTTGGGCCACCCAGGCCGAGTTGCCACCCGCGGTCGGAACGCGGCGAGGCACCAGCCGCACTTCGCTGGAAACCTGCGCCCATGCCCAGTCGTCGCCAACGATGACAGACAGGACAAGGGACAGACCAAGGCAATGGACGAGGCCCAACACACGATGGGAACCGTATGTCGGTCGTACGCAGCTTATCATGGCGGTCGGCTCCTGAACCAAACCGCCCCCCTATACAACATCCCATCCGAATAGCTATCGGTGGTTGGTTCCCAAAATCGGTATCGGTGCGGCAGATCTTTAGGAACCTAGTGAAATTAGCGAGAGAAAACGCCAACCAGACCGCGACACAACACCCCTAGCTTACCCAACCCACCAACACCCCCATGCCCCCAAGTGCATGCGTGTCGGCGCGTGCTACAATCAACTGGGCCCCGAACCGCCCATCAGCGTTTCACAGGGTCGGAAGCCACGAGACCCGGGAGAGCTGCACGGATCTCTGCGGGCACCGATAGACCAACAGCAGGCGTCTGCCGGTGTTCTCGGTGCTCATGTGAGACAGAAGCGTGCGGCCGAGTGTCTTCCGGCGTCGCACGACGCTCGGACGACTTCTTCACTTAGAACCGATCCCAGAACTGCCACAGCCACCTCGGGTGGCCCAGTGGGAGCGATCTGCCAACAGGTTCTGGGACCGGCGCTTACGATCACCGATCGCTGGTCAGCAGGCGGTCCGCCAAGGCCTCCGTCAGTTCTGCGGACAGCGCTTCGGCCGGAAACTCCAGGAGGTTGCCCACGATCAGACTCGTGAGCCACTCGGCCGGGCATTCATCCAACCCCTGAGTCAGAAACGGTGGCGTCAGCGACTCACCTTCATAGACGTCGGCCAGATCGAAATCCGTGGTGCGATAGGCCACGAGCAGACCGTCTTCACCCAGTTGAAAATAGCCGTAGACGAATCGCCCGCCGCTGAGGCGCGCCATGCGGCACGTCCTGCCCAAGGGTTGGCCTAGCCGGCACTGATTGTCTGCCAAACGTCTGGCCACTTGACGCACAAACTGCCGCACCTGCAATTCCCAGACGCAGTCCCGCTCCACAGGCCAGCGCACCTCGGGAATGGAAGGGATCGTGGATTCCTGACTCCCCTCACTTTCAGCCAACGGCTCGTTGAAGTCACTCCCCTCCTCTTCCCAACCCGTGCTGGGATTGGCCTCGCCGTGCCGATATCTCCGCGACTCGCTTTCCAGCGATGCCAACATCGCCGGAAGATGTTGCGCCAGCACGGACAACCGGCAGGCGACCACCGCGCGCGGCAAGAAACTCGCAAGGAACTCTAGTGAGAACACCTCCTGCGTGAAACGAATCCGGGCGTGATTCGTGTAGATCCCGCCCAGAAGGTGTTCCGGAACAGTCATCTCACGATAGAGAGGAGCAAGCCCCACCGATTCGTGATTGAGCTCGCGCAATGTGGCCAGCAGTCGGACCGCCCCGCCCTCACTACGCTCGCAGCAACCATTCTCACTCGAGCCAACCTCGGAACCCCCGTGCCGCTGCCGGTATTCCGTCATCGCTGTACGCAGAGACTCCACGAATTGCGTGCAGACGTCGGCCAGCATGACCAGCCGCGCGACAACGCGCGGCATGGGCGTCAGGTCCACGAAGTCCAGGACGAACTCGCCATCCCACTGTTGCACAACCACCGTGGCGCACCGCACCTCCGGGCCGTTTGCCCCGCACTCGGAGCATTGATTCTCGTCACTGGATTGCATGAGCGGACAGACTCCCGGAAGACTGCTCAGAAAACCCCTTTGCGGTGTTATCTTTGCGATAGTAACCGCCCGCACGCCCATGTAAATCGCCCCACGGTGGGGGCCGAGAGAGAATTGCCCTATTGAGCGAGACAATTACCCTCTTGGACGTCAGAAAAGCCAAAGAATCCAGCCAGAATAGGCTGAACGCTCCCTGCCACAGCGAGTTCTGCTGGAATCGGGCAGTCTGCCGTCGAAGGGTATCGAAACAGACCAGAGCCGTTATCCGCCTCAGGCGGCACTTCCCCCACTGCAGTGATATCCACAGAGCGACTTTGTCGCCATCACCTCGCCGCCCCTCGCCGAGCCTTCTCGCACGGCCCCTCTCGCCCCTGGTGCGTCTGCCGACCCGGATGCAGCCTCGTCCGTCGCCACCGCGCGCGGCCCCAAGCCACAACCAGGACCGCCAGGCCCGCGATGATTGGCATGGCCCGTCGATCGTAGCGGACCACATAGAACAGCAACTTCAGGTTCTCGCCCACCACGGTCTCGAATCCGGTTTGGGTCTGCCACCAGCGTTGGAGTACGAAGTCGTCGTTCGGCGCGGAGACGAATTGCAGGTTCTCCGCACGACACCCCAGGATTCTGCGAAAGATCCACTGGGCGCGACGCGTATGGAAATCGTTCGTAACCACCGCCACTCGCGCCGCCGGATGGTCCTCCAGAAACTCGGCCAGGGCCAGGGCCTCATCGCGCGTCGTAGAGACCTCCGGGCCCAGAACACGGACGTTCGACTCCGGCACCCCGCGACTCAATAGCACTCGACGACTCACCTCATGCTCCGGTAATCCGTTTCCGCAGGTTCCCAGCTCCAAAGCCACTCGCGAAAGCAGCACTCGCTCCGCCAGCCCTGCGCGGACCAGAGCGGCAGCGGCGTACGAACGCCCGTTGGGATCCCCTCCCAGAACCAGAACGAATTCGCACTCCGTCGGCGTCTGTCCGACGTCCAACCACGTTCCGCATCCTGACAGCCCGACCCACTGCACGCCAAACAACACCCCCACCGCCAGCAGCACGGCGATCGAGACGGTTCTCCGGCAGCGCCCCGCCCGGTCCTTCCGGGCGCCTTCATCCGCCTCGTGCGCGCAGCGTGATTGGAGATTCACGAACAAGGCTCCCTGGCTTCCCTGGCATCTGGAAGACTCGCTTTCAACCGAGCTTCATACGCATCCGGATCCCAGGTCTCGGGACGTTGGTAATCCTCGCCGTGCAAGCGGCCATAGAGAACCCCCAGCGCCGAGAACATGAAGGTCTTCACCCCCAGGCGGCTTCGCCACCAATACGCCACGTCAAATTGGCGGCTGGGAAGGCTCCGCACGTGGACTCGCCTCGCATCCGCGGGAAGCAAGGTCTGATCCAGAATCCAGCGATGCGCAGCCGTCTTGAACGGTTCGCACAGCAGCACCAGTTCCTCCCCAGGATGTTCCTCCAACCAGAGCCCCATGGCCCGCGCATCCTCCCAGAAGGTTCTGCTGCCGACAAGCACGGTGGAAACCTGCCCGGCGGCGATCCCTTGGCGCTGCAATTCTTGCCGCGCAAGCTGGGCAAAGGTCGGTTGCAGACCGTCGCGCACCAAACGCCTGGGCCGCGGCTCGAGCAAGATCACGCGCGAGAGCCCTGCCTGCCGCATCACCTCCCGAATCCGTGCGAAGTCGATATCGCCGTCCGGCGAGAATCCGTCTCCCGTGCGCAGACACAGCGTGAGCGCCGTGCCTGGGCCTTCCTGAACCATCAGCATACCGCCTGCCGCCTGCAACAGCGGCGCGCGAAACAGGACGCCCAGGCCCAACGCGAGCAGCAGCGTCACCCCCCACGGATGCACCTTCCAGGCAATCCGCAGGAATCGTTGGGGTAATAGGATCAACTTATGCAGACGCATGGCAGCTTCCGTGGCGGCACGTTCTGGGGCACATTCTGAGTATAACCCACGTCCAGGTGGGCGCCAGCGACGATTCGCCCTATAGCCAACTACCCGTTCGGGCCAATTGCGCCGAATCGGGATATCCTTTCGCCCCAGCAGGTGGAGTCGCTCGCTAATCGTGACTAGACTGAGGACCTATCCCATAACCGCCCCAGCTAGGCCGGGCGGCCCAGCAGGACTGAGTTGCCGACAGGTTTTGGGACCGGCGCTAAAGACGCGACGACGGCTGAATCCTCCTTTGCCAAGGACCCTCGCGCCCATCACGGAACGGTCGCGCGGTGATCCCTGGCGGTAGCGACATTTCCGGTTGCCCGGCATGCAATTACCCTTGCCCTCGGTGCTTTGGCCCGCCCCCGGTTCGCCGGCCATGCTCTCGGCCGCCGACGCGGAGTTGCCGGTCATCGCGGTCTGCGGCTCGGACGGCGAGATCCATTCCGCCCTGGAAACCGGCCGCTGGTGCTTGGAGGCGCAACGCAGTGGTCGCCAAACGCCACTGAAGGTGCTGCGCGTCGGTCCTCTGCGCCGCGGACAATTGCCACCACAGGCTCAACCGCTGGCCGAGTTGCTGCCCGTCGATCGGAGCGAACTGGTCGAGATCTGGCTCCACCCCCTCGGCCCGTTGCGATCTCCGGCCCCTTCCCCGCCCGAGCTGCAGCACCTGACATACAACGGCCAGATCGTCAGGACTCGCGCAGTAGCCGTCTGCGGCCCAAGCCGCCGCCTGCGTTTGGCCTTCGCCGCCGACCTGCACCTGGCCGGATTCTGGGATCGATTGCACGCCGACGCCCAGGGCACCCTCCCCCACCTCGCCCGGCGGATGCTCCATCCCACGCGACTCTGGCGCCAATTCGTAGCAGAGGCCAACGAACAGTGGCGGCAGGGCAACCTGGACCTGGTGGTACTCGGCGGCGACCTGGTCGAGTACGTCTTCGATCCAGCCCGCGCGGAGATGGGCCGACCTCGAACGACGAACATCGACCGGCTGCTGCAAGCCCTGGAACCCTTGGAAGCGCCCACGATCACCCTCCCCGGCAATCACGAACACCGCGCCTACGGTTGGCGTCCCCGCCTGTATGGGCTGCAAGCCGTGGGGCTCTCTGCAGCCGAAGGGCGCGAACTGCTACGTGCCACCGGACGCTGGGGACGTGGCTGGCTCCGCCCTTCCGATCTGGACGCACTGCGTGTGTACGACGAACAATCCCGTCCCGCCTTGCTGCCCTACCTCCAACACATATCCCCGGGCCATGATTTCGTGTGCAATCTGGGCGGTCTGCGAATGATCTTCCTCTCCACCGGTTGCGATGCCCTGGCGCGCTGGCGAACCTTGGATCGCAACCGCTTAGGCAGCCTGGCCGCCTCGCCCTGGAACCTATGGCGATTGCCCGATGCCGAGGGACTCAAAGACGAGCAGGCCGCCTGGCTCTCCGGCCTCTTGCAGGATCCGCAACCCACCGCCGTCTTCTCCCACGCGCCGATTCTGCATCCCGGCGACGGCCCATACGACGACCAGGCGTTGTCGTTTTCCCATTCGCCGCGCGACCGTGCCCAACTGCGTTTGGAACGTCGACTGCGCTGCGCCGGTTTCACGGCCGGCGGCTGTCTCCGCAATTCCGGCGTTGTCCTGCACGCCTTGGCTCAGGCCCCAGGGCCGGTAGCTCTCTTCTCAGCGCACGTGCACCGTGCCGGCGCCGTGCGCCTCGATCGCCGCCGCGGTTGCCTCCACTGCCTGCCCCTGCAGGCCCTCCCGGCCAACATGCTCCAGCCCGATCGGTGCGATCCACTGTTCCTCTCCGCACCTGCCGTCGGCCAGTTGAGCCCGACCGGCGATGGTCAGCCGGGCTATCTATTCGCCGAATTCCAGGCAGGTCAACTCGTTGACCTCCAGCGTGTGTACTTGCACGAGCATCAACAATCGCCCCAGAGCGACGACAGTCCTCACTCGACTGGCCGCCCCTCTCTGGCTGTTTCGTCCGTGGATTGACGTTCTGATTACAATCAGGAATGCGGTGCGCCGATCCCTGATCGTTCGCTGGGTCCGCCCTTGTCTTTCCCCTTTTCGTCCCCTGGATCGTGTATGCCGGTTTCCACCCACCCAACGCCTCTCCGCCTGGGCTTCGACATCGGGTCGGTGGCTCTCAAGCTGGTGGTGACCGACGTCCGGATGCATGTCTTGGATCGCGTGTATCGCCGTACTCACGGCAGCCCCCTGACCACCGCCTGGGAAGTGTTTCGCGAAGTGGCCGCGCGTTGGCCCCAGGCTTCCTGGGAGGTGATCGCCGGCAGCGGCTCCGCCGCCGTGGTCGTCTGCGAATCGCTGGCCGCCCCGCAATTGAACGAAGTCCTTGCGCAAGCCGCGGCCATCCGCCACTTGTGCCCCCAGGCGCGCACGCTGATCGAAATCGGCGGCCAGGACAGCAAGATCCTCACCCTGGCAGATCCGGGCGATGAAGGCCGCCTGCTGGTGGATTTTGCCATGAACAGCCAGTGCGCTGCAGGTACCGGCAGCTTTCTGGACCAGCAGGCCGCGCGCCTGGGAATCCGCATCGAGGAGGAATTCGCACGCCTGGCCCTGCAGAGCGCCACGCCCCCCTCGATCGCCGGCCGTTGCAGCGTGTTCGCCAAAAGCGACATGATCCACTTGCAGCAACGTGCCACGCCGGTGGCCGACATCCTGGCAGGGCTGTGCCTGGGGCTGGCACGCAATCTCCGCAGCAACCTGGCGCAAGGCCGCGCCGCGCTTCGCCCCCTCGCCTTCTGTGGCGGCGTGGCCTCCAACGCGGGGGTGGTCCGTGCCTTGGAACAGGCCTTCGAATTAGCGCCCGGTGAACTGATCGTTCCTGCCGAACATGCCTACAGCGGCGCGTTGGGAGCCATCCTCCTGGCCCTCCAGGAGCGGCTGCGCGGCGACCAGGGCTACGCGCGTCCCGCGCAGGGACGCTTGGCGATCGAAGGCCTGGCCGAGCGGCTTGACCATCCGGCTTCGCGCTCTGCCGGTTGGGCGCCCCTGCGGCCGCCAGGAAACGAGCAGCTTCCGGCCACCCCCGCATCGCAGCCCTCGCCGCCGGCGGATCAACAGCCGCTCGATGCCTACCTGGGACTGGACGTCGGCTCGATCAGTACCAAGATCGCCGTCATCGACGACCAGCAGCGGTTGCTGGCCAAGGTCTATCTGATGACCGCCGGCCGTCCTCTCGATGCCGTGCGTGATGCCCTGCGTTCGATCCACCAACAATTGGGCGACCGCGTGCGGATCCGCGGCGCAGCAACCACCGGATCAGGCCGCTACCTGACCGGCGACTTCATCGGCGCGGACCTGGTGGTCAACGAAATCACCGCCCAGGCCACGGCCGCTACGGCCATCGACCCCCAGGTTGACACCATCTTCGAGATCGGCGGCCAGGACAGCAAGTACGTCAGTCTGGATCAGGGCACGGTCGTCGATTTCGAGATGAATCACGCCTGCGCCGCAGGGACCGGCAGCTTCTTGGAGGAACAGGCCGAACGCCTGGGCGTGCCCATCGACCGCCAGTTCGCCGACCTGGCCCTGCAGAGCCGCCATCCCCTGCGTCTGGGCGACCGCTGCACGGTCTTCATGGAGTCCGATCTGGTCAGCTTCCAACAACAGGGCGCGGCACGCGAGGACCTGATTGCCGGGCTGTGCTATTCGATCGTGCACAACTATCTCAACCGCGTGGTAGGCCACCGCCGGGTCGGCCGTCGGATCTTCTTTCAGGGCGGCACCGCCTTCAATCAGGCGGTGTTGGCCGCCTTCCAGCAGGTCACAGGGTGCGAGGTCCGCGTTCCCCCGCACCACGAGGTGACCGGAGCCATCGGCGCGGCGATCCTCGTGCAGCGCCAGCAAACGGCCGCCGCGATCCCCAGTCGCTTCGGCGGCTTCGCCTTGGCCGATGCCGAATATCAGACGCGCCGCTTCGCCTGCCAAGCCTGCGACAATGCCTGCGAAGTGAGCGAGGTCCGCCTGGCCGGACGCGATCCGCTGTACTACGGGGCGCGCTGCGACCGCTGGGAAAGGCACGCCCCAGCCACCGTCCCAACGCCGATCCCGGATCTGTTTGCCCAGCGCAACGCGATGCTGCTGCACCATGCCGGCCTGGACCAACCGCCGGCCCACGCGTCGGGCGACGGCCCGTGCATCGGCATCCCCCGCGCCCTGGCCAATCACGAACTGCTCCCGTTGTGGGCCACCTTGCTTCGTTGCTTGGGCTTCCGCGTGCTGGTCAGCCCGGCCACCACGCGCGCCGTGATTCGGGCCGGGGTCGGGGCGAGCATCGCCCACAGTTGTTTCCCCGTGAAGATCGCCTACGGCCACGCCCTGTGGCTGATCGAGCACGGGGCCCAGTGGCTTTGGACGCCCGGCGTGGCCAGCCTCGGCCGCGAGTCCGGCGATCCCGTGGAAAACCAATGCTGCCCCTATGTGGCCGGCCTGCCCTGCGCTTTGAAAGCCGCCTTGGAACAGGCCGGGCAGGACACGCGTCTGTTGGCCCCCCTGGTCCGCCTGCACGAAGGCCCCGCCGCCTTGCTGGCTTCCCTGGACGATTTCGCACGCCAATTCGGCTTCTCGCGGCGCCAGATGGCTCAGGCCGTAAACCAGGCCTGGCGCGCCCAGGGCGAATTCGCCGACGCCTGCCGGCAGCGCGGCCAACAGCTCATGCGACAATTGCCGCCGGCCCGGCGGCACGTAGTCCTGGTAGGCCGCTCCTACAGCGCCTGCGATCCTGAGGCCTACCTGCATCTGGCCGACAAGCTTCGCGGTCTGGGGGTGCTGCCCATTCCCTTGGATTTTCTGGACCCTCCCGCCTCCGCGCCGGACGACGATCTCTTTCAGCGCATGTACTGGAAGAACGGCCAGCGATTTCTCCGTGCGGCAGAGCGAATCCGCGACGATCCGCGTTTGCACGCCATCTACTTGAGCAGCTTCAGTTGTGGGCCCGACTCGTTTATCATCGACTATTTCCGCCGCCGCATGCGCTCGCGGGAGACGACAAGCGCAGCGCGCGAACCAACCGCGAGGCCAGCGGCGCGAGCCGACAAGCCTGCACTGGTGCTGGAGATCGACGAGCATTCGGCCGACGCCGGTTTGATGACGCGTCTGGAGGCCTTTCTGGAGAGTCTCGCGGCAGCGGCCCCACCTGCTGCGCCGCCCCGCGCCCTGCCGCTGTTGCCTGACGGCCGGTCTTCCCCGGACAAGTCCAAGGCAAAAAGCAACGGCCAGCCGCGCACCCTGTACGTCCCTTGGATGAGCGACATCGCCTACGGCCTGGCGGCCGCCTTTCGGGCCTACGGCCAGGACGCGCAGGTCATTCCGCCCGGCGACGGGGAAAGCGTCGCCGCGGGCCGTCGCTGGACCAGCGGCAAGGAGTGTTTGCCTTGCATCATCACGGCCGGCGACATGATCCGCACCACCCAGCGGCCCGGCTTCGATCCGCGGCACTCGGCCTTCCTGATGCCCAGCGGCTCCGGCCCGTGCCGTTTTGGACAGTACCACTGCCTGCATCAGTTGATCCTCGAAGACCTGGGACTGCCGGAGGTGCCGGTCATCGCCCCAGCTCATGACAAGCGGCTGTACGAGGATTGGGAGGCCTTTCCCGGCCGCGTGGTGAGCATGGCCTGGAACGGCCTGGCATCGTTCGATGTCCTGGCCAAGGTCCGGCTGGCGATTCGCCCCTATGAATGCGCGGCCGGGACGACCGATCGCGTGTACCACAAGTGGTGCCGCGGTCTGCGGCGGCTGATCGCTCTGCGCCCCTCGCAGCGGCAGATCGTGGCCGTGATGGCTCGCGCGGCGCGCGACTTCGCCGCGATCGCCGTAGACCGCAGCCGCCCTCGCCCACGTATCGCCGTGCTGGGCGAGATCTATGTGCGGCACCATAGCCTGGCCAACCAACACCTGTTGCGGCACTTAGAACGACTGGGGGCCGAGGCCCAACTGGCCAGCTATCCCGAGTGGCACTACTACACCAACTGGGTCCGCATGAATGACGCGCGCCGCACTGGCCGGTTAAAAGACTGGTGGACCAGTTACTTCAAAGACCGCATCCAGCGCCGCCGGCACGCGAGTTTCGCCGCTCCTTTCCAGGCGCTGCTGGGGCCGCTGGAGGAACCGTCCACAGAAAGCCTGCTGCAACCGGCCGCCGCGTACATCCACCCCGAACTCAAAGGGGGCGACGCCGTGCTCTCCATCGGCAAGACGCTCGAAGCCTTCCGTGCCGGCCAGCACGGAGTGATCAATGTCCTGCCCTTCTCCTGCATGCCCTCCTCGATTGTCGAGGCCGTGATGAAGCGCATGTCGGCAGCAGTGGCCCCCATGCCGCTGCTGTCGATCAGCTACGACGGCAATCACGACCCGGCGCTGCACACCCGGCTGGAAGCCTTCGTCTATCAGGCCCGCGCATACCAGGCCTCTGCAAATGCGGTGAGCCGCAGGCCGTGATCCGTACGATCTATCATCCCACCGCGGCACGCACGCCACGCGTTGCACGATCCCTACGACTCTTTCGGCGCCAACTGAAACAGGGGCAGGTGCCGGTAATAGACCTCCAGCATCAGCAAATGCATCGCGGTCACATACAATCGCCCCCCCGCCTCGCCCCACCGGTCTGGCGTCGGCCGCAGCGGATGCCAACTGCCGGCCCACGGTCCGGTCCGGACCTGCATGTCCTCCAGCAGCGGATAGAGGGCCTTGTGCCACGCGCGCCACGCTTCCCCTTGAATCTGAAACATGAACTGTGTGGCATAGTACCAGTAGTAGGCGTCGCGTGACGGAGGGTTCTCGTTGTCCACAGCGGGCAGATGACGCGTCAGATACTCCGCTCCCTCGCGCAGTCCAGCGTGATCCGCCGGCCAGCCCAGGTAGACCCGCATCAGCAGCCCTTCCGCGGTCATCGCCAGGCTGGGCGTACGTCCGCCGCGCTGCTGCGTGGTGTCCAAGGCCAGCGGATTATAGCAGTACAAGCCGCCCTGCTTTCCGGCTTGCGCCGAGTCCAGCCATCGGCCGATCTTGCCCAACGCCGCGTCGGGGACCGGCAGGTGGGCCATCTGCGCGCTCTTCAAGGCCATCAGTTGCCAGCCGGTCACCGAAGTGTCCGATTCCTCGCGCGGAAAATAGCGCCAGCCGCCCAACTCCGGATGCTGGCTGCGGAGGATGAAGTCCACGGCCCCCCAGGCCGGACGGCGCAGGCGCGGATCGGCCGTCATGCCATAGGCCTCGCACAGGGCGATCGCTCCGATCCCTTGGCTGTAGAACCAGGCGAACGAAGTCCCGCCCGCGAACAAATCTCCTTCCGGCTTCTGCGTGGCAACCAGCCAACCCAGCGCGCGCTCCACCGCAGTCTGATACTTGCCGTCCCGGTGCGTGTAGCCGGCCCCCAGCATGGCCAACAGCGCAAGTCCCGTCGCGGCCGTGTCGGACTGCATCTGGCCCAAGGCCGGATCTTCCAGGGCCAAGAGCCTCTCCGGCACGCGATGCAGACTCCAGCGCCCGTCGGCAAACTGGCAGCGAGCCAGGTACTCCAGGGCCAACTCGACGGTCCGCTCCGTCGTATCGCTGCCGCCAAAGGCCTTCACGCGCTCGGCGCGCGTGCCTGGCTCGCGCTGGCGGAAAGACTCGGCCGGAGCCTCCAGAATCCGACCTTCGATCGCCAGGCCCGTGCTGCTTCGTGGCGGCCGATCCGAGGGCTTTGCCGCCGGAAGCGACGCAGCCAGCGTCTCCCGGTCGGCTTCGCCCAGAAGACGGCGCAAGGCCGGTTGCGACACCTCGCTGCGTGCCGCCCCAAGCGGCTCGGACACCAGAGATGCTCCGGGAGCCCGGGCCGACACGGCGAGTCGTTCCTCGGTTCGGGCTGCGCTCGATGCCTGCTGAGGTACAGGGGCCACACGCCGCGTCTCCTCTGCCGGCGGTGCGGTTGCCGCGGTCGCCATATACACCGGTACCTGGGCCACCGAAGGATCACGCGCCAGTACGCCGGACCTGGCCGGCTCCAAACGCAGCGCACGTTCGGATGCAGTGGTCTTGCTCGCTCGGATTGCCGGCATCTCCGCCGGCGCACGCGCGCGTGCTGCCGCAACCCCTGCCGCCGCGTATGTCGGCGACAGATCCACCCCCGACGCCACCTCCCGTGGCGGCTGGGTTTCCGCAGAGGCTCTGGGCGTCAGAACCCGTCGCAACTCTTCCACCGGCGGCACGGCCGTGGCAGTGGCCCCGAAGGCCGGCACCCGGGCCGTTGACGGATCACGCGCCAACGCACCGGGTTGGTCCCGCTCCGAGCGCAGCGGAGTTTCCGATACCGCTGCCCTGCGCGATTGGACTGCCGGCAACTCTGCCGGAACACTCGCGGTTGCGGCCACAGCCCCCGCCGACGGACGTGCCGGCAACACCTCTGCCTGCCGTACCGGCGCAGGCTCCGATGACCGGCTCGGTGTCAATATCCGTTTGGCTTCTTCGGCAGGCGGAACGGCCGTCGCCATCGCCAGGAACACCGGCGATTGAGCGGCAGCCGGATCACGCGCCAACACGTCAGCGCCCGTCCGCTCTGAAGGCAAGGTCCCCTCGGACAGGGTCGACTTGCGTGCCGGAAGCGTCGGCACGTTCACGGCTGCGTTGGCCGGCTCCGGCCAAGGTCCCGCTACGCCCCGCGCCGTCTGTGGTTCTGCCTGCCGTACCGGCGCAGGCTCCGACGAACGGCTCGGTGTCAATATCCGTTTGGTTTCTTCGGCAGGCGGCACGGCCGTGGCCATGGCCAGAGACACCGGCACCTGGGCTGCCGACGGATCACGCACCACCCCACCGGAGTTGGCCGGCTCGGAACGCAACGGAATCTCGGCGGCCCTTGCCTTGCGCGGATGGACTACAGGCGTCTTTGCCGGGGCGCTGGCCGTGGTTGGCGCAGGCCCCGCCGACGCACGCGCCGGCGGCAACGCCTCTTGCCGCGCCGCCGACACGGCAGGCAGCATGCGGGCCTCGGCCTGGTGCGCCGCGGGCAACGGAGTTGCCGGCTCCAGGGTGCTGACGATCGGCTCGGAACGGGTCTGCCGGGCCAGCATGGGCGATTGACCGGTCGACAGCATCGCCTGGGATGCGGTCCGCTTCGCCAGTCGCTGGGGTTCCAGTCGAATCGGGGGGAGTTCGGCCAACAAGGGCATGGGCCGGGCAGCGCCAACGACCGCCGGTGCCGCATGCTCGGCGATCTCCGTTGGTGGGACGGAAATCACTTCTGCTTGGGGCCGAACCACGGCCGTGGGCACTTCGCGTTCTCGCGGAGCGGCTAGACTCGCGGCCCGTGGCGCGCGAACCGCCCCGACGGACGCCGTCATCGTGCTAGTCGGTGCGTCACTGGGCACAGCATGCCGCGTCAAGGGTTGCTGGCCGATCTCTGCCCTCGGTTCCATCGCGGCCCACGGCACCGCGGTCGGTGCCGGCTTGGGCACGCCGCGCGCGGCTCGCGACGCCCCGCCGGCAGCTTCCGCCTCCGCCGGAACCTCAGGCAAAGCACGCGCCGAGTCGGGCGGCCGCAATTCGGGCACCATCTCCGGCAGGCTTCGCACCGCGCGCGACAACGAACCGCGCACAGCCGCAGGGACCGGACTGGGGGCCGCAACCGACCACCGCAGGTCCTGACGCACCAGTGGATTGACCGCGGCAACCGGCTGCGATGTGGCCCATTCTTCCGGAAGAGGCTGCCGCGTCGCAACCCGATTCTCCTTGCGGTCCACAATCGTCGGCGCGGACTGGGCCGCCGGCAAGGCCGCCGCGGACGTGGGCACAGGCGGATCGGCCAACGCCGTAAGCATCTCCGCCCGATGCGCGCCGCGATCCACTTTCTGATCCACCATCGGCTCGGCGATCGGCGGCCGCGACTCGACCCGAGCCATCTCGATCGGCTCCGCCTCAGAAACGAGCGATTGCGGCGGCTCGGTGGGCGACGGCGGCAACGACGACACGGCCAGTGCGGCCTGCGCCTGACGCGCAGCCGTTGCCGAGACCTCCTCCGGACCGTGCGTGGCCAGTGGCCGCCCCAGCGGCTCTTCTTCCACCGGTAGATCCTGATGCTCCCAATGGAAGTCGGGCGCGACCACCGGCTTGGTGGCCAGATCGACCGTCAGATCGAACTGCCGCTCATGGCCGCAACTCAGATAGTGCCGCTGCATGTATACGGCCACGCCCGCATGCAGCACCAGGCTCGCCAACAAGCATAGCGCCAATCGCCACCCGCCGCGCCCCGCTCGGCGCGACCGGCTCACGCGCGGCACAAGGTTTCGCTCTGGCTGGCGCTCGGTCATAGGACACTCGGGGACAGCCCCGCGGTTGGAACGAATATCAGCCCCCGCCCTGCGTGGTAACTCGATAGTCGCGGATCTTGGCCTCCTGGCAGGCGTTCAATGCGCCCACCACGTATTCCCACACGCACCGCCGGTCGGCGCGCAGCACTACGGCCTGGCGCAGGGGATTGTTGGCCGAGGCTTGGCGCAGGGCTCGCCGCAGTTCGGCCAGCGTCAGTTGCTTGCCGTCCAACGAGTAGTGCCCCTGTTCATCGATCTCCACCGCCATCTGCGCCGGTTGCCCCACCAGCGGTTGAGCCGCGGTCGCCTCGGGCAGCATCAGGTTCAATTCACGTTCTTCCTCGGCGAAACGGGCGCCCACCAGGAAGAAGATCAGGAGTTGGAACACGCAATCGATCATGGGCGTCATGTCGAAGGCCCGATTGCGCCCTTTGTCGATCTTCACGGCCATCGCCAGGCTCCTCGATCAGGAAGGGGAATCGGTGGTCCGCGCCACGGCAGGCGCCTGGCCCCCGGCCGCCGACGCCGCGCCGTCGCGTGCCAGCGGCAACGGCGCCCCGCGCGTACCGCCGCCCCGAGTCCCGGACTCCTCCCAGCGTTCCCACTTCGGCAGCAAGTCTTCGACCACTTCTTCCAGTTGGCCGAAGATCTTCTGGATCCGACCCTCGAACAGGTGTGAGAGGATGGCCGCCGGAATGGCCACCGTAAGTCCGCCAAAAGTCGTCACCAGGGCCACATAGATCCCTTCTGCCAGTTGCAGCGTGCGGTTCTGGCCCGGCGGCAGGTGGGCCGTGAAAAAGAAGGCCATGATCATCCCTTGCACGGTGCCCAGCAGCCCCATCAAGGGCGTGATCGAGGCCGACAGATCCAGCCAGCGCACATTCTTGTAGAGCTTGTCGGCCTCGCGCTCGCTGATTTTGGTCAGCGTCTCTTCCAGTTCTGCCCGAGGTCGGCCGCGTTGGACCAGCAACGCGCGCACCACGTTGGCCGCCGAAGAAGGCCACTCCGCGCACAACCGTTCCAGGGCCGGCACATCCAATTCGCCCGGCGACTCGGCCGCCGCCACCAACCCCTTCAGCAAGCGGCCCGGCAGCGTCCGCCGCCGCCGCAAGCCAATCCAGCGCTCCAGGCCGAAAGCCACCACCAGCAATGACATGAAGGTGATGGGGATCATCAACGGACCACCGCGCACATACAAGTCCAGCAAGCTGATCTGCTGCGCCGGGGCCGCTTCCGCGGCTTCAGGCTGCGGTTGCAGCGCCTGATCGGCCTGGCGCGCCGCCTCGGCCAGTCGGCCGGCCGACGAGTCCGCTGCCGGGACCTGGCTCTCGACCGCGGCCGACTGCGGCGCCCGGGACGGCGTCTGTGCCAGGCACACCCCGAAGCCCAGCACCCCCGCCAAGGCAATCCAGCGGATAAGCGGTGTTCGCATCATGACGGCGCGTGCCTCCCCATCCCCGAGCCTTCATCCCCGCTTCCGCCCGCGCCCTTCAGTCTTTCCAGCGCTTCGCGCGCTGCCGGCGCCCGGTCGCTCTTGGGGAACTTCTGGATCAACTCTTCGTACTGCCGCTGGGCCTTGCTCTTCATCTTCATGATCTCAAAGCATCGCCCGGACTCGTAGGTCGCCTCGGCCTGCCACTTGGGATAGCTGTAGCCATAAGCCACTTTGAAGAAGCTCTTCACGGCCTCGGCGTGCTGCTGATGGGCGAACTGGATCTCGCCGATCATGAACTGCGCACGCGCCGCCGCCTCGCGCGCCGTCTTGGCCACCACTTGCTCGTAGACCTTCAGCGCCTCATCCTTCTGCCCCAGGTTCTGCAGGGCCCAGCCCTGTTCGTACAAGATCTCCGGCAAGAAGTCGCTGTCGGCGAACCGCTGCGCCGCTTCCTCCAGCATCTTCCGGCTCTTGTCCCACTGGCCCGCTTGGGCCGCGGCTTGCCCTCCGTGCAGCAGCGCCAACACGCCGAAATCCTTGCCGGTCGGCTTGTCCACCGCTTCGTAGAGTTTCAGGGCCTCGGCATATTTCTCCTGTTTCAGCAGGCACTCGGCTTGCAGGAAAGTACCATCTTCGAACGACGCGCCCTTGGGCCACTGCTTGCGCTGCGCCGCAAAGGCCTCTGCGGCGCGCGCGTAATCCTCGGCCCGGAAATAAGCCCAACCCAGTTTGTGGGCCGCCTTCTCCCCCAGCGGCGACAAACGGGCCTTCTCGATCGCCAAGAGGTAGGCCTTCGCCGCGCGCAGGAACTCGCCCTGCTGGTAGGCCGCCTCGCCGACGTGGAAGTGGCATTCCGCCGCCAAGGCGCTCTGGGGATGCTTTTCCGCCAGGCGCGCAAAGGCCTCCGCCGCCAGCGCGTCTTTGCCGCGACTCTTGTGGGCCCAAGCCAACTCGTACAGCACCTTGTCGGTTCCCGCATACTGCGCGTCGTCCTTGACAATGCTTTCCAGGGTTGCCACCGCTTCGTCCCATTTCGCCAACCCTACCTGGCACAGGGCCAAGGCATACCGCGCATCAGACCGCTGCGTCCCTTCCGGCTTCGTGGCCAGCAACGCCTCCAAGTCCTCGATCGCCTCCGCATACCGCTTCTGCTGATGGCGGACCAACCCCCGCGCGTAGCGCGCCCCAGGCACCAACTTGTCCTGCGGAAACCGCTTCAGCAACGTGGCCACCGCCTCTTCGGCCTGCTCACCATGGCCCAGGTTCAACTCGGACCAGGCCAGTCCGTAGAGGGCTTGCGAAGCCAATGGGCTGTCGGGCCACTTTGCCAGCAACGTCCGGTACTCGGCGGCGGCTGTCTTCGAGTCATTGTCGGCATAGGCATAGGCGCCGAGATTGTAGTGGGCCCGATCCAGTTGCCCGCTCTGGGGAAATTCGGTGACCAGTTTGCGCAAACACTGCGCGGCCTCGCTGGCCTGCTTGTTCTGCCGGTAGGCCTGGGCCAGGGCCAGCAGCGTCGCATCGGCCTGCCGCCACTTGGGATCCGCGGCCAGCGCGGCCTTCAAGGCCGTGATCGCCGCCTCCGCCTGCCCCTGTTCGGCCAGGCTCGCCCCGATCAGGTAGTGGGCCTCGGCCACGGCGGCCGGGGTATTGAGCTGTCCCACCACACCTTGCAGGGTCGCGATCGCCTCGGCGTATTTCTGCTTCAGAAACAGCGTCAGGCCCTCGCGCACGCGCCAGGTCTCCACGTCGGCATGCTGCGGCGCCAACTCGATCAGTTCGTGATACAGCTTGCGCGCCTCATCCACTCGCCCCAGTTGCAGACGGGCCTCGGCTGCTACGTATTTCACCTCGACTACCAACTCGTGCTTGGGAAATCGCGCCAAAAAGTCGTCGGATGACTTCAACGCGCCGGCGTAGTCGCCCAACCCCAGCGCCGCAAAACCGGCCATGTAGGCCGCCTGGGGCGCCACCGCGTCCTGAGGATGCCCGGCGGCCAGCGCGGCGTACAACTCCACCGATTTCCGCCGCTGATCCGGAATCTCATACGCCGCATCCGCCTGATCCAGCAGCAACTGCGCCGGCGGGTCCTTGGCCCGCGCCTGCATGGCCTTTTCGACCACGGCCAGGGCCTCCGCAGGCCGATTTTCCTTCAGCAGGCTTCGCGCGATCCAATGCGCCGCCTCGGCCCCCTGCTTCGGATCCTTCAGCAACGCTTCCAACACCGCGCGTGCTTTGGTGTGGTTGCCCCCCAGGTGATAGCACTTGCCCGCGGCCAGGCCGGCCGTCGCCACCTGCTTCGACTCGGGAAACCGCCGGGGAATCGACTCGTACAACTCGGCCGCCTCGCCGTAGCGCCCCAACTGTGCCAGGGCGACCGCCTGCCGCACCGTGGCCAGGTCAGCCAGGGCGTAGTCCTTGGCCTCGGCCGCCTTGCCGAACTGTTCCACCGCCGCCTCGAACTGCCCCAAGGCCACCGCCGCTTCGCCCCGATGCAAGCGCGCTTCGGGCACCAGGGTATTCTCGGGAAACTGCTGCAGGAAACGGTCCAGATTGGCCGCGGCCGCCTCGTGCTGGCCGGCCTCCTGCTGGGCCACGGCCAAGGCATACAGGGCATCCGAGACCAGCGAATGCTGGGGATACTTGTCCAACAATTGCGTGTAACGCGCCGCGGCTTCCGCCTTGCGCCCCTGTCCGTACAGGCACTCGCCCTGATAGAACAAGGCCTGTGCCACCGACTTGCCCTGCGGAAAGCTCTTCAGAAGCTCGTCGAATGTGGCCCGGGCCTGGTCGAACATCTCCGCCTTGCCGTCCCGTCCCTGGCTGTACTGCGCAATGCCCAGGTAGAGCAGGCTGGTCTCGCGCAAGGTGGACTGCGGAAACTGCTTCAGGGCCTTCGCAAAGGCCTCGGCCGCGTCAGCGAAGCGATTGCCCTTGAGGTGACACACACCCAGATAATGCGTGGCGCGGTCTGCCCGAGGATCGTCGGGGAACTGGCGGAGAAACTTGTCCCACTCGTCTGCAGCCAGGTCAAAGACCTCCCGATTCTGCAGGGCCACCGCGGCCGCATACTGGCGCGTGGCCGCGTCACGGGGATCGGCTTGGGCATAGACCACGCCCACCGGGGGCCTGATCGCAGCCCAAACGACCAACACCGACAAGCTGAGAAAACCAAGCCGCATGGGGTCTCGTCCAGGAAGGTGCAGGAACGCAAACAGCCTGGCCTCTATTTTAACCCGGTAGACAGATCCACGTTAGGGTTTGCTTTCCCTGCGTACGAGTCTCCGCGCCGCCTAGGACACGCCCTGCACGTCACATCGAGTCTGTCGCGTCATCAGCGCGGGGGCGATTCCCGATCAACTGAAGGGGGGTGCGCCTGCCGTTGCCGCAACTGGCCGGGCATTCTATGATGGCGTCTGCACATCCTAACCTCACAGGAACCCGGCTGAAGATGAGCGAACTGTTCTCCTCGAATCTGCTTCCGTGGCTGGCCTTTGCGGCCTTGGTGGTCTTCCTCCTGACCCTCGACCTGGTCGTCTTCCATCGCCGCATCCACACCCCCTCCATCAAGGAATCGGCGGGCTGGACGGTATTTTGGGTCAGCCTGGCCGTGGCCTTCAATGTCTTCATCTGGCAATGGAAAGGTTCTCAGGCGGGCGTTGAGTTCCTCACCGGCTATCTGGTCGAGTGGTCGTTGTCGATGGACAACGTCTTTGTCTTCGCGGTGATCTTCCGTTTCTTCCGCGTGGACATGAAGTACCAGTATCGCGTTCTCTTCTGGGGCATCCTGGGGGCGATCCTGATGCGACTGGGCTTCATCCTGGTGGGCGCCGCCCTGGTGCAGCGATTCCACTGGGTCATGCCGATCTTCGGCCTCTTCCTGGCCTACACGGCCGTCAAACTGGCCCTCTCCCACGACACCCAGGTCGACCCCGAGAAGAACATCCTCCTCCGCATGGCCCGGCGTTTCTTCCGCATCAGCCGGCAGAACTACGAGCAGCACTTCTTTGTTCACGAAGATGGCCGGCTGTGCATGACCCCCCTGTTCCTCGTGCTTTTGGTGATCGAAAGCACCGACGTCCTCTTCGCCGTCGACAGCGTGCCGGCCATTTTCGGCATCACCAAGGATGCCTTCATCGTCTTCACCTCCAACATTTTTGCGATCCTCGGGCTGCGCGCCCTGTACTTCCTGCTGGCCTCGGTGATCGACCTGTTCAAGTACCTGGTCTACGGCCTGAGCGCCGTGCTGTTGTTCATCGGCGTCAAGATGATTGCCGAGTTCTTCGTGCCCCATGAAGGCGGCCCCCTGATTCCGTCTTGGCTCTCACTGGTGGTGATTGCCTCGCTGATCGGCATCTCGGTGGTGGCCTCGCTCCTGGCCAAACGCCCCCCGGACAGCGACCCACAGCCATCCGGCGAAACGGCAGCCAGTCTGTCCAGCGAGACCTGAGGGATCTTGCCGTGAAGCATTGCCTGGTCACCGGGGGAGCGGGGTTCATCGGCAGCCACCTGACCGAAGCCCTGCTTGCGCGCGGCGATCAAATCACCGTGGTGGACAACGAGTCGACCGGCCGGCCGGAGAACCTGGCCGCCGTGTGCCAGCATCCTCGCTTGCGTTACACCAAGGGCTCGGTAACAGACCGGACACTGGTGCAGCGGCTGGTGGCCGAGGCCGACGAGGTCTATCACCTGGCGGCAGCGGTGGGGGTGCGCCTGATTGCCGAGGACCCGATCCGCACCATTGAGACCAACGTCTATCCGGCGGGCTGGCTGCTGGCCGAACTCCTGACCCAGCAGCGCGCCGGACGCCGCGTCAAGTTCTTCCTGGCCAGCTCCAGCGAGGTCTACGGCAAGAATCCCAAGCCCGCCTGGACCGAAGACGACGACCTGGTGATCGGTCCCACGCGCCGGGCGCGCTGGTCCTATGGCGCCACCAAGGCCCTGGACGAATTCCTGGCCCTGGCCTATGCCCGGCAGCACAATTTGCCGGTGGTCGTGGCCCGGTTCTTCAACGTGGTGGGCCCGCGCCAAACAGGGGCCTACGGCATGGTCCTGCCGAACCTGATCGACGCGGCCCTGGCCGGGCGGCCCTTGGTGGTCCACGACGATGGCCAGCAGACGCGGTGCTTCGCGCACGTGGCCGACGTGGTGGCCGCCGTCCTGGCCCTCATGGACACTCCTGCGGCGGTCGGCCAGGTGTTCAACGTCGGCAGCGACCAGCCGGTCGCCATCCTGGACCTGGCCCAGCGCGTGGCCGCCGCCGTCGATCCGGGCCTGCCCATCCGGTTCGTCAGCTACGCCGAGGCCTATTCCAGCGACTTCGAGGACTGCCGCCGGCGTGTGCCGGACCTGTCGCGTCTGTGCGCCACCATCGGCTACCGGCCACAGTATGACCTGGACGCCACCATCGCCGAGACGATCGCCTGGCGCCGGTGCTTGTCGAAGTAGCCGCCCGCGCGGCACAATGGCCGCTATGGTTGGAAGTCGCTCCAACACGGCCCGGCCCATCCGCTACCAACCGCTGGTCGCGGTCACGTGCGCGGCCTGCGCCGGGATTGCGGCCGACCGTTTCTGCCCCCTGCCGGTCTGGATCTGGTGGTCGCTGGCCCTGGCCGCCTGGGCCGGTTGGCTTGCCCTGTGGCGCCGCGATCGTGGCACGCCAGCCGGGCTGATTCTGTTGGGCTCCGTGGCCGCCACCGCCGGCGCCTGGCATCACTGCGGCTGGCACCTGTTCGCCGACGACGATCTGGGCAGCTTTGCCCGCACCGCGGATCAGCCCGTGTGCCTGGAGGGCATTGCCTTGCAGGCAGCGCGTGCCGTGCCCGAGCCGCGTCCCGATCCGTTGCGCAGCATGCGTGCCGGTCCCAGCGCGCGCCTGCCGCTGCAGGTCGTCGCCCTGCGCGACGGTCGCGTCTGGCGCAGCGTCTCCGGTCGCGTGGAAGTCTATGTGCAAGGCCCTTGCGACGCGCCCCGGTCCGGCGATCGCCTCCGCGTGTTCGCCCTCCTGGAATCGCCCCCGCCCCTGGCCAATCCGGGCCAATTCGATTACGCGCGCTATCTGCGCGCCGATCGCCGCCGCTGCCTGCTGCGCGCCAGCCATGTCGAGGGGCTGACGATCGTTGCGCCGGGTTCGGCCCTCAGTCCGCGCCGCTGGTTGGACATGGTACGCCGCGCGGGACACGAGTTCTTCGCGCAGCACTTGCAGGCCGACCGGGCGCGACTGGCCGCAGCCGTGCTGCTGGGTTCGCGAGAACAGCTCGACCCGCAACAGACCGAAGCCTATCTGGAAACCGGCACCATCCACCTGCTGGTGGTCTCCGGCCTGAATGTGGGCCTCCTGGCCGCCGCACTTCTGTTTGCCTTGAACCGCCTGCCTTTGCCCCCCTGGATCAGCCTGCTGCTGGTGGCGGCGACGGCGGGCTTCTACATGTTCCTGGCCGGGGCCGAACCGCCCATCGTGCGCGCCACGGTCCTGGTCCTGGGCACCAGCCTGGCGGCCGCCCTGGGCCGTGTGAACCAGGCCTTCAACACCCTGGCCGCCGCGGCCTTGGTCGTGCTGGCCCTCAACCCCTGCGACCTGTTCAATGTCGGCGCGCAGTTGTCGTTCCTGTGCGTGGCCGGCATGGCCTGGATCAGCCAACCGCACCGCCGTGCCGGCAGTGACGATCCGCTGCAGCGCGTCATCGAGCAATCTCGAACGCCCCTTGGCCGGTGGAGCCACTCGACCTGGCGAGCCGCCGGGCAACTGACGCTGGTCAGCACGCTGATCTGGCTCCTGGTGCAACCGTTGGTGCTGGCCCGTTTCCACATCGTCACCCCCATCGCCCCCCTGCTGAACACCGTGCTCTGGCTGCCGGTGGGCACGGCCACGATCAGTGGATTCCTGGTCCTGTTGGTCAGCGGCGTGCCGGGGCTGGGAGCGATGTTGGGCCTGTGCTGCGACCTGTCGCTGGCCGCGATGGAGATGGTGGTCAACACCGCGCGGCACGTTCCCTACAGCCACTTCTGGCTGCCCGGCCCGCCCGACTGGTGGCTGGCCGGCTTCTACGGCGGCCTGGGCCTGCTGGCCGTCTTTCCCGCCCTGCGGCCACCGCGCCGCTGGTGCCTGGGGCTGCTGGCCGGCTGGATCAGCGCCGGAATGTTGACTTCCGGCTCGTCGCGGCACGAAGGGCAGTTGCACGCCGGCTTCCTCTCGGTCAAGCACGGCTGCGCCGTGGTGCTGGAGTTGCCCAACGGACAGACCCTGCTCTACGATGCGGGCCAGTTGGGATCGCCCGCGGCCGCGGGACGGTCGATTTCCGAATATCTCTGGCAGCGGGGTATCGCGCACCTGGACGCAATCGTCCTTTCGCACGCCGACACCGACCACTACAACGGTGTGCCGACGCTGTTGGAACGGTTCAGCGTGGGCGCGGTCTACGTTTCGCCGGTCATGTTCGACGCCGACACGCCGGCGCTGAAAGAACTGCGCCGCGTGCTGACTGCGTCTCGCGTCCCAGTGCGTGAGATCAGCGCCGGCGACCATTTCTCCGCCGAGCCTGGCTGCCGGATCGATGTGCTGCACCCGCCGCGGCTGGGCATTCCCGGCAGCGACAACGCCAACAGCGTGGTCCTCCGCGTGCAGTGTGGTGCGCGGCGCATCCTGCTGGCAGGCGACCTGGACTCGCCGGGGCTGGAAGACGTGCTCGCCGAAGAGCCGCAGCCGGTCGACGTGCTGCTGGCCCCGCATCACGGCAGCCGGCGCAGCCATCCGGCCCGGCTGGTCGATTGGTGCCGGCCGCGCTGGATCGTGGTCAGCGGCTCCGACAGCGCCGGCCTCCAAGAGAGCTTCGCCGCCTACCGTCAAGCCGGAGCCCAACCGCTGCACACGGCCCAGCGCGGGGCCGTTCAGGTCACAATCGGCGCAGCCGCAATTGCGGTCCGCGGCTTTCGCCCTGCGCCCGCTGGTGCGCAACCCTGACACCTTCTGCGATGCAGCAATGCCGCACCGAGCGGGGCTACGCCCCTTGACCGGCAAGCTGCTTTTCGGCCGGCGGACAGTCGCTCAGTTGCTTGTCGATCCGCTCGATATGCTGCACCAGCCAGTCGCTGAGCGTGCGCTGGATCTCCAGCACCAGGGTCGGACCGGCGCCTTCGCGATCGAACCGGTCCTTCAGGGCCTTGAAGGTCACCAACAGTCTCGCGTGCGCTTGCTTGTTGGCTTCGGCCACCGGACAGGCGCGCCGCTCCATCTCCCGTTCTTCGTCGGCGAAGTGCTTCACCACATATTGGCTGAGAAAGTCGAGGATCTTGCCCACCTCTTGCCGGCCTTGGCCGCGCGACATGGCTTCGCTCAACAGTCCACACTGCCGAAAGAGTTCTTTGTGCTGGGCGTCGACCGCACTCACGCCTGTAGCCAACGATGGTTTCCAGGTAACCATGGATGGAAAGCTCCTACTGAGTTGCATAATGTGTTTCGGGCCACTGCCCTGGGAGTCTGTTCTGTCCCGCCTCGCCGAACTCCGGCGGGCCGGAACTGCCTACCGATTCCAAGGCCAGTTCCAACACAGCGCATCCCAATAGAGTGTCATAGGTCGGCGCACGAGCGACGTCAAAGATCGTCGCACTCACGCCAGGCGTTGGAGTGATGACTGACCGGATGCTACCGTCTGTGCGGGTGGGGAATACCGGCTTGCAGCGCTCGCAACAAAGCACCATGCAACGCGTCGCAAGGTGTTCCTATCGCGACTGCGGCGATCGGTGCATCCATAACATCAACATCAGAAACATATTACGTCACGCAACGCCCCCCGAGCCCAAACCACCATTGTAGGCGGGTTGTTGCATCCATGTGGGGAGGGGGACTGCTTGACCAATCGGTGAATGAGCGTGCATTCTGCCTCGGGCCGCGTGTGCGCTCCACTACCGAATGCGGCGAAAACAAGCCGCCTCGCAAAGCCCCTGGATTGCGCCGGCTACGTCGTGCGTCTCGATTGTCTGGACCGCCGCGGCCAGGGCCGCGTCTTGCGCGGCGGTGAACGGTACAGCCGTGCGCGGCGCCGGCATTTCGGGAACCAACCTCGCGGCAATCGCCTCCACGACCGCATCCAATCCCCGCCCAAGTCGTGCGCTGATCGCCAATCCAGCAGGCCGGCGCGAATCGACCAGCGCGCACAGATCGGCCTTGTTGTGTACGATCAAGGCCTCCGGTCGCCGGCAGCGCAACAACTCCTCAGCCTCTGTCCACGGCTGACTGCCGTCGCAGACCAGCAGCACCAGGTCGGCCTCCTCCAGCTCCTGTTCCGCCAGGCTCACGCCCGCCTGCTCCAAGGGGTGCTCGGCCGCGCGCAGGCCGGCCGTATCCACCAATTCCACCGGCCAACCGGCCATCGCTGTTTGGGCCGTGAGCACGTCGCGCGTGGTGCCGGGCGTTGGATGCACCAGGGCGCGCGTATAGCCCAGCAAGGCGTTGAGCAGGCTGCTCTTGCCCACGTTGGGCTGCCCGGCCAACACCACGCGCCACGGTCGCGTCAGGTGGGTCCCCAGCGACGTCCAACGGCGCAGCGCGGCGACTTGCTGCAGCGCGGCGGTGGTGTCACCCGCCTCCAGTGCGGTGAGAACCCGAACCACGGCCGCACGCAAGGCGCCGCCGGACTGGTCCAGCAAGATCGCGGCCGCGCGCTCGGTGGGCGCTTCCAACAAGGCCGCCAGGGCGTCGGCCGCGATCGGGTCGTCGCTCTGCACCGGCAGGGATTGACGCCAGTCCCGCCGCACGGCCCCTGCCGTTTCCAACAGTCGCGTGATCCGCGCTACCGCCAGACCGCCGTGACAGTGCAACTCGACCACATCCTCCGAGCGATAGCGGAGGACTACTTGCTCCGCCGGTTGCGGGCCGATCCAGCGCAGCTCCAGGTGCTGCGGTTCGGTCGGCGGCCAGACCTTCGGCGGATCACTCCACACCAGCCGGGCCACGGTCTGCGCGGCATGCGCGCCGCGCACCAGCAATGTGGCGATCGCCCCGCGCCCAGCCGGCGTCAACTCGCTGATCGATAAACCGTCCATGCGCGAAGACACCGCCTCCTATTGAGGTCCGCATTGCCCATGACCGTTCCGCAGCCGCGGGAGTCCCGGATTCCAGCCGATACGGCTGGTATCCGCACGGAACTGCGATCATTGACTGCGCCGGCGTCAATAACGGCGGCTGAGCGAGTCATTGCCCACCGTGGCGGGCCGGTTCTTAGAGCCGGTCCCAGAACCTCTCGGCGGCTCAGTCCCGCTGGGCCGCCCGACGTGACCATGGCTGTTCTGGGATAGGTTCTTGGCCTCTTTCACGGCCCATTCGGCCAGTTCTTGCGCTTCCTGCAAGTCGGCCGACTTCACCAGGCGTTCCGGCGACGCCAGCAGCGGTCCGAACTTCGTGCGGACCTTCTGCTTCAGTTCACTCCAACTCAGATCGTTGTTCAAATGCCACACCGCGGCCTGCACCGCTTCGCGATTGGTGTCGCTGTTGCCCAACAACGTGCACAATTCCCACACGCCCGGCTTGTTCGTGACTTCGGCCAGCGGCTTGAGCTGGTAAGCCACGCGCGGGCTCGGCTCCGGACGGCCGTACTCCAGGCAGACGGCCGGCAGCTTCACCTGCGCGCTCTTCTCCGGCGGCAAATTGAAGAAGGGCCGCTGCTGCTGGTTGAAGCGATTGTTCTGCCCGTTGTTGAACGGGTTGCGCTGCTGCATGTTGTCCAACGGGCCGACACCCAGCGTTTGCGGCGCCTTCTGTTCGTTGTCGCGCCCCTGCCGATCGAACTGCGCCAGGATGGGGGCTGCGGCAAACGCCTCGGGCAGCACGATCGACAGCGGTCCCGGGGTCTTGTTGGTGATCCGCAGCCGGCAGCACTTGGAATCCTGCGGATAGATCTTGACGTCGATCTGCCCGGCCTGGAGACCGGCGAAGAGTTCTACGCTGGGACTGTCGGCAGTGCTCGCAGACGACGCAGCCGCCCGTCGGGAATCGGCCTCGCCGGCCGGGGCCACACTGACAAGAGCCGCCAGACTCAGTCCCAATACCCACGCCTGCTGTGCGCGCAACATGAGCCACCTCCTCTCGTGTTCCGGTTCTGCCTCGAGAAGCCGATCCCCGAAACCCCGGCGACGACCACCATGCGTCGGAGCAGATCAGCCAGCGCGTGGCCATGCCACGGGCCATTCGAAGATGGGCCCCTTTGGCGGAGGGCCTCTCCTCCGCCATGCGCCAACATACAGCAAACCCGTGTTCAGGAGCAAGCGTTTGGCGCTGGGTACGGGCGAAAACGCGGAGGAGTGTGAGACGAAGGTCTCCGTCTCCGCAGAGATTCCTCTCAGGGGCGGCCGTTCCTCGCGTTAGGGTGTTTTGACAACACCCCCGCAGGGCTCGCGCTGATGGTAACTTGTAATCCGCGTGCCACGGACACCCCCCCGACCTGCCCTGCCGGAGAAGCCGGCAGGACAGCACCGAATATGCCTTACTCACACAAGACACGACAGGGCAATGCGGAGACACCGCACTCGCCAGAATCGCGGCAGGAGCAAGCCCGCTTTGCCGCTCCCCGCCCCGGAAGGTCACCGGCTCAGGAACTCACTAAGCGGTCGGTATCCCGCTTTCTCCATAAGCGCATCCCAATTTGGCGGCAGTCGTATCTCCTTGATCGCCCCCCCCATACCGCCAGCCAGCGTCTGAACTTTGTTTCTGTTCGGGTCCCCACACACGATAATCTGCAATCGCCCAGGTGTGACGGTCGGGGTTGTCACGATTTCTTCCCATCCAGGGAATCTTGGATACCATGGCGGCAGTTTTCCCTTCGCTGCGCCGGGTTCCCTCATGGACCTTGCGAGTTCCGCTTCAAATGATCCCATCACCTTGCCGACCGACCCATAGACTTTGGAGAAGGCCCACTCATGCGTGATTCTTCGCGCATTCTTGGTCACGTCCTCTAATAGGCTTCTTTTTGTATACCCTCCGCCCGCAAGCACCTCGGCGACGGCTGGTGTCAACACAAGGTATTTGCGCGAGTCAATCATGCCGCTGGCAGAGAATTCGCCGTGGGTAACTCCATAGGCTATGATCTCCATGACCTTCTTGGGGTCGGATGCTGCCGGAACGAGGTTCTGCCCCCATAGGCTGCTATTGGCTATGACGACGGTGCTCACATTCTTCGCGAAACCCTTCTCCACATGGTAAGGTTTCCATCCAATCCTCTGCAAAGCCTCTTCATCTTCCGCCAAGACCCAGGATTGCGTCTTGCCGAAACTGCCCATCTGTGATTCCTTGATTCGATAACCCGCTATGTTCCTCTCGATGAGGCTCAAGGCACGGCCGATGACGTGGTTCGTTGAGTGAGCGATCAGACCTTGGCCATGGTCAATCTGAAGCTGCCTGGCCAGCGGTCCATTCACCAGATAGAAATGTACAAACGAATGGGTGCTGCCGCCCGTCATTGAGAATCGGCTCGCAGGGTCGCCCATCGCCTTGACCGCTGCGATCAGTATGGGCATATGCTCGGGCCGACAGCCGGCCATCACCCCATTGGCCGCAATGTTCCATGGCGTCCCCCTCAGATTTGCCGACGGGAGCACCGCGATCTCTTCATGCGGGGAACAATCGGTGTATTTCAGGAACTCCCGTATTCTTTCCATCGTCGGCGGAACAATGGCCAGTCCATCGCTCCACTTGCAATCGGTGAAGTACCGATTGATTGCATCAATAGAACCGGTAAACACACTTTCCTTTGTTCTCGAAACGGTAGTATCTGTCGCGGGTATCGGCTTGGTCAACGATTGAATGATCTGTGGAACAACGACCCGCTCGCTGTATTCCCGGAGTTGAGCGGGCGCGTGAAGATCAAATGGACCCGGATAGACAGCGACCTGCAAGGAGGGCACGCCCTGATCAATTCCCACGGCGCGCGCTTGCTCGTCAAATCCCGGACCGGTCACAACCACGCCCGGAATGCCCGCTCTTTCGGCCGCTGCGACCACACGCGCGGCGTTGGGAGTGCAGACGCCGCACCCGCCGTTTCCGCTGATCACGATGTCGCAGCCTTCTTTCTTGAGCACGGCCTGCAGGAGTGCTGGGTCCGTCCAGGACCTCTCGCCCCCCGCTGCCCGGACTGCGGCGTCGATTTCCGTGTAAGGAACGATCTTCATATTGGGATACTTCTTTTTCAGCGCTTCTCCAATTGCGGGCAAGGTAATATCGGCCTTGAACGTATGATTCCATACCAGGCACACCGTTTTGCCCGCCAGGGTGTCCAAGCGCGGAGCCATCGTGATCATCTTCACCGTAGGATCACCGAGAGGACTCACCACGCTGTATACCGGTTCACCCGAATTCTTTGGAAGGGGCAAGTTGCAACTCTCAGCGCAAGTCACAGCAGTCGCGCCGGATGCCGGCTCAACCGAGTTTTCTGGAGATGCTGGAGCCTGCTTGTCCTTGTGCGTCGACGCCTCGGCGCCGAACGCCGCGGCGGGACGCAAGGTTGTCCCGCCCCAACCCACCAACAGAAGAAGGGTGACTCCGCTCGACAAACTGAGCAGGTATCGCAGCAAGGAAACCTTGACTTTTCTCTGGCTCATTGCGCTCTCCTCTACTGGAAGGTGCCTACCTCTGCAGCAAGACCTTGTGCGTTTGCCTACAAGATGTCGTGTCGCTAGCTTCGCTGCCACAACAACGTGTCGTAGCCGAAGTGGCGAAGTCTTGCTGTAAAGCTACAGATAGACTGACATTTTCTTCGTCCTTATTCGACTCGGTACGCCCCCTCGTCACGGGCACCAGATACCCGACGGCATCCCTAGAGTCCATGTTGTTCTGTTCCGTGCTCACCCCACACACCTCTGTGAACGCTCACTGCCAATGAAACCCATGAACCACCCGGAGGTTCCGCACAGATGCAGAACTATTCTCCACCGCACCGCCTGTCCTCCGATGCGTGTCGCGCGAGAAGAAGACGCGGCCCTGGAAAGCGGAACACCGCCTGGGACTCCAGTCATACGCCCAAGGCCGCCATCGCCTGGCATGGCGACTGCAAACACCTATCAGCCACGACGTCCGCGCGCAAAAAACAACCCACCACAGCCAACCGGCTGTGGTGGGTTGTTCTTCTGTGGCCGTAGGTTTTCGCCCGCTATTGGCTCAGCGAGCCTTTCTTCTCGGAAGTCGGCTGCGCGGAATTTTTCTCCTGGACCAAGGCGTGAGCCATCGCCACCACGCGGAGGGCCGCCTGGATTTCCTGTGGGCTGAAATAGGGGGCCGTGGACCCGTTGGCGAACCGCAGTTGCTTGTTGGCCAACTGGTCCCAACTCATGTCGTTGTTCAGATGCCAGGCCGCGACCTGCGCCACGCGCTGCGGAATCTTGCCCGCCCCCAGCATCCGGCACAACTCCTGGACTTCCGGTTTCTGGCTGACTTCCTCCAGGGGTTTGATCTCATAGGGCACGGCCGCATGAGGTTCCTTCTTGCCATGCTCCAGACAGACCGTGGCGACCTTCAGTTGGCCGACTTTCTCGGGAGCGATGTTGAAGAAACCGCCGCCACCACCGCCGCCACCGCCCAGGCCGCCATCCATGCCCCCGCCCGTCGACTGGCTCTGATTGCCGCCGCGGCCGCCCCCCCCGCCCAACGCCTGGGCCAAGACCGGCACGCCGGCAAAGGTCGACGGGAGCTTGATGCTCAAGGGCTGGTCGGTCTTGTTGGTGATCAGCACGCGTGATTCGGTCGAATCCTTGGGGATCAGCTTGACCTCGATCTGCCCCTCTTTCATCGCCTGGAACATCTCGACGGTCGTCGCCGATGCTGCGGAGGAACTGTCGGCCGCCTTATCGCGCGCGGGAGCCGCCAACAGCAGCCCAGGCATCATGGCCAGCACGGACCCAACCGCAATTCGCGAAATCCAACCACTTGCCATATCTACCTCCTCCCCCACTCCAGGATCTTGGGCGACGAATCCACGAGGACCGACTCGCCCGAAAGCGGACGTGATTTCCCATGCCGACAACGCCAGCCCGGGAACCCACGGCTCCGCGTGTCGAATACGACTACCCAATTCAAGCTAATCTGAAAAAATGGAAAAGCCAAGCAAAAACATCGCGTGCCGGGCCAGAAAGCGGCACCAGCATGCGCGCGTCTCGCAGCTCCCGCGAGGGCCTGACGAGGCTGCACGAAGGGCAGCCCAGCGACACCCCCCCTTCAGCATGAGGCTCCTGCCTATCGACCGATCGCCCGCCAGCCTCGTGCGACCACCGGTGCAGCAGATCCCGGTCGACCTCGAGCAGAACGCCGCGCGCAAAAAACCACCCACCACAGCCAACGGCCGTGGTGGGTGGATTCTCTGTGGCCGTAGGTTTCCGCCCTGCTATTGGCTCAGCGAACCTTTCTTCTCGGAAGTCGGCTGAGCGGACTTCTTCTCCTGGACCAGGGCGTAGGCGACCGCCACCACGCGGATCGCACCCTGGATTTCCTGCCGGCTGAAATAGGGCGCCGTGGACCCGTTGGCGAACCGCAGTTGCTTGTTGGCCAACTGGTCCCAACTCATGTCGTTGTTCAGATGCCAGGCCGCGACCTGCGCCACGCGCTGCGGAATCTTGCCCGCCCCCAGCATCCGGCACAACTCCTGGACTTCCGGTTTCTGGCTGACTTCCTCCAGGGGTTTGATCTCATAGGGCACGGCCGCATGAGGTTCCTTCTTGCCATGCTCCAGACAGACCGTGGCGACCTTCAGTTGGCCGACTTTCTCGGGAGCGATGTTGAAGAAACCGCCGCCACCACCGCCGCCACCGCCCAGGCCGCCATCCATGCCCCCGCCCGTCGACTGGCTCTGATTGCCGCCGCGGCCGCCCCCCCCGCCCAACGCCTGGGCCAAGACCGGCACGCCGGCAAAGGTCGACGGGAGCTTGATGCTCAAGGGTTGGTCAGTCTTGTTGGTGATCAACACGCGCGCTTCGCTCGAATCCTTGGGAATCAGTTTGACCTCGATCTGCCCCTCCTTCATCGCCGCAAACATCTCGACCGTGGTCGCGGATGTCTCGGAGGGACTGTTCTGCGCGACCTTGTCCCGAGCCGTCGCCGCCAGCAATAGCCCGGGGAACAGGGCCACCACAGACCAAGTCGCAATTCGCGAAATCCAACCACTAGTCATGCCCATCTCCTCTTGCATCCCGGGATCCTGCCGACAGAATCCAACCTGTGAAATCGCTTGAAGCAGCGAACGTGAATTCGAGCCTCGACAACGCCGGGCGAAGAACAGACAGCCCGCGCATCGTATACGACCAGTCAGTCTAGGGTACTCCGGAAAAGTGAAAGAACTAGGCTAAAAGGCTGCTCTCCAGTCCAGATTGTGAGTATTGTGGGACCGCTGCCCGACAACGCCTGGCGTTCACCACCCACACGCCCCACCCGTCGCCACCCGCCAGATGGAGACCCCTTCCGCAAGCGGCCTCGTCTGAAGTAAGATGATACGCTTGGGGCCCTGGTTCTTCGGCCCGGCGCTGGTTCCAACAACGAGGTGCAAGTGGAAGGTCTTCCCGTTCAAGATGCGTCGGCTCCTTCTCCGGTGGACACCGGGCTGCGACGGGCCCAATTGGCGGCTCAGGTCGCGGAAGACAACCGTGGACAGGACATCGTTGTTTTGGACGTTCGCGAGCTGACGACGTTGTTCGATTTCTTCGTGGTGGCCACCGGCACGAGCCGGCGGCAGTTGCACGCCATGAGCGAGGAGATCGATCGCGTCTTGAACGAGCAACTCGGGGACCGCCGGCTGGGGGTCGAAGGCTACGAACAAAGCCGCTGGATCCTTATGGACTACGGCGATTTGGTCGTGCACCTGTTCGACGAAGAGACACGCGCCTACTACGCCCTGGAAGAGCTCTGGGCGCGTGCCAAGCGTGTGCCGTACGCGTCGCAGCGGCCCGCGGCGAACAGCTCGACCGACGGCCTCTCCTCCCGGCCACGCTAGCGTCGGGCCCCAGCCTCGTTTCTGCTTCCACGCCGATGAATATTCTCGCCGAGTTGAAAGCCCGTTTCGCTGCTGCCTTGGCCCACCTGACCGACCGGCCGGCCGAGTTCCTGGAGATGATCCGTCCCAGCCAGGAGCCCAAGTTTGGCGACTATCAGGCCAACTTCGCCATGCCCTTGGGAAAACGGCTCAGTCGGCCGCCGCGCGAGGTGGCCGCCGAAGTGGTCCAACGCCTGGACGTGGCTGACCTGTGCCTCGATCCTGAAGTAGCCGGCCCGGGCTTCATCAACCTCCGCCTGCGCCCCGACTGGCTGGCCGAGCACACGGCCCGTCTGGCCACCGATTCGCGTCTGGGCGTGTTGCCCACGCCGCAGCCGCGCACGTACGTGATCGACTACTCGGCGCCCAACGTGGCCAAGCCCATGCACGTGGGCCACATCCGCTCCACGGTCATCGGCGACGCCCTGTATCGCACGCTGGGTTTCCTGGGCCACAAGGTGATCAGCGACAACCACATCGGCGACTGGGGCACGCAGTTCGGCATGATCATCTACGGCTATCGGCACTTTCTCGACGCCGAGGCCTATCGCCAGCAACCGGTCCAGGAACTCGCCCGGCTGTATCGCCTCGTGCGGCGATTGATGGACTATTTCGAAGGCCAGCAAAGCCTGCCGGCCAAAGAGCTGGCCGTCGCCCAGACCGAAAAGAACCTCCAAACCCTCCGGCAGTCCACCGACAAGAAGGCCGCCAAGGAACTGCGCCGATTGGAGACCGCCTGCAAGGAACTGGCCGACGACCTGGCGGCGCTGCGCGCCAAGCTCCAGCAGGCCGAGGCCGATCCGCAGTTCGTCCGACTGGCGGCCGAGCATCGGGACGTGGCCGCCGCCGTGCTCGCCGAAACGGCCAAGTTGCACGCCGACGACGAAGAGAACCTGCGACTGTGGCGCGAGTTCCTTCCCGACTGCCTGGACGAAATCCAACGCGTTTACGCGCGACTGGCGATCCGCTTCGACCACACCCTGGGCGAGAGCTTCTATCACCCTATGCTCGGCCCCCTGGTCGACGATCTGGTCCGCCGGGGCATCGCACGCCAGAGCGAAGGCGCCACCTGCATCTTCCTCGAAGGCCAGTCCGTGCCCATGCTGATCCGCAAGCAGGACGGGGCCTTCCTCTACGCCACGACCGATCTGGCCACCATCCGCTATCGCATGCAGCAGTGGAAGCCGGACGTCATCCTGTACGTAGTCGACCACCGCCAATCCCTGCACTTCCAGCAACTCTTCAGTGTTGCGCCCCTGATGGGCTATGGCGACGTGCAACTGGTGCATGTCAGCTTCGGCACCGTGCTGGGCGAGGACGGCCGACCCTTCAAGACCCGCTCCGGCGACACCGTGGGACTGGAAGGGCTCCTGGACGAAGCCGTGGGCCGCGCCGCGCGGATCGTGGCCGAAAACGACGACGCCAAGCCCGACGGACCGGAACTCTCGCCCCCACAGCGGGCCGACGTGGCCGAGGCGGTGGGCATTGCCGCCCTGAAGTATGCCGATCTCTCGCAAAACCGCACCAGCGACTATGTCTTCAGCTACGACAAGATGCTGGCCATGAACGGCAACACGGCCACTTACATGCAGTACGCCCACGCGCGCGTGCGGAGCATCTTCGCCAAGGGCAACGTCGACGTGCGACAGCTACGCCAACAGCCGCCGGCCGTGCTGTTGTCCACCCCCGCGGAGCGCGAACTGGCCCTGGCCCTGCTCCGCTTCCCCGAGGCCCTGGAGATGGTCGCGGCCGACCTCCGCCCCAACCAGTTGACCGCCTACCTGTTCGAACTGGCCAATCGCTATTCCACCTTCTTCGAACAGTGCCACGTGCTGCGCGCCGAAAGCGAACCGCTGCGCAACAGCCGACTGCTGTTGTGCGACATCACCGCTCGGGTGATTCAGGCCGGCCTGGAACTGCTGGGCATTCGCGTGGTGGAAAAGATGTAGCGCTGGCCGGCTTGCCAACTCCGTGGCATGCACGTTGGCCGCTACCAACGGCACCACCAGCACAACCGCTTCTGCGGTGTGCGAGAGGCCTGCACCGTACCTGGACGTGCAGCCGTTTGGGGGCACTCACGTCCCAACCTCAATCGCCATTTTAAGTTAGGCATGCGCGCTGCAGTGCCGGCCCAAGACGCATCCTGAAAAAAGTGCGGTAAAAAAGGCGACACCCACACGAAGCCGCCTGTTGACCACACGAACAGGCCGTATCTAGACTCGCAGTTACCCATTCTTTTTATCTTTTCTATCTTACCACTCACCCCTGTGGCTCTTCCCGTGTTGCAGCTCGACACGCCCACCGCTTCTGTGCCGCGATCTCAGGCCGGCCTGCGCAGCCTGTGCAGCGCGCTGTTCCGTCACTGGCGCCTCTCGGCGCTCTTCCTGGCCGTGACCTTGTTGTCGGGCCTGGCCTACATCCAATACTGGCCCGCTACGTATCGTTCGGAGGCCAAGGTCTCCGTCCGCCTGGGCCGGGACAACATCACCCTCGATCCGACCGCGCTGACCGAGCCCAACACGGTCTTTGCCGTGCCTCCCTCGCGCGAAGACCAGATCAATACCGTGGCCGAGATCCTTAAGAGCCGCGTGATGGCCGAAAAGGTCGTGGATGACCTGGGCCCGGCCGTGATCCTTGGCCGTCCTGCGACTCAGACCCCCGTCGACCCGCGGGTTCGCGATCGGGCCATCGAGCACTTCTGCCGGAGTCTGACTGCCGTGCCGGTGCGCAAGTCGAACCTGATTACGGCCACCTACGACGCTCGCTCGCCGGAAATCGCCCAGCGAGCGCTCAACCGCCTGATCGAACTCTACCTGGACGAGCACTCGCGATTGAACCGTTCGTCGGACGCCTATCAGTTCCTCAACGAAGAAACCAGCCGCGTCAAGGGGCACCTCACGCAGGCTGAGGAACGCCTGCGGGACCTGAAGAACACGACCGGCCTGGCCTCGCCCGAAGGACAGCGGCGGCTGTTGGTGGAGCGCGCCGGCCGGCTGGAAGACGCCCTGCTTACGGCCGAAACGTCTCTGAACGCGCGTCGGGCGAAGATCCAGCAGATCGAAGCCGAACGCGACCGCCTGCCCGAAACCCAGGTCACGGCGCGGACATCGGGGCTGACCAACGAGGGCACGGATTCGATGCGCGCGCAATTCTACGCCCTGAAACTCCGCCAGCACCAGTTGGCGGCCAAGTACACCGACTCCCACCCCTTGTTGCAGGAAGTGCATCGGCAGGTGGCCGAAGCGGCAGAAATCCTGCGGCGCGAGGAAGAATCGCGGGTGCAGACGACGGTCGGTCCGAACAAGGCGCGCGAGCGTGCCCATCTGGCCCTCCTGACCGAGAAGCCGATCCTCGTGGCCTTGGAGGCCGAGGCCACCGCCCTCCGCGGACAGTTGGCCGGCGTGCGCAGCGAAATCAAACTGCTCAACGAGTCCGAACGGCAGGTCGCCGCCCTGCAGCGCGAGGTCGAGTTGCTGGAAACCAGCTATCGCCGCTATGCGGTGAACCTGGAACAGGCGCGCATCGACCAGACCATGGAGACGCAGCGGATCTCCAGTCTGAACGTCGTGCAATCGGCCACCCCGATCCTGCGGCCCGTACACCCGCAACGCTTCCGAACCGCGCTGCTGGCCCTGGTGGTGGGTGTGCTGGGCGCGATCGGCCTGGCCCTGACGGCCGAGCGGTTCGATCCCACGCTCCGCAATCCGGAGCAGGTCCAACGCGCGTTGGAGCTGCCGACGCTCCTGTCCATTCCGCGTCTCCATCCGCGAGCCACGGCCCATGAGCACAACTGAATACCTTTCTCACGATCCACATTGGGAATCGCCGCTGGGCGTCCTCTCGCCCGAGGCTTCCCCGGCTGACAGTCCGGCGGCCCGGCACCGTCCCGGCGTGGCCTATTGGAGCCCGGAGTGGCTTCCCTTCGGCCAGGCCCTCTGGTCGCGGTTGCCGCGTGCCGAAGGGGGGCAGGCCTTGGCCTTGCGGACCCTGGGCCTGACCAGCAGCGCGCCGCGCGAAGGCGTGAGCACGATCGCCCTGCACCTGGCTTTGGCGGCGGCTGCGGCCGGCGAGCACACGCTGCTGGTCGACGCCAACGCCGAGCATGCCGGGCTGGCCGAGTTGTTCGGGCACGCACCCGATCCCGGTCTAGCCGATCTGGACCGCGATGCCGCACGCTGGCCCGAGTTGGTCCGCGCTACCCACGTGCCGAACCTGGCCCTCCTGCCGGCGGGTCAGACTTCGCGGCTCGCCCAGTTCGACGCGGCCGAACTGACACGGCTCCTGGAGCGGCTGCGGAATCGGTTTGGACTGGTGATCCTGGATCTTCCACCGGCCGTGCTCGGGGGACAGACTTTGCGTTGGAGCGGGGCCTTGGACGGCCTGATCCTGGTGATCGAGGCCGAGCGTTCGCGCTGTGACGTGCTGCAACAGACCCGGCAGTGGCTGCTCGATGCGCGTGCCCGGTTGCTGGGCGCTGTGCTCAACAAGCGGCGAGCCCCCCTGCCCCACTGGATCGATCAACGCCTGTAGTATTCAGGTAGTATTTCCTATGCCATTCGCCAAGTTGTTGACCGCCCTGTTCGGCCGCAAACGCGAGTCCGCGTCGGCCCTGGATCACCTGCACTCCGCGGCCGAGTTCCGCCGCTTGCTGCGGCGCGAGCGCGCCCGCTGCGACCGTTCCGGCGAGGTCTTTTCGGTCCTCACCCTCACACCCGACGAGCGGTCATCGCAGGTTGCCGTACAGTGTCACCTGGCCCAGGTTCTCCCCCGCCGTCTGCGCTGCATCGACGATGCGGGCTGGCTGGACGAGAACCGGATCGCGATCTTGATGCCCATCACATCGGCCGAGGGGGCGTGGAAGGTGGTCCATAGCCTGCGCGCGAGTTTCCCGCCGCAACTTCCCTTCCCCAAGTGCGAGGTCTACACCTACCCCACCGAACCCTGGCACGACGACCCGCGCGCGTTGCCGCCGGTACAATCGGAAACCGGACGGCCGGGCGAGCCGGCCATGCCCGTGCATGCCATGCAGCCCATCTTCTGCCAGGCCTTGCCGCTGTGGAAAAGGGCCCTCGACGTGCTGGTGGCGGGGACAGCCCTGCTGCTGTTGACGCCGCTGTTCGCACTCGTCGCCCTGGCCATCAAGATCACTTCGCCCGGCCCGGTCCTCTTCCGGCAGTTGCGCAGCGGACTGGGAGGCCGGCGGTTCTTCATCTACAAGTTCCGCTCGATGCGCGTCGATGCGGAAAAGCTGCGTCAGACGTTGCAGAAACTCAACGAGCAGGACGGACCGGCCTTCAAGATCCGCAACGATCCGCGCGTCACGCGCCTGGGGCGATTCCTCCGCAGCACCAGCATCGACGAGCTGCCGCAACTGTGGAACGTGCTGTGCGGCGACATGTCGCTGGTCGGCCCGCGCCCCCTGCCCTGCCACGAAAGCGAAGCCTGCGCCCCCTGGCAGCTTCGCCGCCTGGACGTTACCCCGGGGCTGACCTGCATTTGGCAGGTTCGCGGGCGGTGCCGGGTGACGTTCGACGAGTGGATGCGGATGGATCTGCAGTACGTGGCCTCGCGCTCCCCCATTCAGGACGTAAAGTTGATATTACAGACCGTGCCGGCCGTGTTGGCGCGCCGCGGTGCAACCTGATCCACCCGCCAAGCCTGGCGCAAACTGCATGAAGTCGTCGCTGCGTGATATCTGGAAGGGGTGGCGTCGTGGCCTGGCTTTGCGCCTTGCTTCGGGGCTGGGCCAGAGGCTGCGCCCGCCCCCAAGCCCGACCCTGGGCATTCTGGCCTACCATCGCATTGCTCCGTGTGTCGTCGGGCAACCGGCGCCGACCTACAACGTCACCCCCGACCGCTTCCGTCGCCAGATCCAAGGCCTGCTGGAAAGCGGCTTTTGCCCCTGGTCGCTATCCGGAGTGCTCCAGCGCATGGCGCGCGGCGAAGGCCTTCCTCCGCGCGCCTTTGTCGTGACGTTCGACGACGGCTACGAATGCCTCTACACGCAGGCCTATCCCATCCTGCAGGAACTGCGCGTGCCGGCGACGATCTTCCTGGCCACCGCCTATCTGGACGACGGGCGCCCCTTTCTCTTCGACGATTGGGCGGCAACCGGTTCCAGCCGCGTGCCCGCCGACACCTGGCGTCCGTTGCGAAGCGCGCAATGTGCCGCGATGCTCGCCAGCGACCTGATCGAGCTGGGTTCGCACACCCACACGCACGCCGATTTCCGCGGCCAGCCGCAACTCATGGAAGACGAAGTCCGCACCTCGCTGGACGTGCTGCACAGCCGCTTTGGCCTGGAGAAGGCCGCCTTTGCCTATCCCTTCGGCGCGGTCGATGCGGGACTGGTCGCCGCCGTGCGCCGGGCCGGAGCGACCTGCGCCCTGACAACGGCCAACAACCTGGTTCGTCCCGAAAGCGATCTCTTCGCCTGGGGACGGATCACGACCGTGCAATCCGATACGCCCCAGATGCTGGCCGCGGCCCTGGAAGGGCGATACGAACACCTGCGTACCGCGTGGCGCAGACTGCGGCGCTGGCCCCACCGCTGGCTCCGTCGCGCGCGCTGGTCGACGAGCGAGGCTTCTGGAGTCTCCCCCCCGTGACGACGCAGTCCCTGCCCACCCTCGAACTTCCCCCGCCACCGCAGCGGCCGGACACGGACCACCGCGCAACGCGTGCGCGTGCGGCGCGCCCCTGGGCACGATGGTGGAACAAGCTGGCCGACCCGCAGACGCGCCGCGGACTGTGGGCCTTGACCGATCAGGCCGTGGTCAGCGGCACGGGTTTCGCCACGGCGGTGCTGCTGGGCCGCATCTGTTCGCAAGATGACCTGGGCGTGTATTACCTGGCCTTGGGGCTGGTGCTGTTCGTGCGCGGCATTCAAGAGCGGCTGATTTCCGCCCCTTACATGGTCCTCTGGAGTCGCCGCGACACACACCGCCAGGCCACCTACGCCGGCAGCACGCTGGTGCATCAGATGGTCTTCTCGGCCTGCACCTTACTGGGCTTCCTCGCCCTGATGGCCATTCTCTGGGTCGCCGGCCGGGAACTGATCCCCAGCAGCGTGGTCTGGGCCATGCTGGGGGCCTTGCCCTTCTTGCTGCTCCGCGAGTATGCCCGGCAATTCACCTTCGCCCACTTGCGATTCGCCCTGGCCGCTCTGTTGGACTCGACGGTCGCCGCGACGCAGCTCGGCGCTCTTGTCGTCTTGGCGTATCTGGGGCGATTGACGGTGGGCTCGGTCTACCTGGTGATGGGACTGGGCTGCGCCCTGGCCTGCCTGGTGTGGTGGATCGCCAGCCGCCACCACTGGCAATTCCTGGTCACGCACGTGGCCCTCGATTGGCGACACAATTGGGCCTTCGGCAAATGGATCTTGGCCGGCCAACTGGTGCAGTCCATCGTGCCGTTCCTCATGCCTTGGGCCCTGGCCTGGCTGCACGGCACCGACGCCACCGGCCTGCTGGCCGCCTGCGCCACCTTGGCCGGCTTCGCCAACGTGCTGGTCACCGGCCTGGGCAATCAACTCACGCCCGAAGCGGCCACGGCCTTTGCCGCCAGGGGACCGGCCGGGCTGCGCCTGGTGCTGCGCCGCTCGACCGCTGTTTTCGCCGCGACCCTGGGCACGCTCAGCCTCGCCTTTCTGCTGGCCGGCAACCGACTGATGGTCCTGGTCTATGGCCACGAATTCGCCGGCGCCGGCCCGATCCTCGTCGTCCTGGCCTTGGCCACGTTCGTGTCCAGCATCGAACTGGTGGCCGGCAACGGTCTGTGGGCCATGGAACTGGCCCAGGCCAACTTCGTGGCCGACGTGGCTTCGTTGGCCGTCAGCGTCCTGGCCGCCATCTGTATGCTACCCTTCTTGGGAGCCCTGGGGGTGGCCTTGGCCACCCTGACCGGCTCTGCGGGCGGCGCAACCGTCCGCCTGGCTACCCTCCGACGCCATCTCCGCCAGGCGGAGCGGCACACGGATCAGGGCCTCGCGCAAGGGACTCGTGCATGACATCCACCTCGTCGGCCGCCACGGCCCCCCACAGCCTGCACCTGGGCCTGCTGGGCACCGCGATCCTGATCGTCGGGCTGGGCTTCTTTGCCGCCGAGCATCAGACCACGGCCCATCCGGTCTTGGAGGAGGAAGAACTGGCCACGGACAACGCGGTGATCCTCAGCGACTCGGGCAGCTTGGGACGGCGTGTGGGCCTGGCCATGGTCGGCGTGTTCGGATTGTACTGCCTGCGCCGCAAAGAAGGCGCCGCCTTGAGTGCCCGCCCTTGGCTGGCCGGATCGGTTGGCCTGCTGGTGGGCTGGGCCCTGCTCAGCTTCTGCTGGTCGGTCGACCCTTCCTTCTCCATGCGGCGGATCACGGCTTTGGGTTGCTGCGCGGTCGGCGCCATGGGCGTTGCGCGCCAACTGAGCCTGGAGCAACTGGCCCGCCTGACGCTGGTTCTGACCCTGACCTACCTGGCGCTTGGCCTCGTGGCCGAGTTCGCGCATGGCGCATTTCGGCCCTGGCAGGCCGGCTATCGCTTTGCCGGCACCGTGCATCCCAATAGCCAGGGTGTGTTCCAGGCCTATTTGTGCCTGGCCGCCATCACGCTGTTGGGCCACGACCCGCAACGACGCCGCCTCTTGTGGCTGCTGCTCACGTTGGGCGGGTCGTTCCTGCTCTTGTCCGGATCGCGCACCAGCACCGCCGCCTTGGGCGTGGCCTTGCTGGCCGGAGCGATGCTCTCCGGGCAGCTTCGCCGCTACACCCTGGCCCTACTCTGGGGAGCCGTGATCGTCGCCGCCGGATTCCTGTTGGCCGAAGTCTGCGGACTCGATTCGTCGGCGGCGGCGAACCTGGCCCTCATGGGCCGCGAGGACGACGCCAACCAACTCGCCGGCCGCCTTCCCCTATGGACGGAACTGGTGCACTACGTGCAGCAACAACCGTGGCTCGGGCACGGCTACGGCGCCTTCTGGAGCGCTGCCCGAGTCGAGGAAATCTCCGCCGACCTTTCCTGGGACGTGGCGGCGGCACACTCCAGCTACATGGAACTGCTGCTGGGATTGGGGCTGGTGGGGCTGGTCCTGGCGCTGGTGGCCACCGTCGCGGCCCTGGGCACTGCCGCAGCCGGCTGCCGGCCGCGCCGCCCCGGGCACTGGTTCCTGTTCCTGCTGCTGGTGTTTGGCGTCACGCACGCAATGCTGGAATCGGCCTTCGTGATCCCGTCGTTGATCAGTTTCGTGGCCGCCTGCGGCGTGTGCCGGATCGCTCTGTACTGCCAGGCCGAAGATGGTCTTGCCGAGGTCCAACATGCCGCAACCTGACGCGACCGTGGTCGTCTGCACATATAACCGGGCCGCGCTCTTGGGCCCGGCCTTGGAGAGCCTGGCTGCCATGCAGACCGGCGAACGGTTCCAATACGAGGTGCTGGTGGTCGACAACGGCTCGACCGACGACACCTGCGCCGTGGTCGCCGAGGTGGCTGGCCGCAGCCAGGTTCCGATCCGCCACGTGTGCGAAACGGCGCGCGGAGTCGCCGCCGCGCGCAACCGCGGTGTGGCCGAGGCGCGCGGCTCCTGGATCGCCTTCTTCGACGATGATCAACTGGCCCACCCCGACTGGCTGGCGCAGTTGCTGGCCACGGCGCACGAAAAGAACGCGCGCTGCGTGGGCGGGGCGGTCGACCTGGCCTTGCCTGCCGGACAGTCGCGGCGCCTGGCGTTGGACTGCCGCCGGGTGCTGGGCGCCACGCCGCCGATCGACACCGTTTGCCGCTACACGCGCAAGCGCATGCCCGGCACCGGCAATCTGCTGCTCCACGCCAGCGTGTTCGACGAGGTGGGCCGTTTCGATCCGGCCTTGCAGCAGGCCGGCGAGGACGTGGATCTCTTCCGCCGCATCCGCGCGGCAGGGATCGACGGCTGGTTTACGCCGCACGCGATTGTCTGGCACGTCACGCCCGCCTATCGGCTTACGGACGAGTATTTCCTCTGGGTCTCGCTCCGCGTGGGCGCGGCCTTTGCCCACCGCGATCGGCAAGAGAAGGGCCTTGCGCCGTTGGCCGCAATTCTGGCCGCGCGGACCCTCCAGGCCGGGCTGCTGCACCTGCCGCGCTGGCTGTGGCGGCGGGTCCGCGGCGACGCCGAGGGCCTGCTGGCCATGCGTTGCCTTTTGGCGCGCTTCGAAGGCTACGCGCGGCGCGGCCTGCAATTGCTGGTGCCGCGGTTGTTCGCGCAAGAGCGGTTCTTCGCCGGCCTGGACTCGCGTCGCGAACGACAGTGGTTCGCCTGCCGGGAGGCTGCCTCATGAATATCCGCGCCTCCGCTGCCGCCGCGTTGAGTCCCGCGCAGTGGGCCGCCTGGTCCGATCTGCAGCAGGCCGACCCGGCGCTGGACAGCCCCTATTTCCGGCCCGAGTTCACCCAGGCGGTGGCCGCCGTCCGCGACGACGTCGAAGTGGCCCTGTTGGAAGAACAGGGAATTCCGGTCGGATTCCTCCCCTTCCAGCGCGCGCGAGGCGACATCGGGGGACCGGTCGGCGGCGCGATGTGCGACTTCCAGGGCCCCATCACGCGCCGGGAACTGGCCATCGACGCCGAAGAGTTGCTGCGCGCCTGCGGACTGGCCGCCTGGCGGTTCGATCACCTGCTGGCCTCGCTGCCGGCCTGGACCGCCTACCACCGCGCCACGGCCCCCTCGCCCTACCTCGATCTGGCACAGGGCTTCGATGCCTACTGGGCCGAACGACGCAAGACGGGCACGCGCAAGATCAACAAGACCCTGGGCCTGGGCCGCAAGCTGGCGGCCGAGGTCGGCCCCCTGCGCCTGGTGCCGCACACCGATCAGCCGGAAATCTTCCAGACGCTGCTGACCTGGAAAACGGACCAATACCGCCAGACTGGCGTGCCCAACGTCCTGGCCGCGCCCTGGAAACAACAGTTGCTCGCGCATCTGGCCGCCCAACAGTCGCCCCGGTTTGCCGGAATGCTCTCCGCCTTGTACGCCGGCGAAGAACTGGTCGCCGTGCACTTGGGTCTGCGCTGCGGCCATGTGCTGCACGCCTGGTTCCCGGCCTACAATCCGGCCCTGGCCACCTATTCGCCCGGCTCGCTCCTGTGGGTGGAATTGGCGCGCGCCGCCGAGTCCCAGGGAATCCGCCGCATCGATCTGGGCAAGGGGCAAGAGGCCTACAAGCTGCAGTTCATGTCCGGAGCCACGCTCCTGGCCGAAGGCGCGGTGGATCGCCGCCGCTGGGGCCGAGCCTGGGAGAGCGGCTGCCATCGCGTGCGCCAGTGGGTCCGCGCCTCTCCGCTGCGTGCCCCGGCCCGAGCCCTCTCGCGCAGAATCGCCCCTTGGCTTTATCGTCTGCGCGAGTCCTGAAAGGAGAAACACCCCGCCAGCGGCTGCCGCTGGAAGACGTCTCCACCGCACCAACCATGAAGATCCTGCTCTGCCACAACTACTATCAGCAGCCCGGGGGCGAAGACCGCGTCTTCGCCGCCGAAGGATCGCTATTGGAGTCCCACGGCCATGACGTGCTGCGCTACACGCGGCACAACGACGGCATCGAGACGATGGGACGCGCGGACCTCCTGCGCCGCACGCTGTGGAATGCGGAGGTCTACGAAGACTTGCGGCACTTGATCCGCCGCCATCGACCCCAAGTGATGCACTGCCACAACACCTTCCCGCTGCTGTCGCCGTCTACCTATCAGGCGGCGCGGGACGAAGGCGTTCCCGTGGTCCAGACGCTGCACAACTACCGGCTGCTGTGCCTCAACGCCATGCTCTACCGCGACGGGCAGCCGTGCGAAGACTGCCTGGGCCGGACCGTCGCCTGGCCCGGCGTGCGTCACGCCTGCTACCGCGACAGCCGTGCGGCCAGCGCGGCGACGGCGGCAATGCTGTTGTGGCATCGCGCACGCCGCACGTGGCTCAAGGCCGTCGATCATTACGTCGCCCTCTGCCAGTTCTCGCGCCAGAAGTTCCTTGAAGCCGGTTTTCCCGCCGAGAAGATCAGCGTGAAACCGAACTTCGCGCATCCCGATCGGGGCGCCGGCCGGGGCGGCGATTACGCCCTGTTCGTCGGTCGGCTGACGCCGGAAAAAGGGCTCCACACGCTGCTGTCGGCCTGGTCACGATTGCACGCGCAAATCCCCCTGCGAATCCTGGGCGATGGGCCTTGGGCCCCTCGGGTGGCCGAGGCGGCCGCGGCCGACCCGCGCATCTCCTGGCTCGGACACCGTCCGCCCGACGATGTGCACGCCGCAATGCGCGGCGCGGCCTGTCTCGTCATGCCCTCGCAATGGTACGAGACGTTCGGGCTGACCATCATCGAATCGTTCGCCGCTGGGACGCCGGTGATCGCGTCGCGGCTGGGAGCCATGTGCGAGTTGGTCGACGACCACCGCACGGGTCTGCACTTCACCCCCGGCGACGCCGCCGACCTGGCCGCCAAGGTGGAGATGCTGTGGGACGACCGCGCGCGCCTGGCAACCATGCGCTGCGCCGCTCGGCAGGAATACGAACGGCGTTACACGGCCGAGGTCAACTACCGGCTGCTGCTGGAAGTGTATCGGCGCGCGGGCGCAGCCATCGATGCGAACCTTGGCAGCCGAGACCCGGCGCCAGCCTGTAATCCTGGAGTTCCCGCCCGTGTCTAGCACCGCAGAACTTCCGCCGTTTGCCTCCGAGGCACCGCTGCCACCGCCCTGCGCCAATCCTGCGCACGAGCACGGCCCTTCGCCGCTGCCGGGAACGCAAGGCCGCAACGCCCCGCACGCTGATTCGCTGGTGTACATCGACGTGCTTCGCGTGCTGGCGGCCCTGGCGGTGGTCGTCATCCACGTGTCCGACCGGGTCGTTACGCAACTCGATCCCTGCGGACCCGTGGATTGGTGGATCGGGCTTTTCGCCGAGTCGAGCACACGCTGGGCGGTCCCGGTCTTCGTGATGATCAGCGGCGTGTTGATGTTGACCCCGTCGCGGAACGAGCCCTTGGGCGTGTTTCTGCGGCGGCGCGGCCTGCGAATCCTCCCGCCGCTGTTGTTCTGGTCGGCGATCTACCTCGGTGCGCATGCCCTGATAATCAACCACCTCCATCTGCAGGGCATGCCCGCGCATTTCGCCCTGGACGATGCGCTCGAACTGTTGGCCTACGGCGCTCCGGCCGATCACCTGTGGTATCTGTGCATGCTGCCCGGTCTGTATTTGCTGGTGTTGCCCTGGCGCGACTGGGTTCGCCGCGTGAGTCCGGCACAGTGCCTGGCGGCGGCCGCGGCAATCCTTGGCGTGGGCAGCGTCTACCGCTGTACGCTGGCGTATTTCACCGACGGCCGCGAAATCGCCTGGTTCTCGGGCATTTTGCTCAGCGGCTATCTGCTGCTGGGCTACTGGCTCAGCCGGTCCATCACTCCTCGCGCTGCGTGCGCAACCGGGCTGGACGCGCAAGGGCGCAGTGCAGACCAACCACCACTTTCGACACGCGTCCTCGGAACCCGGCTCTCGCTCGCGCGCGGCAAGAGGCCGATCGCCGCCTCAGCCTATGGCTGGCTGGCGCTGTTCGGCGCCGGCGCCACGGCGACGGTCCTGGGAACGTGGTTCATGCTCTCGGACTCCGGCAATACCGAAGCGCGCTTCGTGCTGTTCAATCCGCTGTCGCCTTCCGTCATCGCGATGGCCCTGGCCGTATTCGTGCTGGCGCTGCAGGCCCCCTGGACCGCGACGTCGCGGTTTGCGGCCCTGTGCCACCGCTGGGCGCCGGCCACCTTCGGCGTCTACCTCATCCATCCCCTGGTGATGAGCGTCTGCCGCCGCGTGCTGGGGCTGAGCGGTTCTACGGGCGGGGCCTTGTGCGGAATCCTGCTCACCTCGCTGGTCGTCTGCGTGATCTCCTATTTCACAGTCTCGATCATCCTGCGCACCCCTTACCTGCGACGCGTATGCTAAACCTTCAAGAACAACCCGTCTCGACCGCCAGCGCGCTCGACCGGCCGCTCGTGGATTGGCCTGTCAAGCGCAGCGTGTTCGGCGTGCAGATCAGTCCGACCACGTACCAGGAGGCCGTGGCCGCGGTGCTGACCGCCGCGCGCCGACGAAGCGCCTCGGCCGTGTCTTGCTTCGCCGTACACGCCCTGATGACGGCCGCCGACGACCCGGCGTTGTGCGCCAAGGTCAACACGTTCGACATGCTCACCCCCGACGGCCAGCCGGTGCGCTGGGCCCTCAATTGGCTGCACGGCGCACGGCTTGGCGATCGGGTGTACGGCCCCGAGCTGATGTTGCGGCTCTGTGCCGCCGCGGCCGAACAGGGCGTTTCGATCTACCTGTACGGCGGCAGCCCCCAAGTTGCCCAACAACTGCCGCAACAGTTGCGCCAACGATTTCCGGGCCTGGAGATTGCCGGTTCCGAGTCGCCCCCCTATCGTCCCCTGACGGCCGAGGAAGACCAGGCCCTGGTGCAACGCATTCGGGCCAGCGGAGCCGGAATTGTCTTCATCGGCCTCGGCTGTCCCAAGCAGGATCTCTTCGCCTATGAGCATCGGGAGCGCCTGGAACTGGTCCAGGTGTGCGTGGGCGCGGCCTTCGATTTCCACGCCGGGGCCAAGGCCATGGCCCCCCCCTGGATGCAGCGGTATGGTTTGGAATGGTTGTTCCGTTTAGGGCAAGAACCCCATCGCCTGTGGAGGCGGTATTTTACTACAAATAGCCGGTTTTTAGCACGGCTCATGGCGGCCTATCTGGCAGGCTATAGATAGAGTCGTTTGAAGGTGACCCACAACCCGGATTGAGGTCTCGACATGATCCTTGTGCCTGGAACTTGCTCTGAAAATGCCGCCACCTTGGAGAACCAAGGGTGGGCTCAGCAAGCCGTTCCAGGATCGGCCCCGCGCGTTTCCATCGGTCTGCCGGTCTACAATGGCGAGCGCTATCTGGCCGAGTCCTTGGAGAGCCTCTTGGCCCAGACCTTCACCGATTTCGAACTGATCATCTCCGACAACGCCTCGACCGATCGCACCGAGGAGATCTGCCGGGCCTATGCGGCGCGCGACCCACGCATCCGCTACTACCGCGAAGAAGCCAATCACGGCATGGCCTGGAACTTCAACCGGGTCTTCGCCTTGGCGCGCGGCGAATACTTCAAGTGGGCCGCCTACGACGACCTGCACGCCCCCACGTTCCTGGCGCGCTGCGTCGAGGCCTTGGACCAGGACCCGGACATCCTCTGGTGCATGCCCCGCTTCACGCACGTGGGACCGGCGGGCATGCCGTTGAACGAGCCCTGGACATGGGACGTCGGCTATGCCCCCGACGCGGAGTGCGTTGCGCCGGGCGAGAAGGCCGCGCGCCCACCGGACAGCCGGCATTCGAACTCACCCAGCCGGCGATTCCGCGCCGTGCTCTTGGCCGACGGCTCGTGCCTGGACAACTACGCCCTGGTGCGCCGAGAAATCATGGCCAGGACGTCGTTGCAGGTGCCCTACTACGGCGGCGACAAGGTCTTCGTCGCCGAGTTGTGCCTGCACGGCCGCTATCGCCAGCTCCCCGAAACGTTGTTCTTCGTCCGCGCCCATCCCGAGGGCTCCGGAGCCTTGGTCACCGCCGCCGAACAACAACACTTCATGAATCCTCGCCGCTCCGCGCGGTTCAGCTTCACACGCCTGCACTTGCTCATTTCGTATCTGCGGGCCGTGGGCCGAGCCCGGCTCAGCCTGGTGCAGCGTGTCTTGTGCCTGTGGGCCATCGGTTTGTACCTGTTCCAAGTGAAGAAGTGGGGCCACGTGTTACGGCGAATCATCAGCGGCGCCGGGACCGGCGGCGGCTATCGCGAGGCGGCGGAACGCTTCGCCGCAGCCAAGACGGCTTCGCGCCCCCGGACGCCCCCGACCGAAACCCGCGCGCAGGGCTCGGAGTGGCTGCCCGGCGGCAAATCGCTGATGGCCGGCGGCCATCACGGCTAGCCGCGGCGACTTGTGGTCCGCCGTGGCGGGCCCAAAACGTACTCATCGCGTCTCTTCTCATCCAATCGAATCCGATCTCATCTCGCAACTATTGGGCTTGCATCGCCAATGAACCGAGGGCCGGGCACCGACCGTAGGTTGGTCGCGGAAGCCCGGTCTTTCCGACCTCCCGTTGGTTGGCCGGGGCCATTGGCCATGCAGAGATCAATCAGGCGTCGGCCGCGTCGTCGACGCCTAGGGGTATTCCGAACAGCAACGCGACCCGAGAGGGGCGTTTGCCGCATGAAACCGGGCTTCCCTTGGACGCCCAGGTTGCCTTGCTGATCTGAAGGTCAACGAAGAAAGGTCTTTCCCGCATGAGAGTCCTGGTTACCGGCTCGCACGGTTATATCGGCTCGGTCCTGGTCCCCATCTTGCAGGCCCAGGGACACACGGTCGTGGGTCTGGACGCGGATTTCTACGCCGGCTGCGACTTCCTGGGGTCGCCAACGGAGATCGAACGCATCGACGAGGACGTGCGCGACGTGCAGGCGGCGACCCTCCGCGGCTTCGAGGCCGTGCTGCACCTGGCCGCCCTGTCCAACGATCCGCTGGGCAATCTCGATCCGGCTCTGACCGACCAGATCAACCACGCCGCCTCGGTCCGCCTGGCGCGTCTGGCCAAGGAGGCCGGCGTGCCGCGGTTCGTCTTCACCTCCTCCTGCAGCATCTATGGAGCGGCCGGCGACCGCCTGGCCGACGAACAGAGCCCCTTCAATCCGGTCACCGCCTACGGCCGCACCAAGGCCCTCGCCGACCGCCAGATCGCCCTGCTGGCCGACGACCACTTCAGCCCCATCTTCCTCCGCCCGGCCACCGCCTACGGCGTTTCGCCCCGGCTGAGGCTGGATGTGGTGCTCAACGAGCTGGTGGCCCTGGCTTGCACCACGGGCCGCATCGTGCTCAAGAGCGACGGCACGCCCTGGCGGCCGGTGACCCACGTGGAAGACATCGCCGGGGCCTTCGCCGCGGTCATCACCGCTCCACTGGAAGCGGTCCACGGCCAGGCCTTCAACGTCGGCCGCACCGACGAAAACTACCGCATCCGCGACCTGGCCCAGATCGTGCAAGAGACCGTGCCGGGTTCGACCGTCGAGATCGCCTCCGGCGCCGGCCCGGACACGCGCTGCTATCGGGTGGATTTCGACAAGCTTCCGCGGCGCGTACCCGGCTTCCGGCCGCGCTGGACAGTGCGCCAGGGCGCGCGGCAACTGTACGGCGCCTACCGCGAGGCGGGCCTCACCGCCGCCGACCTGGAAGGTCCGCGCTACTATCGGCTCCGCACCCTCCGCCAGCGATTGGAGGCGGGGCAGATGAACCCCGACCTCCGCCGCGCGTCTTCCAGCCTGTACCTGCCTTTCGACGCCGAATTGCCCAGCATGGAGAAAACGACCGCATGAACTCGCTGACCGCTGCTGACGTCGACTGCTCTCGGACCGCGCCCGCCGTCGTCCCAGCCTCGTTTCCGCTCGGCGCCGACCGCAAGTGCCGTTTCTGCGGTGCTCCGCTGCACCACACGGTCGTGGACCTGGGCATGTCCCCCTTGTGCGAGAGCTACCTGGCGGCCCACGAGTTGGACGCCATGGAGCCCTTCTACCCCTTGCACGTCTACGTCTGCCAGGAATGCCTGCTGGTGCAATTGCCCCAGTACGTCAGCGCCGAGAGCATCTTCAGCCACTACGCCTATTTCTCCTCCTATTCCGATTCCTGGCTCCGCCACGCCAAGCGCTACACGGAAGACATGACGGCCCGCTTGGGACTGGGGCCGCAGCATCGGGTGGTCGAGGTGGCCAGCAACGACGGCTACCTGCTGCAGTACTTCGTGGCCCAGGGCATCCCCGTGCTGGGCATCGAGCCGGCGGCCAACGTGGCGCGCGCCGCCGTCGACAAGGGCGTTCCCACGCTGGTCAAGTTCTTTGGCGCCGAGACGGCGCGCGAGCTGGTCGCCCAGGGCGCCACTGCCGACCTGCTGGTGGCCAACAACGTGCTGGCCCACGTACCGGAGCTGAACGATTTCGTGGCCGGGCTGAAGATCCTGCTGGCCCCGCGCGGCGTGTTGACCATCGAAGTTCCGCACCTCCTCCGCCTGATCGCGGAGAACCAGTTCGACACCATCTATCACGAGCACTTCTGCTACTTCGCGCTGAGCACCGCGCGGCGCGTGCTGGCCGCCCACGGCCTGACCGTGTTCGACGTCCAGCCGCTGCCTTCGCACGGCGGCTCACTGCGCCTCTTCGTGCGCCACAGCGAGCGCGAGGAGCCGGCCGTCACGCCCGCCGTCGCCGGCATCGAGGCCCAGGAACGGGTGGCTGGACTGCATCAGGTGGAAGGCTATCGCCAGTTCGCGCGCCAGGTTGAAGAAACCCGCTACGCCCTTGTGGAGTTTCTCATCGCCGCCCGGCGCCAGGGTCAATCGGTCGTCGGCTACGGCGCCCCCGGCAAGGGCAACACGCTCTTGAACTACTGCGGTATCCGCGAGGACCTGCTGGCCTACACCGTGGACCGCAATCCGTTCAAACAGGGCAAGTATCTGCCCGGCACGCGGATCCCCATCTTCGCCCCGGAGAAGATCGCCGAAACCCGGCCCGACTACATCCTCATCCTGCCCTGGAACCTCAAGGCCGAGATCACGGCCCAACTGGCCTACGCGCGCCAATGGGGCGCGTCGTTCGTGGTCCCCATTCCCCATCTGGAGATCTGCTGATGAAAGTGGTCCTCTTCTGCGGCGGCATGGGGATGCGGCTCCGCGAGTACTCCGAAGCCATTCCCAAACCCATGGTCCCGCTGGGCTATCGCCCCATCCTCTGGCACGTGATGAAGTACTACGCCCACTTCGGGCACAAGGACTTCATCCTCTGCCTGGGCTGGAAAGCCGACGTCATCAAGAACTACTTCCTCCGCTACGACGAATGCGTGTCCAACGACTTCGTCATCTCGGGCGGCGCCAACAACGTGCAACTGCTGCACAGCGACATCCACGACTGGCGGATCACGTTCGTCGACACCGGCGCCACG
>CALARR010000372.1 GCA_937889015.1 uncultured Planctomycetales bacterium | reverse complement strand
GGCAGGCAGTCACCTTTTGCAGTACGGGAGGAAACCGGCCATGAGCACGTTGGAGCGCGCGGCGCGCCGGCGCCAGCAGGCCCAAGGCATCTTGCGGGAACTGGGTTTGCTGGAGAAGTGGGCCCGGTTTGGCCGGCCGGTGCTTGTGGGGGCGGTCTCCTTTGACCTGGCCGTGGCTCCCGACATTGACATGGAGGTGTATTGCCCGGAATTGCGGATTGAGCATGGATTTCAGGTTTTGGCCGAGTGTGCCCTGCATCCTTGCGTGACCGCGGCTCAGTTCCTCAACGCGTTGTCTTCGCCCGACAAGGCCCTGTACTGGCAGCTTCGTTACCGCCATCAAGACGGTACGGAATGGAAAATCGATATGTGGTCCGCACCGACGGACTATGACCTGCCTCGGGGCGAGAACTTCGTACAGCCCATGAAGGACGCGCTGTGCGACGAAACCCGGGAGGCGATCCTGACCCTGAAGGAAGCCCGGGCCGATGGCCGCCTGGAGGCAATTCTGTCGATCGATCTGTATCGGGCCGTGCTGGACGGGGGCGTGCGCAATACCGAGCAGTTGCAGCAGTGGCGCCAGTCGCATCCGACGGGCGTGCTGACCGATTGGCGGCCCAAGAAACGCGACGAGTCTTGAACGCGGCGGCACGCGTGGATGAGGCGGTCCTGCACCTATGGATGGACCTTGCGACCGGTGAAAAGCTCTTCCAGGCGACGGACGCCTTTGACGTTGGGAGTCGCGCCGTAGTGCCCCGTGCGCGGATCGGTGGTCATGGTCTTGCTCCGCGCGGCGGTCAGATTGTTGTAAAAGGCATAGACGGTCGAAGGGCTGCAAAGTTCGTCCGTGAAGCCGGTGCAGGCATAGACGTCGCACTTGATCATGGGGGCGAAGTTCACCGCGTCGTGGTAGGAGAGCATCGTCTGGATCTTCTCATCGCCTTTGAGCCGTTCCAGGCCGGCGCGCGTGCGGTAACAGACCGGGGCGTAGTCTCTGCTGGCCCGGAAACTCTGGAACTCGCAGAACGAGGGAACGCTGACCACGGCCAGGGTCACGCGCGGCTCGAGCGCCGCCGCGGCGATGGTCTGGATGCCTCCCAGGCTGCCGCCGGAAACGATCAGATCCTTGCGATTCCACTCGGGCCGGCTCTTGATGAAGTCCATCGCGCGCATCACCCGGTAGAAGAGATCATGGAAGAACCAGGTGTCGCGATCCTCATCGCCATCCCAGGGCTGGTACCAGGTCTTGGAAAACTCGTCGTAATACTTGGCGTCGTGCCCGGTCGGCAAAGCATGCCAGGAGGTGTGTAAGGAGATCGCCTTGTAGCGCACGACATCGTCGATCGCGGCGCGCTTGCTGGCATCGGCCCAAGACAGGCCTTGATACCCAACGATGGCCGGCAGACTCTTAGAGCCGGTCCCAGAACCTATCGGCAGTTCAGTCTTTCTGGGCCGCCCGGCCTGGCCGGGATGGTTCTGGGATGGGTCCTTAGGCTTGGCGCCCTTGGGCAGGGCCAGGTAGCCGCGGACCGGGTTCTTCCCAAGGCAGGCGACTTCGACCGAAAAACACTCGACCTGCGTCTGCAAGTCTTCGGGCACAGGCGACGGAGTGAGCTTGGCTTTCAAGGGGACCGCGTCGAGCTGCTTGCGGCATTGGCCCCAGTACACTTCGAAGTCCGCCGGACGCGTGGAGACGGCTCGAATCTTTTCGGGTTCGAACACCGCGCCGATCTCGCCCACGATCGAAGGCTTGCGGCTATGCTTGAAATAGGCCGGACCCTCGTGCGGCCGGCCCTCGGTGTCGAGCACTTCGAAACCGAAGTAGATCCAGCCGGGCCGATCGATGGTTCCTTGGATCGTCACGGGCTGGCCGGCGGACTCGAAGTCACGCGTCTCGACGACCTTGCCCTCTTGCTTGACCGAACAGCGGAACTTCTCGCCTGCCGCGGGTTGGCCCTCTTTAAGCAAGGTGGCAGTGCAAGTGGCGGTCTGGCCGACCTGGTAGAATCCGTCGGGGTGGTCGAGATCGACCTTGAAGGAATACGCGCCCTGCAAGGCCACCGCGGCCAGCGAGATCATCAGAACCTGGTGCATCGAATACCTCCTCTTGCCGCTCGGGCATCATGGAAGAAGGAAAGAATGTCTTCCCGTTGCGGTGCGAGGGGGACCGATCCGGGCTCGTTCGGCCATTCATCATAGCAAGGCACCCCCGGGGTGTGTCCAGGGGAGTGGCCCGGGGACCAGGGTCTCTTGCGGCGGGTTCTCATCGCCGTGTGCTGCGCCAAGTCGTCGAACGCCGATGCACGGTCCACGGCCAAGGGAGAGGTCAGGTCCCTGAGGGGCGAGATGGTTGCCGGGAGCGAGCGTGGCGTGCTAGGATGGTGGGTTGTTGTCCGGCTTGATCGAGTCCACAAGAGCGTGAGGAGTATCTTTGTGAAGCGAATCTGGCAGATTGGTATGGCGTTGGGGATGATGCTTGCGAGCCTGCCGGCGTGGGGCGCCACGCCGAGGCCGCTCGCGCCCGAACGGATCGCTGAACTGGCCGCCATGCTGCCGGAGTCGCCGCAGGGAATGGGGCGGCCGATCACGGATCGCGCGGCCTGGGATGGGGTGGCCAAGGATCGGAATTTTCGACGCCTGGTGTCCGAAGGCGAGAAGCTTCTCAAGCAGCCGATTGTGGAGATGACCGACGACGACTATCTGGACTTCTCGCGCACCGGCAACCGCACGCGCGGCCAGAAAGTGCTGGGCCGGCGCTACGGCCGGCTGAGCACGTTGGTTCTGGCCGAGTGCCTGGAGAACCGGGGCCGGTTCCTGCCGGCGATCGAAGAGACGCTGCGCGCCTATTGCGGCGACAAGAGTTGGACGCTTCCCGCCCATGACCGGAACCTGGATGTGTTCCATGGCAAGGCGATGAGCATCGATCTGCATTCGTCCAACCTGACGTGGAAGATCGCCACGACCTGCTATTGGCTGGGCGACAAGCTCAGCCCCGAGGTCCGGCAACTCGTGCGCCAGGAACTGGATCGGCGCACCTTTGCGCCCTATCTGGACGCCGTGCTTCGCAAGGGACGCGGCGCGTACTGGCACGCGGCCACGCACAATTGGAACGCCGTGTGTACGGCGGGCGTGGTGGGCGCGGCCTTGGCCATGGTCGACTCGCGCCAGGACCGGGCCGTTTACGTGGCCGCTGCCGAGCGCTCGACGGAGTATTTTCTCAGCGGTTTCACGGCGGACGGGTATTGCTCGGAAGGCATGGGCTACTGGAACTATGGCTTCGGGCATTTCGTCATGTTGTCGGAAACGCTCGTGCAGGCCACGGGCGGCAAACTCGATCTGATGGCCGACAAGAAGGCCGAGGCGGCCGCCGCCTTCTGCCGCAACCTCGAAATCTTGCCGAACATCTATCCGGCCTTTGCCGATTGCGGGACCACCGCGCGGCCCGACACGCGGATTATGGCATTCTTGAGCCGCCGCTACGGTTGGGGCATGAAGGAGATTGAAGACCGCGGTCTGCTCTTGGCGCCGGGCCCGACGAGCGTGAACGACCTGGCCGTGTACGGCTTTCCCAATACGGCCAGCCGCGCGCCGTCGGCCAAGGCTGCGTCGGGCTCCTCGCCGCTGCGGTTCTGGTTCTCCGAGGCGGGAATCCTCATCAGCCGGCCGGCAGCCGGCCAAAGCGGGATGGGCGTGGCTCTGAAGGGCGGCCACAATGCCGAACACCACAACCACAACGACCTGGGCTCGTTCGTGGTGGCACTGGGCAAGGGCACGCCGCTGTTGGACCCGGGCGGAGAGGTCTACACCGCCCGGACCTTCAGCTCCAAACGCTACGAGAGCAACCTCCTCAACTCCTATGGCCATCCCGTGCCCGTGGTGGCCGGGCAACTGCAGCGCCCCGGGCGCGAGGCGGCTGCGAAGGTCGTCAAGAGCGAGTTCAGCGACGCAAGCGATACGCTGGCCATCGACATCAGCTCGGCCTACGTGGTCAAGTCGCTGCAGAAGCTGCAGCGGACCTTCCTCTTCTCGCGCCAGGGCCGCGGCAGTCTGCGGATCGTGGACGAAGTGGCGTTCAGTCAGCCGGAAGCGTTTGGCACGGCCTTGATCACTTTCTCCAAGTGGAAACAGGAGGGTGCGACGCGACTGGTGATCGGCGAAGGGGCCGAGGCGGTCCTGGTCGAGGTGACGGCGGCTGTCGCCGCGCCCAAGTTCCGCTTCGAGGAGATCAAGGAAGACCGGGGCGGGAAATCGCTTCCCGTTCGCCTGGGCTTTGACCTGCCGTCGTCCGTGACCAAGGCCACGCTGACAACGACCATCGTGCCCGTGGGCAGCCCTTGACCTGGGCCAGAATCGTCCGAAAATCACAGCCAAGGAGGATAGTCATGTCCGTTAAACAGATCCTGATGCTTGTCGGTGATTACGTTGAGGACTACGAGGCCATGGTCCCCTATCAGATGCTGGTGATGGTCGGCCACAAGGTCGACACGGTCTGTCCCGGCAAGCGGCCTGGCGAGAGCGTCAAAACGGCCGTGCACGACTTCGAGGGCGATCAGACCTACAGCGAAAAGCCGGGGCACCGCTTCGCCATCACGGCCGATTTCGAAGCCCTCGATCCGGCACGCTATGACGCCTTGGTGATCCCCGGCGGCCGGGCGCCCGAGTATCTGCGGCTCAACGAGCGCGTGATCCAGGTGGTGCGGCACTTTGCCAACGCGCGCAAGCCGATTGCGGCGATCTGCCATGGGCCACAGATCCTCTCGGCGGCGGGCGTGCTGCAGGGGCGGCACTGCATGGCTTACCCGGCTCTGAAGCCGGAGGTGGTCCGCTGCGGCGGGACCTGGAGCGAGATCAACGAAACCTACAGCAACGCGGCGGTGGACGGGAACCTGGTCACGGCCGCGGCCTGGCCGGCGCATCCGGAATGGATCCGCAAGTTCCTGGACCTGCTGGGAACGAAGATCGAACCGTAACCGGGCCGAAGCCTCATCCGGCCGACGGTTGCGGCACGTCTTCCAGGTGAACGCCGTCCTTGCGGAGCAGTGTTTGGAGCTTGGCGACGTCGACCTGCGCAAGGTCCTCGCGCGCGTTGAGGGCCATCGCAGCGCAGGTGCCTACCCCCTGCCCCATGACCATGCAGTGCGACTGCAGGCGGATCGAGGCCAGGCCTTCGTGCGTGGTCGAGACGCAGCGGCCCACCACGGCCAGATTGGGGATCTGGGCGTTCAGGCAGATGCCCAAGGGGATGTGGTAGCTCTGACCCGGTTTGAGCCACATGCCGGGCTTGTGGTCGCTGTGCGTGGTGTAGCCCGTGCCGGTCGGATCGTGAATGTCGATCATCCAGAATCCGTGGCCGAGGGCGTCGGGCTGTTTGGCCGCGAAGATGACCATCTGGGCATCGAGCGTCTTGAGGCCGCGCACACGGCGCGATTCGCGGATGCCTATGCCGTGCCCCATCTGCACGATCTCGGCTTGGGCGAAGTGCGGCAGCTCCTTGCGCCACAGGTCGCGATACTGGTAGACATGCTCGCGCGCCTGAGCCGACAGCCGGGTGAGCTCTTCCTCGTCCAAGGCACTGCCCGACGCGGGGCACATGTTGTACAGGCCATTGGCGCCGTTGGCCAGGTACTGCTGGGCGTGGCGATCGTTGAATTGCGGGAAGCGCCCCTGGTCGCGCAGCTCGCGCATGGCTTGGAGCACCTGTTGCGCCGTTTCGCGCAATGCCTTGTCCTTGCCAGTGGGCACGGCTCCGCGGAGTTCGAACATCATGGTCATGCCCTGCACCCGGCCGTCTTCGGGCCGGCCGTAATCGAATGGCAGTCCGGCGTTGGCGGCCACGTCGCCGTCGCCGGTAGCGTCGATCACGATCCGGCCGAGGACTGCCTTGCGGCCCGTCTTGGTGTCGACCAGCGCGCCGCGGATGCGATTGCCCTCGACGATCGATTCCACAGCCTTCAGATCGCAGAAGACGCGCACGCCGGCATCGCGGAGCATCCGGTCGAAGACGACCTTCATGCCCTCACAGTCAAACTCATGGGTTTCGTAAGTGGTGGGGTACTTGGCCCGGCGACGCACGAAGGCCCCCCCGCGGTCGATGGCCTCCTGCACGAAGCCGAAGATCACCTGTCTGGTGCGGTCGCTGGTGTGCCAGATGTTGACCAGGGCATTGGTGGCCATGCCACCCAGGCTGGGCCAGCGCTCCAAGAGGACGACTTTGGCTCCATGCCGGGCCGCACAGTAGGCGGCCGAAATGCCGGCCGTGCCGCCGCCACAAACCAGGACGTCGGCCTCGGCCAGCACGGGCACGGTGCGTTGGGGGATTGTCACTGTGCGCGCTCCGCTGACGGCGGCCGGAGCGACGGGCATGGAGGCTGAGGTCAGCGAGAGTGCAGACGCCCCGGCGGCGGCCTGCAGGAATTGACGGCGGCTGGATGGCATGACCGGCTCCTGAGTACTGAAGGGGAAGGCATCGCACGCCGCGTCGGCCGCGGCGTCAATCCCGTGGCCCGCGCATCGATCTTAGCCGGCCGGCGATGCACTGGGCAATGCAAAAATGCGCAGCAGCGCATACGCCTTCGCCCCACCTCCCGCGCGCAATCAGCCCGCTTGCGGCTTCAGGCTCTGGCCGACCACGGCCATGCTTTCCCGCTGCCGCCGGGCGACGAACCGCATGGCCTTGGCCAGGCGTGCCTGCGCGGCCGGATAGTCGGCATGCAGTTCCAGCAGGCGCGCACTGATGTCTTCGGCCCGGGTTTCGTCGATCTCGAAGATCCAGGGCTCCAGGCCGATGTCGCGCCGGAAGACGAAATCCGCCCCCGAGAGCAACTGTCGCAGTTCGTCGTCGACCTCGCCCACTGTTACGCCGTAGATCCCGTAGGGTTTCTTGGTCGTGCGCCGCCAGGCGGCGAGGTGGTTGCGTGCCACGACGCTGGGGCCGGAGCCGTGCAGCAACAGATCGGCCTCGTCCAGGGCCGCGCGGAGTTCCGGCGTGCTGGGCCGGCATCAACAAGCATCACACCCCACGGCGGGAGGGAAGGCAAGGCACTCCCACAGCCGGATGCCTTGACCTTTCCTGGTAGCGCACTGCATTGTTGTCGCCGAAAGCCCGATCGCTTACACTTCGGCAAACCCACTCGACACTCTCAACACCAACGGTCCTCTCCATGCCTGACGACACTGGCTCGAGGCACTTCGTCACTGTGGCCAAGGTGGGTGATATTCCCACCGGCCGAGGAGAGTGCTTCCAGGTTGGCACGCGGCGGATCGCCCTGTTCTTCGTGGACGGGCAGTATTATGCCTTGGACGACTTCTGTCCGCACATGGGAGCCCCGTTGTGGATGGGGCAGATCCATCAGCAGACCGTGATCTGCGACCGGCATCAATGGGCGTTCCAGCTGACCGACGGAGTCTGCGTCGACGCGCCAAGCCTGCGCGCCCCGACCTTCCCGGTCCGCCTGGTGGGCGACGAAATCCAGGTGGCGGTGAACGAAGGGCCGACCAAGAGACAATAGCGCGGCGGCGAAGCGATGTCCGTCGCAACGCTATCCACGCGACGCACGCGTTTTGCGATCAAAGCTCAAGCTTCTCGCCCGGCTGCAAGACGATCGGCTGGGCTTGCGTGTTCCGCTGCACCGCCTCGGCCCAGGCCTGCATGTCCTGGGCAATCAGGTCCCAGGTGTTGGCATGCACCGGCACGACACGGCGCGGAGCTAAGAGCTTCACCGCCTCCAAGGCGTCGGCGGGGCCCATCGTGAAGTTGTCGCCGATGGGCAGCGCGGCCAATTCCAGCCCGGCTGCACCAATGAGCTTCATGTCGTAGAACAGGCCCGTATCGCAGGCGAAATACACGCGCCCCTCGGGGAAATCGATCAGGAAGCCGGCCGGATTGCCGCCGTAGGCGCCGTCGGGCAGCATCGAGGTGTGGTGGGCGATCGTCATCTTCACGCGGCCGAAAGGGAATCCATAGCCCCCGCCGATATTCATGGCGTGCGTCTTCTCGATTCCCTGTTTGGCAAGCCACTCGCAGATCTCGAAGTTGGAGATCACCGTAGCTCGACTCCGTTGGGCGATCTTCACCGCGTCGGCCACGTGGTCGAAGTGCCCGTGCGAAACCAGGATGAAGTCGGCCTGGACCTGGTCGCTCTGGATCGGAGCGGCCGGGTTGTCGTCCAGGAAGGGATCCAGAAGGATGTTGTAAACGCCGGTCCGGATCGACCAGCTCCCGTGTCCCAGCCATGTGAGTTCGGTCATGGTAATGCGGAAGTCCGGATGTCGGAAGTCGGAAGTAAGGATCGCCAGATCAACGGAAATGCGGTCCACGGAAAACTGACTGCTGATAGCTGACCGCCGCCTATTTCCCGCGCAAGATCGCATTCATGTTTTTCTTATACGCTTCCACGCCCGGCTGGCCGTAGGGGTTGATGCCGATGAGCCGGCCTTCGAGGACGGTGGCCAGCATGAACATCTGGAACAACTGGCCCAGCGTGCTTTCGTCCAACTGCGGCAGGCGCAGGTCGGCCGTGGGCCGGCGGTCGTCGGCATAGGCCTGGTTGGTGCCGGCAAAGGCGGCACGCAGGATTTCGGGCAGGGTCTTGCCGGCCAACTCGTTGAGCTTGTCCTGGTCCAGGTCCGAGCGGCGCAGGGCCAGCGGATCGCGGCGCGGCTGTTCCACCACGAGGTTGGTGATCAGCTTGTCGCGGCGCCCTTCCTGGTGCTGCTGGCCGCGGGAGTGCAGGTCGCGCGTGTTGACCACCGTGATGGGCATGGCCCCCTGCCCTTGCTTGCCGAGACTCTCGGAGAGCAACTGGTCGTACCAGAGGCCCACGGCCTCGAGACCCTTGCCCCAGGTCGACAGGACGCGTACGTCGGCCCGGCGGCGAGTCTCCATCAAGTGACACACGGCCGTATAGTCGAGCACCGGGTTCTCGCCCGGGGCTACAGTGCGGAAGCGGTCGGTCATGGCCGCGGCCCCTTCCAGCAAGCGAACCACGTCCAACCCCAGCACGGCGGCCGGCAAAAGGCCTACGGCGCTGAGCACGCTGAAACGGCCACCGACTCCGTCGGGGATGGGAAATACGTCGCGGCACTTCAAGGCCACGGCCAGGTCGTGCAGACGGCCGGTCTGGCCGGTGACCGGAACCACCAGTTGTTGCAGGGCGTCGGCCGATCCGCCGGGCGCGGAGCGGAGCACATCCAGCAGCATGCGGAAGGCCGCGGCCGTTTCCAGCGTGCCACCACTCTTGCTGATCACGACCACAGCCCAACGTTCGTCGCTGCGCGAGGCGCTGAGCAGGTCGATCAGTCCGCTGACGGCGTCGTTGTCGACATTGTTGCCTTCGAAGTAGATGCGCGGGCGGTTGTTCCGAGCCGAGCGCGACATTTCGTTGTGGAAGGGATGGCAGCAGGCCTCGAACAGGGCCCGGGCGCCCATGTAGGAGCCGCCAATGCCCAGCACCACCACGCGATCGACCTGCTGAGCCAGGCGATCGGCTGTGGCGATGATCCGCCCCACCTCGCTCTTGGCGCCCTGGCTGTGGTACTCGTCCAGGAGACGCTGGGGCATATCGATGAAGGCCGCATCCAGCGGTTGCTTTGCGGCCGGCACGGGCCCGCGGGAGTGCCACAACTGCAGGTCGTCCAGAACCTCCTGGCGAGCGGCGAGCAAACGCGGGGTCAGCCAGGCCAGGTCCTCACGGCTGATGCCCGTCTCGGGGATCAAGGTGGCCGAAGGATCGTAGAGAATCGACGCGGTCTTCTGAGTTGGGTTGCTCATAGCGTATCCAAGCGAGGGGGGGCTTGAGTGGTTAAATTTTAGATCGGCGCGACAGTTCGACACCTGCGCCGCCGATTGTCTGTGGAACACGATATCCGGCGAGGGGCACTTTGACCAGGGGGGGTGTGCACCCTACTTTGGCGTGGATAAACGCGATTCTGCCCTCGGTCCCACTTGTCTTCCAGCCGGTTTTTCATAACGTGTTGGAGAGTGTAGCGGCCAACTCGACCACACAAACCAAGGCGGCAGGCCAGATCGCCACAACAAGGGAATCGAAAATGAATATCCAGCAAGTAGTTCGGCAGTTGAAGACCAAGAACGACTCGAAGATCGTGATGCTGGTAGCCGACGGATTGGGAGGCCTGCCCATGACGCCCGGCGGTCCCACCGAGCTGGAAGCTGCCAAGACGCCAAACCTGGACAAGCTGGCCAAAATAGGCGTGTCGGGGAGCATGTATCCCATTAAGCCGGGCATCACGCCTGGCAGTGGACCGGGACACCTGGGCCTGTTCGGCTATGATCCGCTAGAGAACTTGATTGGGCGCGGGGTGCTGGAGGCGGTGGGGGTCGGGTTTCCGATGGGGCCGGACGACGTGGCCATTCGCTGCAACTTCTGCACGCTGGACGCCCAGCGGAACATCACCGACCGCCGCGCCGGCCGGATTGCCAGCGAAGAGAGCGCCCCGCTGGCCATCAAGCTGCGCGAAGTGAAGGTGCCTGGCGTCGAGGTGTTTGTCGAACCGGTGAAAGAACATCGCTTCGTGGTCGTGCTCCGCGGCAAGGGACTGGGGGGCAACGTGCACGACACCGATCCGCAGCGCACGGGAGTGACGCCGCTGGACCCGGTCGGGACGGACGAGGCCAGCCAGCGCACGGCCAAGGCGGCCAAGGCCTTTTATGAGGGCGCTTTGAAGATCCTGCACGGCCAGCCCAAGGCCAATGGCCTGACGATGCGCGGCTTCTCGGCCCTGCCCAACATTCCGAGCTACGAAGAGGTGTACGGAGTGCGTGCGGCGGCGATTGCCGTGTATCCGATGTACAAGGGACTGGCCCGGCTGGTGGGCATGGAGATCGTCGGCAAGCCGAGCACGTTAGCCGAAGAGATCGACGTGTTGGAGCAGGCCTGGAACGACTACGACTTCTTCTTCGTGCACTTCAAGTACACCGACAGCCGGGGCGAAGACGGCAACTT
>CALARR010000371.1 GCA_937889015.1 uncultured Planctomycetales bacterium | reverse complement strand
GTTTCTGTCATTGGTGGGGCCTCCCTGTTGGCTTGATTGGTGTTCAGAAGAGCAATGCAACGGGAGGGTGGCGTTTGCCGCTTGAAACCGGGCTTCGGCGCCCAACCTTCGGCCGGTGCCCAGCCCCCGTTGCATGGCGAATCTGAGGCTCAATCGAGAGCACGTACACCATCGGTTCCGTCATGGAACAACGTCCAATTCGCCTCGGTCGCTTGGCAACGTTCGCGCATCTTTCCCATCTATCCAAGTAATCGTAAGTAGCCTGCTTGTCGCGTATATGCAGCCGGGCCATCTTCCTCAGAGGGGTGGACGGGTCTGCGCTGGTGTGATATCAATACGGTCGCTGTCGCCGCAGTTCAATCGATCTGCAGCACAAACTTCGCTAGAAGCCACGGAAGCCAGCGGACCCATGCCCAACTCTTCTGACCGGATTGCTCCGGAAGGCGGCCACGGAGAACGTGAAGTCGTGATCCGTACCGATGCGGCCCAAGGGGTGGCCGCGACCGTCAAGGCGCGGATTGCGCACCATCCGCATTTGAAGACGCAGCGGATCTGGTGCGAATTCGACGGCGAGACACTCTTTCTCCGCGGCCACGTGCCAAGCTTCTTCTTCAAGCAACTTGCGCAACAGGCGATCGTGGGCCTGGACAGCGTGCGGCAAGTGGTCAACGAGATCGAAGTCGTCTGGTAGCGCACCCTTTGGCGCGCATGGTTGGCCAGCCACAAGGCTTTCACGCGGAGGCGCCGAGTAAGGGACGGCGGAAGGACCGCGCGGCCGATCAGGGCGCGGCGGCCACGCGGCAATAGGACAGCGACAGCAGCGCAAAGGCCGTGGCCAGGTTGGGATCGCCTTCGCCCCATTGGGTGTTGCTGTTGATCCACGAGCCGTCGGACTGCTGGCGGCGAGCCAGTTCCGCGGTCAGTTCGCTGCGCCAATCATGCTTGGCGCCCTGGCCGTCGACCAGCACCGGCTGGCCGATCGCGTCCAGGGCCTTGGCGAACGTGTGGTAGTAGTAATAGAGGCCCGCGTCGCCCATGCCCGGGTTGCTTGTCAGGTCATAGTGCTTGCTGATCCAGGTGACGGCGGCCTTGACGCGCGGGTCGTCCTTGCTGACGCCGGCGTAGAGCAGGCTCTTGAGGCCGGAGTAGGTCATGGAGCCGTAGCTCCGCAGTCCACCCTCGGGCCCCTGGCGGCGCGAGTCCTGCTTCTCCACCACGCCGGTGTAGTAGAAGCCGCCGTCGTTGACTTTGGCGGCGGCCGGCAGGGTGTTGTGCTCGCTTTCCAGGTTCTGGCAGCGGGAGACGAAGACCAGGGCCTTCTGCATGGCCTCGTCTTTCGGGCCCGCTCCACAGGCCTTCAGGGCGTCGAGGCAGAAGGAGGAATTGCTCAGATCGGGGCGCGTGCTGCCGCCGTAGCCCACGCGGCCGTAGTACAGGTCGGCGCGTTCCTTGTGGTTGGTCTCGTCGTACTGGCCGCTGCGGATGAACTTCTCGCCGCCCTGGATGATTTTGGCGTAGCGGCCGTCGGCGTTGGCCGCCTGCAGGCAGCAGATGGCGATGCACGTTTCGTAGTTGGGGATGAAGGTGCCGGGCTTATGGATTCCGCCCGTCTCCTGCACCGAGGCGACGATGGAGCCGAGTCCCTTGGCCACGTGGGGTTCCTCGGGGCTGGCGCCATTGCGGAGCATGGCGAAGGCGGCCAGGGCCGTGACGCCGATGCCGCGTTGGCCGGTGAAGGACCCGTCGGGGGCCTGGGCCTGGTGCAGGAAGGCGACGCCCTTGGCGACGGTGCCGGAGAGTTGCGCGGGATCAGCCGCCGAGGCGGCGGCGACGAGGGCCCAGAGGACTGTGGCGGAGATCAGTGCGCGAGTAGCGTGCCTTGTGATATTCCGCGCCCTTTGCCCAGTTCTTTCGCACATGATGCACCTCCTACCGGTTGAGAGTCCTTGCTCGACAATCCTACACCACACGACCAGGTTTGCCCACACCATGCCGCGCCTTCGACAAGTGGCGAAAATCGTCTCGCGAAGTAGTCGCCACGTGAGCGAGGCCCGTTGCGGCGGGCCCTATTCCTCGAAGCATCCACGCCCAACCACGCGCGACGCGCCGAAAATCGAGACACACCCTACGGTCGGCGCGGGTTGCAGGACACGTGCCTACTGATTGACAACCGCCTCCTCGCTATAGACGAAGCCGTTTTCGCCCACCGCCACCGTGCCTATGAAGCGGGCTACCGTGCTATCGCGCGAGGTGACATTGCCCGTGGTGGAAGCAACCCCGAGATCGAAGATAGCGCAAGGGATGGAGTAAACCGTCTTGGGCGAAGTGCAGCCTTCCGGGTGGACGGCGATCGGCTGGTCCTTGATGTAGCCGCCGACGCCGACGAGTTCCGTGCCGCGCCCGACCCCGAAGAGGACGTAGTCGTGCGTGGCGTTCAACTCCATCTGGGCATTGGTGGTCTTGGAGAGCGTAATGTTGACATTCACCTTGGCGAGCGTGCCGCCCTCCGCGAGCGTGCGCGGCAAGGTGGTGTTTGCGGCCATGTAGCTGGCGTTCACGGCGTTTGTGGACGAACCCGTGTATTGGGTCATATCGCAGACCGTGGTGATGTTGGCGCGTTTGAGCCGTTCCACCTGCGCCGCGGTGAGGGTCATGGGCTCGATGCAGCCGCCGACGACACCGCCGGTCACATTCGTCGGCAGGTAGGGATAGAGACTGGTGCCGGTGATGAGCGAATCCCAGCCGGTGGGATAATTGCCGCGGTGGGCGGCCTGCCACGACTGAATCATGTCATCGCAGAGTTTCAGATTGGCGACCAGCGTTGCCTCGTTGGCATTGTTCAACAGATTGGGCAAAGTCAAGGTCAGGATACCGGCCAGCGCCATGATAATCCCGATCACCACGACCAGTTCCAGCAGGGTGAAACCGCGACTGCGGCGCCGCCCCCAAGGTCGTGGAGCCTCGGGGAAGAAATCGGCCCAAAAGGATTCCGACAGCGGATCATGCCGCAGCCACGAGGAAACGCGTGTGAACATCGTCTTGCTCCCGGTTGTGATTGACGGTGGGTCGAGGGTTGTCGCTATAGTGCGGAGTCTCAATACATCGTGGTCTTTTCTTCACTGAACAGAAACAGGCCTTCGGCCAGGGCGACGGACCCCACGTATTGGGCAACAAAATTGTCGCGTCCCTCGGTCGTCGTTGCCGGCCCAAGATCGAAGATGACCGCAGGCGCGCAATAGGTGGTCTGGGGCGAAGTGCAGCCTTGGGTGTGGATGATCACCGGCTGGTCTTTGATCAAACCGGTCCCGCCGACCAGGTCGGTGCCGCGCCCGACGCCGAACACCACGTAATCGTGGGTCTTGTCGAACTGCATCTTGTTTCCGGCCATGCTGCCGGTGACGTTGGCAAACAGCAGCGTCATACCGGAGGCGATGGTTGTGGGGTTGGCCACGTCGGAAGCCAGGAGGGTGGCGTTTTGTGCATCGCTCGACGTTCCGTCGTAGGTCATGTGACAAACGGTGGTGATCCCTGCGCGCCGTAGCCGACGCACGTGGTGATCCTTGAGCTCTGTGGGCTTGAAGTACGTGCCACAGGGATTGGCCGGGCTAATCCGCGGCAAGAACTGGTAGAACTCGCCGGCGGACGTGACCAGCGAGTCCCAGCCGTTGGGATATACGCCGCGGTGCGTGTTGGCCCAGGTCTGGACCATGTCATCGATCTCTTTGAGGTTGGTGACCAAGGTGGCGTTGTGGGCCGAGGTGAACAGATCAGGCAAGGTGACGGTGAGAATCGCCGCCAGGGCCATCACAATCCCGATCACCACGACCAGTTCCAGCAGGGTGAACCCCCGGCGAAGCGGCCCGGCCACATCGCGACGAGCACGCGTGGCGGCCCGATATCCATCGTTCACAGCGCCATTCATAGCATTCCTCTCGCAGGGCAAACATTCTTGGAATCTAGGTAAAACGTCCAGCCTGAAGCAGTTCCAACGGTTCGGTGCGACCGGTGGCGATGGCGGGCCAGATGGCGGCCAGCAGGCACAGCGCGAGCGTCGCAGCCAACCCCATCGACAGATTCTCCCAAGGGATGACCAAGGTCGGATTCAGACCGCCGAAGAAACTGACGTACTGCGAAATACCCACGCCACACCAGCCGGCCATGATCCCAAACCCGAGGCTCAGCAGGCAGGCGACAGCACCGATCAGCAGTCCCTCGGCCAGAATCAGCCGCACCAGGGCAAAGGGCGTGATTCCCACAGCGCGCATCACGCCCATTTCCCAACGCCGCGCGCGTACGGACGCCATGACCGCGTTCATCACCCCCAGGGCGGCAACGGCCAGGGTGACCAACGGCAGGCGACTCATGGCCCAAATCATGCCGCTGGCGCGCGTACCGATCCGGCTGCGGATATCGGCGGCAGTCGTGACACGCACATAAGGGCCGAACATGGAAGCCCCAAAGGCCCATGTTCCTTGGTCGTTCACCGGCTGGCGCAGCCCCCGGTTCCGCTCGGCAATGGGCTGAAAGGCCTGGCCGATCTGTTCGAGTTCCGCCCCCGGCTGCAGGTTGAACCAGAAGAAGTTGGTTTTCTCGATGCGGAAATCGCGCCGCACGTCGTCCAACGAGGTGAAGACCATTGCCGCCGACCGCCCCGCGCGTCGGCGCAGCCCGGAGAGCTTGGTCATCCAGTGCCAACCGGGCAGGTTCACCACGCCGGCGATCGTGTATTCGACCGGCGCTTCCGGGGCTTCCGGCGGGATCATCTTGAACCGATCGCCCAAACTCAACCCCGTGGCCCGGACGAAGTGGTCCGGCACGATACAGGCTCGGCCTTGTTGAAGCCGAGCCACGGCGCCCTCGCGCGTACCGGCCACGAATTGCAGGTTCAGCAAGGGATGGCTCCCGCCCAGACCCGCCGCTGGATCCAAGCCAATCAGCACAACATTGTCTTGCCGGGCAACGGTGGCGCGTTGGTCGCTGTGCGTGATGTCGTCGGCCAATTGCGGTTGTTCCACAGCCAGCGGCAGACAGCGTTGGGGATCAACCCCTTGGATCTGGCGCACGGCCTGCAACTCTGCATCGGGCAGCCCACCGTAGGGGAAACACACCAGGACTTCGGGCACCCAGTCGCCCGGCACGAAAGGCCCGAGCATCGAATAGCCCCAGACCTGCGTGGCGACAAACAGTCCCAGGCCGATGGTCAGAGCCACGCCCGTGCCAATCGTGCGCCACAAGCTCGAGCTGAGCTGCGTGCGCAGCAACCGCGCGTCCACACGAAACAGCCAGGCCAGCGCGGGCCCGAAAAGGCGCTCGGTCACAACCACGGCCGAAGGAACGAGGAGCAGGAAGCCGATGGCCATGGCCGGGCAGCCCAGCAGGGCGTAGACCAAGTAGCGAGACTGCTCTTCCATGGGCAGGCTGAACACCAACCACGGATTCACCGCGATCAGCACCAACCCGACCAGGACCGGCAGCAGCGGTCGGCGTACGACGCGGCTGTACCTGGCCGGCGCCATGGCCTCCAAAGGTCGGACGCGCATCGCGCGCCAGGCCGGCAGAACCGATGCCGCCAGGGCTCCGCCAAAGGCACTGGCTGCGGCCAGCAGGACACACCACGTCCCCAGGGCGGCCCCGTTGGGAAAAAGATCGGGTTGGGCCGCTTGAACCATACGCAGCAGAACCCAACCGGCCGCCAGGCCACCGAGCCAGCCGAGGACTGCCAGTGTGAGGCTTTCGCAGACAATCAGCAGTGCCACCTGCGTTTGGGTCCAGGCCACGGCGCGCAAGATGGCCAATTGCCGCACGCGCTCGCTGACGCCCATGCTCAGCGTGGCGAAGATGATGAAGAACCCGGCCAAGAGGGCCAAGCCTGTGGCGGCATAGGCCTGATTCTTGGCACTGGCGCCCGCGCCGCGACTCTCCATGGCGTTCTTCAGCTCTTCGAGGCTGAACAACGATGCCGGGGGATCGAACTCGGCCAGGCGTGCCGACCAGGCATTGCAGAACGCGGCCACGTCGACGCCTTCGCCCAATACCAGGCACAGCAAGTTGGGCCGCGGAGGAAGGTTGGTGATCTTGGCCGCCAGTGCCAGGGGGACATACAGGGCGGCGGCCGGCAGGCCTCGCCCGGGACCGGGAGCCGTGCCGCGCCGGGTCGCCATCGCGGCGGTCATCGATGTTCCTTCGACGATACCCACGATCTTCATGCGGAAGTCGCCGCCTTTGGCACTCACCTGGACCTGGTCCCCCAGGGCGAGTTCGAGTTGTGCCGCCGAGCCGCGGCTGATGACAGCCTCATCGCCGGCGGTATTCTTCGAGTCCAACCAACGTCCCTCGACCAATGCGTAGGGTGGCTGTCGCGCGTCGATGCCCACCAGCGTGGGGCCGAAGGGGCGTCGACCTCGGGGGCTCCCCTGCGGACTGCGCGCACGCGCCTCGTCGGGCCGTTGCGGCACGCCAGGCGGCGAACCACTGCCAGGCCCTTGCCGGCCACGGTCTCCCATGCGCGGACCATCGCCGGGCCCTCGCATGCCCGGCCCGCGAGCGCGCCCTTCTCCGGCCGCGGCCTGATTGGGCTGGACACCGCCGGGCGGAGGACTGCCGGGCCCAGGCCGTGGCCGGCCGTCAGCGCCGATGGCGGCTACGGTGACGCGCGATTGCAGGGCCGAATCGACCTCGACCACGGACAAGTCCTGCTTCAATGCGCGCATCAAGTCGGGCGCGATGACAGGATTTCGCACGGATTCGGGGACAATCACCACCTGGTAACGGCCCAGGTAGTTTGCGGCCTCGTCGTCGAACTGCGAGGCCAGAGCATCGTAGCCGCTGACCACCCATACCACCATGCATGCCGAGGCGACTACGGAGAGCGCCGCCAGACACACGCGCCCCGGGTGTTGCCAGAAGTAGGCCGCGGCCAATCGAAAGACGATCTTCATGCGTGCATCTCCGGAGCCGTGGCCGCAGTGACGGTGTTCTGATAGTGGGCGGCCAAGGCGTCGGCGCCAGAGAATTGGTCCGTAGAGAAACACGCCAGCACGCGGCCATCCTTGAGCACAACCACGCGTTTGGCCCAGATCGCCACGGAGGGTTCGTGGCTGACCACGACCAGCGTGCGTCCCTGTTCCTCACAAAGATCACGCAACAGGCGGCACAAATGCTGACCACTGATGGAATCGAGACTGCCCGTCGGTTCGTCGGCCAGGATGATCGCAGGATCGCCGATCAGGGCGCGGGCAATTGCCACGCGCTGTTGCTCTCCACCGCTGAGAGCGTCGGGGCGATGGTGGCGACGTGCGTCGAGACTGAGCCGCGCGAGGAGCTCGTCCAACCGTCCCTCCGGCAGCCGAGCGCCGTCGGACAGGATCGGCAGCAAAATGTTCTCCTCGGCTGTCAGGGCGGGGATCAGATTGAAGGCCTGAAACACCAGTCCTACATGACGCCGGCGGAAGAGCGTGAGTTGCCGGTCGGACATGGCCGACAGATCCCGACCGTCGACGAGTACCCGGCCGCCGTTGGGACGCGTGAGTCCTGCCATGCAGTGCAGTAGCGTACTCTTGCCGGAACCACTGGCGCCCATCACGGCGACGAATTCAGCCTCTTGGACCGTCAGCGAGACCCCCTCCAAGGCATGCACGTCAGCGGTTCCTTGGCGAAAGGTCTTACTCAATTCCGATACCACCAGAGGTGCCGCGAGGCCGTCGTTTTGCATGGCAATTCCAGGTTGCGTGTTTCACAGACGTGGGGCCGTGTGGGCACGGTCGCCGGGCGACTCTATGCAATCGATGTGCCAAAGCAGAAGAACTGCGAGTTCACAGCGTCTCCCCTGCACCGACCCCAAGGGGCATTGCCGAGAAAACCTCGCTCTCTCAACCGCAAGGAATGCAATGCACCATCGTCGAACTCGCAGCCACGATCACCGTCAAGGCGAGCCGGCAATGCGACAAATGCCGGCGTTTTCGCCGGACTTGGCGAACCTTTGGCCACGTCTGTCGACTCCCTTGGCTGTTGCAGGACTTCATTGGCTTGCGATGCAGTGACCGCTTCAGCATCGACTGTCAGTGCGTCAGATCAATGACGCCCCGCCTCGGGCCGTGGACTCGGTGCGTCCCACGAAGCGGCCACAGCGGCGATGGTTTGGCCGCGTGTGGTGATCTTGTCACCGCCGGCCTGTACGTTCGACAGCGGTGGCAATCTTCGACGTCGGCGGCAACAGCCGTGGCAGTGCAAAGTTCGTCGGCACTTTCGCCGTGGGAAACGCCGGATTCCGCGGCGTCAATGACATGACCGAGATCCCGACGCGATTCGAGTAGCAGTCCAAGCGGCAAGAGCACGCGGGATCGCTGGGTATTTTGCCGCGCTCGCCCTGGGCATGGCCAAGTCCGGGAACGCATGGCCACGCAAACGTGGCATCCGCTGTCAGGCTACGGCCTGGCACCGGGCACGCCGAATCAACCACAACTCGCAAGGGCAGGTCCCTCTGCGCCCCTCTGCCTGGCCTTTGTGCCTGCATCCGGCGTGCCTCGCCTACGCTCGGCAACGCCCTACGATTCTCTGCCCCTACTCATTCCGCCTTGACCTGGAACGCGGCGGCGCGCTACAGTGCGGGTCGAACCGACCGGCCTGGAGGGGCCCATGCAGCCGCCGTCTGAGTTTGAGAACCGATCCCAAGACCACCGCAGCCAGGTCGCGCGGCCCGGCCGCACTGAGCTGTTGACGGGTTCTGAGACCGGCTCTGAATACCGCTGCCCTGACGAGCCATCGCCGATCGGGCGCGCGATCCACTTGGGCCGGCTGGCTCGTTTCTACCCGCCTTGCAGGCAGTGCGCGCATCGCGACGACACGGGGCCGTTGACCACGGCCCGGCAGCGGCAGCGTGCCGAGGTTCGCCCCGCCGGCCTGGGCCCGGCACAGTGGCTGGACAACACCCTGGTGGGCGTGTATCCCAACCAGATCGGCGCGCGCGAGGCGCGTGGCGTGGCTTCGGCCTTCGGGCTGTGGCTGCGGAGGCAGTCGCCTTGCGGGGCGACGCCGCTGGTCGTGCTGGCCGGCGACGGCCGGCCGCGATCGGCCGAGGTGCTTTCGGCCGCCTGCGAGGGACTGCGCTGGGCGGCATGCGCGGTATCGGAAATCGGGCCGGCCACTTCGGCCTGCCTGGCCTTTGCCATGGACCACCTGCAGGCCGCCGGCGGACTGCTAGTCGGCAGCGCGCTGCAGCAGCCCCACGCGATGGGATTGCGTCTGCGGCTCAATGGGCCGTCGCCGGCGCGGCTGGACTGGAGTCGCGAGTTGTGCCAGGCCGAGCTGGGCGCATGGCGCGGCGGTGGCGATGGGGTCAATCGGCCGGCACGGCGTTATGGCCCCCATGAACGGTTTGCGGCCGACGAGCCGTACCTAGCCGACCTGGCCGCGCACTACCACGGCTTGCGCCCCTTGCGATTCGTGCTGCACACCGACAGCCTGCCTCTGGTGCACTACATCAAAACGCTCTGTGCGCGCGTGGCGTGCCAGGCGATCGAGGCCAAAGCGCGCAGCCGATTGGGCGACGACATCCGGCGCACGTCGGCGCATTTTGGCCTGCGCGTGGAAAACGACGGCGAGACGGCCGCGCTGTTCGACCAGCGTGGCGAGCCGGTGGCCCCGGAGCGGTTCTTCTTGCTGGTGGCCGGCTACTTGTTGCAGGACCAGCCCCAGGCGAAGGTGCTTCTGGAAGAAGGGAGCGAGCCGCGTCTGGCGTCGGTTCTGAGCGCGGCCGGCGCGGCCGTGTCCTGGGCGGAACCGGGGCGAACGGCGATGGAAACCGGCCTGCGGAGCCACGGGGCGATGTTGGCGGGCGGCCCCAGCGGACGGTTCTGGTACGCGTTGGGCCACCCCTCGCCCGACGCACTTCGCACCCTCACCCTGCTGCTGGTGCTGCTGAGCCGCAGCGACCGCCGCCTGTCCGACGTGCTCGACGCCGACGCACGCCTGAGCTAGACTGGAAGGCAGAACGGATGCGGAAATCCAAGCATCCAAGCCTCAGTCTCCAAGCCCCACTAGGCCCATGCATCCCTGGCTCGCAGAACGCACCAAGCTGTTTGATTCGTCCGGCATCCGCAAGGTCTTTGACCTGGCGGCCAAGATGAGCGATCCGATCAACCTCTCCATCGGCCAGCCGGATTTCGACGTGCCGGAGCCCGTGCAGCAGGCGGCCATCGACGCCATCCGCAACCGCCGCAACGGCTACGCCCTGACCCAGGGCATGCCGGTGCTCCGCGACAAGCTGCAGGCCCAGATCGACGCCGAATATGGCCACGCCGACCGACAAGTGTTCGTCACCTCGGGCACCAGCGGCGCGCTGATGCTGGCCTTGTTGGCCATGGTCAATCCGGGCGACGAGGTGATCGTCTTCGATCCGTGTTTCGTGATGTACGACGCCCTGGCCCAGGTGGCTGGGGGCAAGCCGGTGTACATCGAGACCTACCCCGACTTCCGCATCGACGTGGACAAGGTCGCCGCGGCGATCACGCCGCGCACCAAGGTCATCCTTTTCAACAGCCCCGCCAATCCCACGGGCACGGTCGGCAGCGAAGAAGACGTGCGTGCCCTGGCCGAGCTGGCCGCGAGGAAGAACGTGGCCTTGATCAGTGACGAGATCTATCGGGCCTTCTGCTACGATGGGCCGTTCGTCTCGCCGGTGCGTTACAATCCGCAGACCCTGGTGATCGACGGCTTCAGCAAGAGCCACGCGATCCCCGGCTGGCGGTTGGGCTTCGCGCACGGTCCGGCGGCGATCATCCAGGAGATGATCAAGCTGCAGCAGTACAGCTTTGTGTGCGCGCCGCAGCCGGTGCAATGGGCGGGGGCGGTGGCCATGGACGTGGACGTGGCGCCCCACATCGCCGCCTACCGGCGCAAGCGGGACATGATCGTGCAAGGCCTGGCCGACGACTATGAGCTGGTGGCGCCCCGCGGCGCGTTCTACGCCTTTCCCAAGGCCCCCTGGGGCACGGCCACGGAGTTCGTGAGCAAGGCGATCGAGAACCAACTGCTGATCATACCGGGCAACGTCTTCAGCCGCCGCGACACGCATTTCCGCATCTCGTATGCGGCGACCGACGCGACGATCCAACGGGGGATTGAAGTCCTGCGGCGCATCGCCCGGCGCTAGGCGCGCAGGGTGGCACCGGTTCGAGAGCCGGTGCTACCCGATTTTCAACACGTTCTCAGCGCGGGCCGAGTTGTCCGCCGTAGCCTGGCGGAAGCATGGCGGCGGCCGGCATGGCCATGGGCGCTGCCCCTGGGGCCGCTTGCTGGACAGGTTGCTGCACGGGTTGCTGAGGACCACACAAGTCCACCACGGCCGAGCCGGCATATTCGGGCATCAACCACATGCCCGTGGCGTTGGCGCGCGGCCGGTTCACTTCGACCGGTCCCAAGTCGATGCGCATGCTGACTTGGGCCGCCGGGCTCTGAATCGCCACGGCCGCCGGCAGGATGAGGTTGGTCAAGGGATCGCGGCGGTGCTGAAACGCTTCGGCGCTGGCGATCAACCGGCCCTGCGCGTCGAAGACGCTTTGCTGGACCACGCAGCCGTGGATCGCGTCGATGATCGTGGACTTGGTGCGCGAGCCTTGCGGGGTGTTTTCCACGGTGCGGATTTCCAGCCGGTCGTTGGGCAGTTGCAGGGGCCCTTCCAGCGGCAGTCGCGGGTCGAGCCGCGGCATCCCCAGGGCCTCGATCAGCCACTGCGGCTCGAATAGCAGCGACTGGCGCGCCGGGCAGTGTTCGAACTGGTCGTGGCGGCAGAAATACAGGGTCGGCGGCTGATTGCGCCGCATCCAGAACCAGAAAGCCTGATCGTTGCTGCCCAGGTCCAGTTCGGCGCCGGTCAGCGAGGTCTCGGCGCGCAGACGGAAATAGTTGGGCTTCTGGAAGGCGACCATCGTGCGCAAGGTGGGGAATCCCTGGCCCGACAGCGACGCACGCGGACAATACAACGACGTGATCTGGTCGCTGTTGCTGTTGACCGCCTGGATGACCTGTTCCAACGTTGGGCCGGGCGGCAAGATCCGCGGCAAGGCGGCCACATTGGGTTGCACCGTGCCCCGGCACCCGGCCGCCAGCAACGCCATCGCCGCCAGCAGCGTCATCCGTGTCGCAAGTCGTCTGTGTGCCATCCTTGGCCTCATGCGTGCCGCAGCACGGTCAATTCTCGTCTCAGGAAATCAACTGTAAGAGTTGTTCCTGAATCTGTTCGATGCGCGATTCGTCGGGGACGACCGCCGGAACGCGGTAGGTGGCGTCGCGGCGCGGGCAGTAGAGCACCAATTGCTCCTGCCCCTGGTCGTCGCTCTCGGTTTCCTCCAGACGCATGATCCGCCGGCGCACCAGGAACAGGGCCAACACATAGCGCGTGTCCTGCTTGTCCGGCTGCGTTTCCAACTGGTCAAAGAAGCTCAACAACACCTCGCTGGGCGCGACACAACGCTGGCTCGACTCGCCGGGACGCTGCGACTTCCACCAGCCGAGGGCGCCTTCCGGCGGCCCCTGCCAGGCGTCGACGCTGTAGTCCCAGCGACGCAACTGGGCCCCCTCGTCGACGAGCACCGAGTAGTACGGCTCGCCCGCGGCCAGTTCCCGGCCCGTGGCATGGCACAGGCGCGTGAAGCGTTCGATCTCGTATTCCATGACAGGCGTCCTGGGTGCTCGGCTGCCGAAACACACCCCACCTGTACGGGGCATTACAGCCGCCTGCCGGAGACAGGCGGGCAGAGATTACCCGAAACTGTGATTTGGTTCAATACGCGGTGAAGAATCGGCTATGACTTCCGCCGGGGCCAATTGCGACACGCACATTCCGCAGACAGCGCGGGCAGCGGCCCTCATAGGCGTCGCCCGACCGATTGACGTAAATCCTTCCGTAGCAAGCACAACAGGCGAATTGAATCCCCAGGAAGCGGCGTCCGGCAGCGGTCTTCTCGGGCCGCAGGGGGCGGTTGTCGCTGCTCAGGTCGAGATGATCGCCGGCCATGGCCGCTCTCCGTTTTGGGCACAAAGCGGCCCTCCAATACCATTTTTCGCGCGAACCGTCCAGCTTGACCGGCGGTCTTTCGCTGGGTAGACTTTTTTGCGTTATCTTGGTGTGCCGAATTGGTCGAAACGTAGATCGTGATGATGCAGAACCTACTGGCACTGTTGTTACTGGCACTTGCCGGACATCGGCCGTAAGGTTCGTGCGCTAAGACATCTTCCGAAAAAGCGAATCCGAACCCCAAGGCCGACAAAGCCTTGGGGTTTTTTTGTTATCCCCAACCCCCTCTGTCCCAGTGCCCCATTGACCCTCTGCCCCCAATGAGATGAAGAAATGACCGACCCCACCTCCCGACGCATTGTGATTTTCGACACCACGCTCCGCGACGGCGAGCAATCGCCCGGCGCCAGCATGAATCTCACCGAGAAGATGGAGGCGGCGCAGGCTCTGGTGGCGTTGGGGGTGGATGTGATCGAGGCGGGATTCCCGATCGCCTCGCCGGGCGATTTCGAGGCCGTGCAGCAGATCGCCCGGACGGTCGGGGGGACGACGATTTGCGGCCTGGCGCGCTGCCGCAACGAGGACATCGACCGCGCGTGGGAAGCCGTGCAAGCCGCGCGTCAGCCGCGGATCCACGTCTTCCTGGCGACCAGCGCCATCCATCGCGAGTTCAAGCTGAAGATGGACAAGGAAGAGATCATCCGCCGGGCCGTGGAAGGCGTGCGACGGGCGCGCAACTACTGCCCCGACGTCGAGTTCTCGCCCGAAGACGCGGCGCGCACCGAATTGGACTTCCTGTGCCAGGTGGTCGAGGCGGCCATCGCCGCCGGAGCGCGCACGGTGAACATCCCCGACACGGTGGGTTATGCCACGCCGTCGATGATGGGCAACGTGATCCGCACGCTGCGCGACCGCGTGCCGAACATCGACCAGGCGGTGATCAGCGTCCACTGCCACAACGACCTGGGCCTGGCCGTAGCCAACAGCCTGGCCGCCGTGGAAGCGGGAGCGGGCCAGGTGGAATGCACGATCAACGGGATCGGCGAACGAGCCGGCAACTGCTCGCTGGAAGAGATCGTGATGGCGCTGCGTACCCGGCACGACTATTACCATTGCCACACCAGCATCGCCACGCAGCGTTTGGTGCCCACCAGCCGCTTGATCGCCAACATCACCGGCATTCAGGTGCAGCGCAACAAGGCGATTGTCGGGCAGAACGCCTTTGCGCATGAAGCCGGCATCCACCAGGACGGCATGCTCAAGGAGCGCCGCACCTACGAAATCATGCAGCCCGAAGACGTGGGCCTGACCAAGAGCGACCTGGTGCTGGGCAAGCACTCGGGCCGGGCGGCATTGGCCGATCGGGCCAAGGCCCTGGGCTATACGCTGGGGCGCGAGCAGCTCGACACGGTCTTCGAACAGTTCAAGGTCCTGGCCGACAAGAAGAAAGAGGTCTACGACGGCGACCTGGCGGCCTTGGTCGAACAGCAGCTCCAGGCGATTCCCGAACGGTTCAGCCTGGAAGGCTATCGCGTGAGTTCCGGCACGGGCAGCACGCCCGAGGTGTGGCTCAAGCTGCGCCGCGGCGAGCAGTCGCTGGAGACGACCCAGACCTGTGGCGACGGGCCGGTGGACGCGGTCTTCCTGGCCATCGAGGAATTGACCGGGATCGCCGTACACTGCTGCGATTTTCGGGTACACAGCGTGACGGTGGGCAAGGACGCCCAGGGCGAAGTGGTGGTCGTGGTGGATCACCAGGGCCAGTTGTTCCGTGGCCGGGGCATGTCGACCGACAGCCTGGAGGCCAGCGCCAAGGCGTTCCTCAACGCGATCAACCGGATTGCGGCCATGGGCCCGGCGCCAAGCGCACAGTAGATCACAGTGAGATTCAGGCCGAGTGGCGGAATGGCAGACGCTCGGGATTTAAAATCCCGTGCCCGTAACTGGGCGTATGGGTTCGAGTCCCATCTCGGCCAGCTTTATTGGTTCACCCCAGCGAGAACGGCTTCCCCAGGATGGCCGTGCGCTCGGCTTGGGGGTACCAGCCTTGCGGAGCATGGCGGTTGGTGTGCAGGTAGCACTGGATGCGAACCTCGCGGCGGCCTTCGACGAACGTCAACAGCCGGCTCATCGGAATGCTGTGACTGGCGGCATGGTAGCGGGTCAGCGCGGCACAGTTGACGAAGGTCGCGCCGTACTTGCGCTCGACATGGCTGCGGCCGTTGACGACGTCGTCGGGCGGGGCGTGGGTATGGCCGCCGATCCACAAGTCGATCGCTCCCGGCCGGCCGGCCAGATGGCGTTCGAAGGCCTGGGAGTCGGGCGTGGGCCGCGGCGGTTGCTGCTGCTCGTCGACCAGCCAGTAGAGATGGGAGGCGCCGTTGTTGTGCGGGCCGTCGTCGGGGAAGTAGCCGTGGTAGTGGCCCACCCGATTGCCGGCCGCGTCGAGCGTTCCGCAGCCTTCGCCGTAGCCGGAAGCGACCGTCGTGTCGCGGAGCATGTGATGATGGGCGCAGAGGATCACCGCGTCGCGGTTCTCTTCCACCATCTGCTTCCACCAGGCGAAGGTTTCGGTCGTCACGGCCCCGGCGGGTCGACCGCCTTTGCCGTGGCCGTCGACCATGCGGCCGACAGGTGGGGCGTAGTCGTTGCGATCGCTCATCACCAGCCACAAGAGATTGCCCAGGCGCAGCCAGTAGCGTTCCCAGGTACCCGACGGCGGGGCCGGCATGTGCCGCGGATCGACGCCCGAATCGGCCGCGTGCTGGCCCAACGGATCGAGCCACTTGCGATACCAGGCATAGCCCGGGCTGGCGTCGTGATTGCCGGCCAACGTGTAGAACTGCGCGCGGCGGTGCCTGGCCATGGCGCCGAACTGGCGGACAATCTCCCGTCCTTCGTCGTCGTCGGGAATGTCCTGGTTGCCCGAGAAATCGCCGACGCAGAGGGCCACATCCCAGTCGAACCCAGCAGGGGACTCGGATTGCCGGATGGCCTCGGCGAGGCTTTCCCGGCTTCCTTTGCGCCGCGTTCGCTTCGAACCGCGTCCTTCCCAGAGGTCGGTTCCGACGTGCGGATCGCCGCTGGCCCAAAGGCGAAGCGTGCGGCTGGGCAGTTCGCGGCAGAAGGCGGCCACCGGCGCGGCCGCCGTCGCCAGCGATGCCGCGAGCCACTGCCGGCGGTTGATGGGTCGAGTGCGGCGCATGCCTGCTCCTTGAATCGGGATTTCCCAACCGGGCTTCGCTCGGATACGCGCCGAGCCGCAACTACGTGCCGCCACGATCAGGCGCGGACGGGGACCGCTTGGGGTGCGGCTTCTTGCCGCGATTGCCGGCCAGCCCCATCGCACGGCGGATCCGGTTGCGCGACGCCTTGGGAACACGCTGCAAGAGGAGGTCCAACTGGCGCACGCGGCTCGGGTCGTCGAGCACCAGCCGTTCCAGTCGCCGCTGCGATAGGAAGTCGAGCGCCCCGCCGTCTTCGGCCAGTTCGATGTTCGGGTTCACGCCCGATTCGAGCACGCGGCAGTATTGATCGAGGAGCCGGTCCATGCGGCGGTAGTGGCCCTGCTGGCTGGCGTGGCTAGCCAGTTTCAGCAAGCGTTCGGCGAGGTGGTCGAAGCGCTCGGCCTCGTCCAGGGCGTCGTGATGGTCCACCAGCCAAGCGCCGTTCTCCAGCAGGCGCTGGGCAACGGCCACGTGCTCGGCCGGCATCGTGATCCGGGCCAGGGCTGACTGGAAGCGCGCCTCGCCCTGGTGATAGAGTTCCGCTCGGATGGGGGCCGACTGGGACTGCGTGAGTTGCAGGTTCCAATCCACCAGGCCGTCGAGCAGTTCTTCGGCGGCCTCGGCCTCGCGGCCGGCAAGAAGGGCCCACAGGCCCGCGCCCCCCGCGGTGGCACCGGCCGCGGCGGCAGTCGCCCAGCGCAGGAACCGCCGGCGCGAGGGAGACTGCAGCGGGGGATTCCGACCGGCCGGGGCCAATCGCGACGGCAGACCGGACAAGAATTCGGCCTGCGAAGCGATGCATCGCGGGGACGGGGGTAACTCGCGCCATTGCTCTTGCAGCGCGGAGAGTCGCCGGGCCAGCGATCCGCAGTCCTCACAGTCCCGCAGGTGCTCGGCAATGTGCGGCGGCGCGGCCTCGGCGCGAGGGTCTTCGCTCTGGAGCAACCAGGGTTGGACTTGTGAGCAGTTCATGGCGTCACGTGGGGCAGCAGTCTGGTGCGCGCCTGGTGCATGTGCCAGCGCGCCGCCTCCTCCGAGATCTCCAACATCTGTCCAATCTGACGAAACGACAACGATTCTGCGGCGCGGAGGTGGAACACCGTGCGCGTGGTCGGCGAAAGCTGGGCCATGGCGGCGGTCAGCAGGGCGTACTGTTCGGCGGTCTCCAATCGCTGGCCGGGCTGGGGCGTTTCGTTCGCAACCAGGTCCTCTTCCAGATGCACCGTTTTGCTGCGTTTGCGTTTGCGCAGCAGATCGAAGTAGGCATTGCTGGCGATGCGCAGCAGCCAGGCGCGGAGTTGGCCGTCACCGCCAAAGCGGTCCAGGCGTTCCCACGCGCGCAGAAATGTCTCCTGGGTCAGTTCTTCGGCGTCGTGCGAGTTGCCCGACATCATCCACAGCAGCTTATAGACGGCAGGCCAATGGCCGACCACGGCGGCCGCCAGGCTGTGCGAGCCGTGCAAGGCGTCTGGCTGATCAGAACCGGCCGGGTTCGCAGTCAAGCAACACCTCGCAAGGATTCAACGCCGCAAGGAAGGATTCGTTAGCGGGCCAGGCACAAAACCCACTGCCCGGGGGGGCGGGAACGGCGTTTCGGAATTATGGCTCACGAAAAGCCCGTAGGAGCGTTAATAGTCGGGCGCCGGGGGCAAAGCAAGGGCCGGGGGCGGAATCGTCCTGTTCGGAACCCCCTCTTGACGCGGGCGCAGTCAAGATCGCTGTCCCGCGACGCGAAACGCCATCGACAACGTGGACCTTATTGGGTCCTGCATAGCGCATGAACCGAGGGCGACCATCGGGAGCCCGGT
>CALARR010000370.1 GCA_937889015.1 uncultured Planctomycetales bacterium | reverse complement strand
AGGACGCGCCAATGGTCGACAATGGCCCCGCGTCCGGCTAAAATAAGGGTTTCGAGATCCTCACATTGAAACGCGATTCGGGAACACACGAAGGAGAGACCATGCGAAGGCAGCAAGTCGGTCTGGCCGTAGGGGTGGTGCTTGCAGGTGCACTGTTGGGCTCCTCAGGGACGGCCCTGGCGGCTGCGGCTGATGACGAGGCCGTGCGCATCGAGAAGGACGTGGACTATCTCGGCCCGGACCGCGCCGAGAAAGGGGACCTCTACCTGCCCGCCAGGCCCGTCGCCGGAAAACGCTATCCGGCCGTTCTGATCATCCATGGTGGCGGCTGGTCCGGCGGCGACAAGGGCGCCAAGCGCGAAATCAACATCGGCACCAATCTGGTGCTCAACGGCTATATCGGCTTCAGCATCAACTATGTGTTGGCCAAGGGCAAACCCACCTGGCCGCAGAACCTCCACGACTGCAAGACGGCTGTGCGCTGGCTGCGCAAGAACGCCGAGCGGCTGCAGATCGACCCGGATCACATCGGCGTCATCGGCGGCTCGGCCGGCGGTCACCTGGCGGCCATGGTCACCCTGACCGGCCCCGAATCGGGGCTCGATCCCCAGGGGCCATACGGCGAGTACTCGTGCCGCGTGCAAGCCGGCGTCGACCTCTACGGTCCGGCCGACCTCATGACCTGGCTTCCGGATCGCCCCGGGCTGGGCATGCTGCCCGCCACGCGCGCCGAGAACCCCGAACTCTATCGTCTCGCCTCGCCCACCACGCACGCCGACAAGAACGATCCGCCCTTGCTGATTCTGCATGGCACCGCCGACAAGACGGTCGCGGTCGATCAGTCGGAAGTCTTGGCCGCTGCTTTGAAAAAGGTGGGGGCGCGGCACGAAATCCTCATCATCGAGGACGCGCCGCACAGCTTCCACCTGCAGCCCAAGCAACGCGACCTGCGCCCGGTGGTGCTAGGCTTCTTCGACCGCTACCTCAAGCCCGGCGGCAGCAAGTAGTTTCTGTTGCGGAAACCCTTGTAGGCTGGGGCGGAGCCCCACCTTTTCAGAAGACCATCCTGAAATGGTGGGGCTTCGCTGCGCTCGCCCCAGCCTACGCTCTCTCGGCGTTCTGCGACAGATATCAAGCGGTTTGGCGTTGCCGGCTCAAACGCAGTGCAGGCATTGTGCTCCGCGCGCCTGCGTCCCGCTGCGCATGTCGCAAAACGGCGAGAAACTGTCGCAAAGCGTCGGGTAGTTTTGCGTGCCGTCGGCCAGCGCAACGGCTATACATGGCCAAGGGGGGCCGCGCCACGCGAGAACGGCCCCAGCTTGTTCCTCCACATCCGCAACGGACAAGGCTCCAGGTGCCAACCATGCTGCTGCGATCTTCCGTCCCGGCCCTCTTGACGAGTCTGGTCTGCGCCGCCGTCGCGTGTGCCCAATCGACCACGCCCTATGTCCCTGAACCCCAGCCCGCCAGGTCGGAGTACCTCGTCGGCTCGCACTACTTCCCCGGCTGGAAGGAAGGCCAGCACTTCGTTCCTTGGCCGGGCGAGGACAAGGCCTGGGGCTGGTACAAGATCGAGCCCTATCCCAACCGCACGCCGCTGCTGGGCTATTACGACGAAGGCAGCCCCGAGGTGGCCGACTGGGAGATCAAGTGGGCCTTGGAACATGGCATCTCCTATTTCGTCTACTGCTGGTATCGCCAGCGCGACAATGTGGGCCAGCCGCTCAGCGAGGAGACGTTGCGGTTGGGGCACGCCATCCACGAGGGCCTCTTTCGCGCCCGGTATCGCGACCGCTTTCACTTTGCCATCATGTGGGAGAACAACAACGGCGGCGGGGTCAGCTCGCTGGACGACCTGTTCCACAATCTCGTGCCCTTCTGGATCGAGAACTACTTCCGCCAGCCTTCCTACCTGAAGATCAATGGCAAGCCCGTGCTCTATGTCTATCACCTGGGACGCCTGCTGAAGGACCTGGACGGCCCGGAACAAACGCGCGACGCGATGACGCGCCTCCGTGCGGCGGTGGTCGCGGCCGGGTTTCCGGGCCTGGTGCTGCTGTGCCGCTGCCCGAGCAGCGACACCGCCCCCTTTGCCGAGATTCGCGATCTTGGGTTCGACGCCACGTTTTCCTACGGGTGGCGACCGCCGCAGCAACGACCCACGGCGCAGGAGGCCGTCACGTATCAGCTCGAATCGCTCCAGGCCTGGCATAGGCAGCAGATCCTGCCGTTTGCATCGATAGTCAGCATGGGCTGGGATCCCCTGCCTTGGAACCGTGACCATCCCAGCACTCCCCGCCTCCTGCCCTCCAAGATGAGCCGCTGGATGCTCTCGCCCGAGCAATTTCAGACCGTGCTGGCCCAGGCCAAGACGATGATGGACCGCCAGCCGGCCGACAGCCTCAGCCGCCGTTTGCTGCTGCTGGACAACTGGAACGAATGGGGCGAAGGGCACTACATCGCGCCGCATGCCGGCGCGGGCTTTGGCTACCTGAAGGCCGTGCGCGAAGTCTTCACCGCGTGCGACAACCATCCGGATTACCGCAGCCCCTTCGAACTCGGCCTGGGCCCCTACGACTCCAGGCATCGCGCGCGCTGGAGCCAAGAGCCCAAGCCCTCCCCAGCCGACGCCAGGTGAATGGCCGGCCGCGAGCAACTACCTTGGAAACGGCGTTGTGCTCGCCGGCCCGCCTACTCAACCTCGATCAGCACCACCCGGTCCACGAAGATCGCCTCCAGTTCCGGGCTGTGGCCGTGCGCGAACCAGAAGTACGCCCCGGCGACGAAGTCCACCACGCCCAACTCGATCCAGCGGAACTTCTTGTCGAACGAGCCCTCCTCCGTCACAAACAACTTCGGCTGCAGGACCATGCTCTTCAGCGACTTCTTGCCTTGCGAGTCGTACACGCCCCACGATCCGATCTTGCCCTCGCGCAACGTCCCCTCGCAGCGCAGCGACGCCAGGATGCGATACTTCCCGCGCAGCGGCGGGGCGTAGCTCGTGTTCCAATCCACCTTCGTCCCCATGCGCACGCTCTTGCCGTTCCAGCCCGCCGCGTCGTCGACCACCGTCGCTGCGTCGCGGAAGTTCCTGAACGACAAGGCGTCAAACACAAACCACCGGTCGGCCGGGATGTCCCGGCAGAACTCCGGCGGGTGCTTCTGCGCGACAAATCCCGCCAGCAGCCCCTCCAGGTACGGCCCAATGCCTTTCTTCTGGCTGATGTCGGCCGCCTTGGTCTTGAACCGCTTGCACAGCCCCGCGAATTCCTCCGCCGCCTGCAGGGGATCCTTCGGGCCGAGGAAGGGCAGTTTCTTCTCGCGCGCCTCGCCGCGCAGTGCATAGTACCGGCTCAGCCACACGTGATCGATCCCCATCTTCGACTTCTGCAGCCGGCGCAGTTCGTCGGAAGCCGGGCCATAGGTCTTGGTGGCCGCCTCCACCGCCCTGTTCAGGATGTCGGTGACCAAATTGAGAGTCGCCAGGTCCAGCCACTTGGCCGAGGTCACGCGGAAGCAGCCCAGATAGATCTGCGTCTCCTCCGCGCGCGCGATCAGCAGATCCCAATACTGCTTCAGCAGCGGGGCCACCGCCTCCCCGTAATACCCGCGAAGGAATTCATCGATCATCTCCTCGGCGTTGACGCTGGGGTCCCACATGGCGCGCAGCAGCAGCCAGTTCTTCAGCTCGCAGAAGTCGTCCCCTTCACCCTCCTCGAACAGCCCGATCGCCCCGTGGCGGACAAAGTAGCGAACGTTCGGCACCAGCACGCGCAGGTTCGGGTGCGGCCCCAGGTAGTCGGTGTAGTTGGTCGTGTAGTCCCAGACAAAGAGGTATTTGGCCAATTTGCTCCAGCCCTCCATGTCTGCGGCGAACTTCTGGTTTTGCTCGCCGTCCAGCGGCTGGATGTAGGAACACTCGATGGTGCACAGCCGGACCAGCACGTTGTCGCGTGGCTTGATGCTCTTGGGCGGTTTGCGCGTGTACTGATAGGCCAGCGTTTCCACCAGGACTTCCGGAAACTCCTTCTCCACCGCCTCGGCCACCTTGTTGAGCATGAACAAAAGCGTCCCCGCGTGGCTTTCCTCCGCGTCGTCGATCGCCTTGCACTTGGCGCAGGTGCAGAACCCGTGCCAGTCGTTCTGCGAGATGTCGATCATCTTCGCATCCGGATGCTTGCGCAGCGTTTCCAGCACTTTGGCGGTCAACTCGCGGATCATCTCTTCGTTGGTCAGGCAAAGCTGCGCGCGCTCGTGCTTGCGTTTGCCGTCAATCTCTGCGTACCAGTCGGGATGGCTGTCAAAATACTTCTCCGGCGGCAGGTACTTGTAGAACGAGTGGACGAAATTGATGATCCGCACCGCGCCGCCGTATTCGGGCGTCAAGTGCCCGTTCCCCTTCATCCGCGCCGAGAAGACGTTGGGCTGCGCGTTGCGGTGATACATCTCCCTGGAAATCATCTGCGGCGCATACGAGACATCCAATTCGTCCGCCACAACCAATGTCGGTCTCTTCGGCACGAACGTGTCGTCGGGCGTCCACCAGCGGACGCCCACAAGGTCTTGCAGGAACGAATACACGGCATACAGGCAGCCGCGCCGCTCGTGCCCCGCCAGGATCAGGTTGCCGTCCTCCATCCGGATCACGATCTCGTCGAACCGGTAGTCTTTCTTCGGGGCTTTGGCCGTCTTGCCCACAAAGATCAACGACTTGCCGCCTGCCGGCACATCCTTCTCGGAAACCGTCGCGAACGTGGCCCCGGTCACGAGCTTCAAGTGCTCGGCCAACTCGCGCGCGGCGGTCTTCTCCACGATCGTCGGCTCGTCGGGCAGGACGATCTTCCAGCCGGTCGCGCCGTCCTTGGCCAATTCCGCCGCGTGCGACCAGGTCGCCGCCCCGAAAACGAAAGCCACCGCAAGCAGTATCTTCTTCATGGCGTTCTCCGTTGTCTCCTCGGCAAACAGCATCGCATTTGCACCGGGCGTGCACTCCTCGTCTTCCTGGCGGCCCGTTCACCAGGGCAGGCCGCACAGGTCAACTGACCTTGGCGCCCACGTCTCGCCCGGCCGAACCAGCAACATCGTACACTGCGGCCAGGTCACGCTGCCGCCGGGTTGAGCCATGCTCACCGGGCAATCGACCATTTGCCAGCCGTAGCAGGCGTAAAAGCGGACCAGGGGCGGCGCGCAAAGCAACAGGCCCAGACGCGCCTGCATGAGTTCGAAAATCACGTGCGCGGCCTCTTTCATGGCCCGTCCCGCAAAACCCTGGCCGCGAAATTCCGCCGGCGTCATCACGTCGGCTACCCCGCCCACCCGGACGGGCTGTGCGTCGATGAGCACGGTGCGATCGACAATCCGCAGGTGGCTCACCGGCGACGAATCGGCGTAGACCGCCACTTGATAGGCCCAGTGGTCCACCCAGGTGAACTGCTTGGCCGCCGGCGTGCCGGCGAAGATCTCCGTCGCCCACCGCGCAAACACCTCGCGATCCGTTGCCGGAACCTGGCCGTCAAGCCGCGACACTCGAACCTGGATTTCCATGGGGCCTGTCGTCACCTAGCGATCGATGGCGCGCCGCAGCAGGTTGTGCGTAATCTGTTGCACGCGCGGATCCGGCCCGTTGGGCCGCGTGTTGTGGCTCCACACCGGCATGTGACCCGGCGGGGCGCTCAGGCCCATCGACCAGAAAATCGTGGAGGCATTGAACACGAAACCGCCCTTGGGCGTGGGATAGATCGTGGCCTGATAGGGCACCGGCCGCGTGCCGCCGTGCAGGGCGATTCCTTCCGCCACTACCTCCAGCCCTTCGATCGGCGGCGGGTCGCCGTGGAATTCCCATCCCACCAGGCCCCGAATCCGGTCCCCTTTCTTCATGCCCGTGTTGGCGAACATCCAGTGCTCGGGCTTGGCGCACACCCAGTCGCCGCCGCCATTGACGGGCAGGATGTTCCGCGCCCCCAGCAGCAGGCCCTCGTCCGGTCCCACGTAGTCGAACGGGTTCTTCGAAGGCTCCGGCCCCATCGTCAGCCCCTTGTAGGGCCCCTTGCGATGGATGATGCGCTTCGGGCGTCCGTCAAAGCCCTCGCGGAACGGCGTCACATAGCAGATGGAATTGCCCGAAAGAAACAGCACGCAGGTCCCGTTGCGCGAAATCTGCATCACGCTCTCGTACTCGCGCAGATCCCAATACTCGTCGTGTCCCACGCTGATGAAGGCCTTGCATTTGGCCGCTCGGTCCGGCGCGAGCATGTCGCTGTTGGAGCAATAGCTCACGTCGTAACCATGCTCCTCCAGCCAATAGCACAAGGGATACTCAAAGCACAAGAACTCGCCCGATCCGACCGACTGCGGGTTCTCGTAGATCTGGGCGTACTTGGCGTACGGCCGGTCGAAGCTCACGTCCACCCGGTTGCCGGACGAGGCGAACTTGTTGTCCGGGTCGATGTACAACGAATAGCTGTCGGGCCAGCGGTTGTAGGCCTGCCAGGTGTTGTCCGGGCACTGCAACAGGATGTCGGCCGGCCGATCGTCGCGCACGATGAACACCACGTAGCTCTGCCACGGCAGCGTGCCGTCGGGATTGGGCACGCGCGACAGACGCCCCAGATAGACGCCGCTCGTCCAGTCGGCCGGGATCACCAGCCGCGCGCACGATTCCCAGCGGCATTCGCGAATCCGTCGCGGGCCGACCGGCGGCGTCTCTTGGACCTTGCCCTGCAAAGGCCCCAGCGTCTTCATCAGCCGCGCCCCCTTGCCGCCGTAGTAGCCCATCCGGAAGATCTCCACGGTGAACTGGCAGGCCGGATTGGTGCTCACAAAGAACTCGATCGCCTCGCCCGCCGCCACCGACTGCCGCGAGCAATAACCCTCGATGCCCGGGGAACGAAACCCTTCGCGCCCCGACTTGTCGAGCCGAACGTACGTCAGTTGCCAGTCCGACGTGCCGGGCTGGGCGTTCTCCCGGCGGATCACATCGCGCTTGGAGAGCGGTTCGGCCGCCGGCAAACCGGAGGCCAGGAAAGCGGCGATGGCCCACACCAGACTGCAGGCCATGCCGACGCGATCGCAACGCAGATGCTGGGCGCAGCTCATGACGCGACTCCTGAAACGACGATTCCCCGGCTGGCGATTTGGCCCTTGAACGAAGTGCCACCAGGGCGGCCAGCCAACAACGATTCCGCGCATCGTAATCCTTGGAACCGCGCGACGCAAGCGCCTGCCAGGGCAGGGCCGCCGGCCGCACGGCCCTGGTTCTTGATTGTCGCCCTGGGCAAAGCTATGATCGGCAGATTGTGCCTTTCAAAGCCGCCGCTGCCCCCGGTTCCGCTTCTGCCTCAGCAGCCACCACTCCCCGCCAGGGAACCAACTTACAACGGAGATGCCGATGAGAGCTTTCATGGTTGTTCTGGGAGTCGCGCTCCTGCCCTTTCCCGCACTGGCGGCCGTGGCCGAAGGTGAGAACCTCCTGCTCAACGGCGGTTTCGACGCCGAGCAGGTCGCCTTTCCCGAGTTCTGGACCCCTTCGTCCTCGACCAAGGGCGTGGTCTACCAGCGCGCCGGCGGCCCCGCCGGCAACAAGCCGGCGGTTGTGCTCCAGGGCGATGCCGAGGGGACCGCGCGCGTCAGCGTGCGTCAGCAAGGTCTGACCCTCGTTGCCGGCGAGACTTACAAATTCAGTGCCTACATCAGAACCAAGGGCCTCAAGAGCCGTAACGCCGGCCTCATCATCCACAACAGCGGCTGGACCTCGGACACCGGCATCAAGAACCTGCCGGCCGACTCCGACTGGACTCTGCGCGAAAAGACCTTCACCCTCTTTGCTTCCAAGAACCGCGAATACGGCGTGGCCCTCTTCGCCAGCGGACTGGCGGGCGAGATCGCCTTTGCCGACGTCAAGCTCGAAGCCGTCAGCGAGGCGGCGCGCAAGGGCTCGCGATCTCAGATGGGACTCATCGCCGCCCCGCGGTTGGTGCCCCTGCAGCCGCTGCTCAATCGCATTCCGCGCGCCAATCCGCAAGTAGTCTTCAAACTCTATGGCCACCTGCCCGAGAAGCAGGATGCCTACGAAGGCCTCTTCACGCTCGGCTCGGACAACCGGCCCGCGCAGACCGTGCCGCTGCAGGACGGCAAGCTCCTGGCCAAACTTCCCGGGCTTGCCTGCGGCGACTATCCCCTGTGTGTTGCCTTACGGCACAAGACCACGCACCAGTCGCTCGTCGACGTCCGCTTTGAGATCAGCATCGTCGACCTGCCCACCTGCGACCCCACGCGAGTCAAGCAGTTGAACAATCTCGCGGCCGAGGTGCTCGACGCGCCCGTCAGCAAGTCGCCGGCCACGCAGACCTTCACCTTCGTCCATCCTCGCGACGGGTGGATCTTCGTCGCCCTCGCCACCGACGCGCCTGGTTCGAAACTGGCCGTCCAGATCGACGGCCGCGACACCGTGCTCACCGCCGCCACCGACCGGCTGGAGGCCTTCCGCCAGTTGCCCATGGGCGAGCATCGCATCGCCGTCACGGGCAGCACCGCCGCCGGGCGGCTCGTCGTGCGTTCGATCTGCGAGATCTTCGACTATCCCCCATGCGCCAACTCGGCCGTCAAGGAGAACGGCAGCTACGACTGGAACTTCATGAAGCGCCACATTCTCCCGGCCGTCACCACCCTCAACGGCGGCGCCCTGCCCGGCGATGCCCTGCCCGAGGCCAAGGCGCGCGGCCTCAAATGGCTGGCCAACTTCAACGTCGCCCCGGTCGATGACCCCGACAACGTGCGTGCACGCATGGAAAAGCACGCCGGCATGACCCAACCGCAGTACGACGGTTTCACCAGCGACGAGCTGTTCTTCGGCCGCCCCACGATCGACAACTACACCAAGGCCCTCTGGGCACTCCGCAATCCCCAGCAGCGCCTGATCTATACCTGGATTGTGGGCAAGCCGGGCATTCCCGCCCTGCACGCCGACTTCATGTCCGCGGCCCTCAATGCCTCGCACGGTCGCGGCCGGCTGCTGTTCGAGGCCTATTGCCATCCCCAGGCGGATGAGAAGGCGGCCGCCGCTTACCTCGATGACATGCTCTGCGAAACCATCCGCCGCTTCAATGCCACCTTCCCCAACGCCGCGGCGGGCACGGGCATCATCTTCGGCAACTTCAACCAGATTCCCACGATCTCGCTCGAACACGACCCGGCCGTGGATTTCAAGTACTTCCTCGACATGCAGGTCAATCTTGTGGCCAACGCCCCGGACTTCGCCGGGCTGGCCACCACCGGCTATTGGGGCACCTACTACGGTGATGAAGAGATGGCGCGATGGTCCTTCCTCCTCATGCGCCACTATGCGGTCGAAGGCCGCAAAGAAATGCTCTCCGCGCGCTACGGCTTCAAGTACAACCCCGGCTTCGTGGTCAATGGCGACTTTGCCGACGGGCTCAACGGCTGGACCGTCACGCCGGCCGCGTCTAAGTCCGTTAGCGCCGACGCGATCGCCGGCTATGGCCGCAACAGCCAGGGCCGCTGGGGCGCAGGCAAGGCCGGCGACACGTTCTGCCTCCTCACGCGCCAGACCGGCCAACCCAACCGCATCAGCCAGACCGCGCAGGGGCTCACCGTGGGCAAAGCCTACTGCCTGCAATTCGTCACGGCCGACCGCAAGGACCTCGTCGGCAAGAAGTTCAACCCGCGCCGCTACGGCATCGCCGCGCAGCTCCAAGGCGCCGAGGTCCTGCCCGAGAAAAGCTTCGTCCACATCGACCGGCGAAAGAGCACCCGGCGCCTCGGCGACGACCACGTGGGCAAGATCAATCTCCACCGGGTGATCTTCCGGGCCAAGGCGCCGACCCTCACCGTGACCTTCGACGACTCCGCTGCCAGCCCCGGCGAGGAGCTGATGCTGAACTTTGTCCAGCTCAAGCCTTACCTCGAATGATGGCGGCCCGGCATGTCGCGTGGCACCTGCCATGCGCCCGGCGCGACTGCCGACTGACTGTGCGACGGGAGCGACTGCACGCCGCCAAAACGCCCAAGGCCACGTTGCCGTGGCCTTGGGCTTCAGTTTCAGAGCATCTAACGTGTGTCAGCTCAACGCCTGCTTGCAGAACTGCACGCACTTGGTCACTTCCTTCACCGCGTCCGAGCCTTCCGGAATCTTGTACTCCAGCTCGATGTCGCAAGGAATGTCCAGCTTGTTCTTCTTCAGGTACTGCAGGGCCGCCGCCACCGGCGTGTCCCCCTCGCCGAAGGGCATGTTCGGCCCCTTGTCCTTCTTGCGGTCCTTCAGGTGCAGGCTCAACAGGCGGCCGCGGTACTTCTCGATCAAGGTGATCGGGCACTCGTTGGTCCCGGCCACGTAGTGGCCGATGTCCAGGTTGATCGCCAGGTACTTGCCGTGCGACAGGATTGGGCCGTCGTACAAGGTCGGCGTGAGCTGCATGTGGTTGTGAAATCCGAGCAGGACCTGGTGCTTGTCGGCAAAAGCGCCCAGCCGCGCGGCGGCCTCTTCCGAAATCTCGCGAGTGATCCCCTTGGCCCCCAGGGCCTTGGCGACCTGGAAGTAGTAGTCGATCTGTTCGTCCGGCATGCCTGCGTTGCCAATGCTGCCGAACTTCACGATGTGAATGCCGACTCCCGCGTCGTTGTACATCTTGCGCAAGGCCTTGAACCCCGCCATGGGATCGGCGGCCACCAGGTCGGCCTTCTCGCTGGCAAAGGTCTTGGCGAATTGCTCGGCCGTGTTGCCCATCAGCTCGATCGAGCTGATGCCGCACTCCGTGACATACTTCAGCGTCTCCTCGGCCGAACCCGGCAGCGAACGATAGCTGTACGTGATCACTCCGATCTGGACGCCGCCGAACTTGGAGTCCGGCCGGGCCGCAGCCGCGCCCCAAGCGCGACCGGGCACCAGCGAACAAGCCGCCACGCCCGCCGCCGCGCCAAGAAAAGTCCTTCGGGACAGGTTCATCTTCTCATTAGACTGCATGACTTAAGCCTCAAGATTGTTGACGAGGGGTTTCCTCCGCATTGCCTATCAATAACGCCCTGCCGGGCCGAAGTCAAGAAGGCGCGCGACACTCCCGGCAAGAGGGACCGGCAAATCGCTGCCGGAGTCTTCCCGCTCATCGTCTCGAATGCAGCCCTGGATTCTCCGCTCGCGCGAGACCTTGTCCTGCCCCCGAGGCCGTAGCCAGGCGCCGGACCGTCATGCTAAAATGCGGCTGTAGCAGCGTGGACTCCGCGCCTGCTTGGCGAAGCGGAAAGGCATTGCCCACAAGAAGGATCGTCGATGATGAGTATCTGCGTACGCGGTTGGCAGTTGCTGGGGCTGTTTCTGTTGGCCACGGGCGCCGAGGCGGCCACGGTCTCCGGAACCTGGGACGTCCTGGCCCATGGCGCCAAAGGGGACGGCACGACGCTGGACACGCTGCCGATCCAGGCGGCCATCGATGCCTGCCACGCCGCCGGCGGGGGACGCGTCTACCTGCACAACGGCCGCTTTCGCTCCGGCACCTTGCGCCTGAAGAGCAACGTGATCCTGCACATCGAAGCCGGCGCAACGCTCGTCGGCAGCACGCGTGTCGAGGATTTCCCCAGCACGCCTTCGCGCTATCCCAGCTACACCGGCGAACTCGTCACCGGCAAGATGTTCCTGCATGCCGAAGACGCGCAGAACATCGGCATCGAGGGCCGGGGAACCGTCGACGGCAACGGCGACGATTGGCTCGCCGGACCGTACGGCTTCCCGTCCTTCTACCACCGGCCGCGCCTGCTGCACTTCGTCGCCTGCCAGAACGTGCAGATCCGTGGAGTCACCTTCCGCAATTCTGGCTCGTGGACCCTCTCGTTCCTCGAGTGCCGCGACATGCTGCTGGAAGGTTTCCGCATCGAGAGTCGCGAAAACCCCGACATCGAAAAGGAGCGTTTCGCCGACGCGCGCGGCCGCAACACCGATGGCGTGGACCTCATCGACTGCCAGCAGGTCCGGATGTCCAATTGCTTCATCAACAGCGGCGACGACTCGATTGTGCTCAAGAGCTGGTCGCCGGACAAGGTCTGCCGCGACATCACCATCAGCAACTGCGTGGTCAGCTCCAATGCCAGCGGAATCAAGCTCGGCACCGAGTCGGCCGGCGGATTCGAGGACATCGTGGTCCAGAACTGCACGGTCTTCGACACGCGCTGCGAGGGCCTGGCGGTGCTGACGGTGGACGGGGCGAACATCGAGCGCGTCAGTTTCTCGAATATCAGCCTCCGCAACGTCAAGGGCGACGCCATCCTGGTGCGACTCGGTGCGCGCAATCGGACCTACCGCGCGGGCGTCGCGGCCAAGCAGGGATCGCTCAAGGACGTGATGTTCTCCCAGATCCAGGGCACGCGCATCTCCAGCCTGGGCAACGCGATCTCCGGCATGCCTGGCCAGCGCATCGAGAACCTGGTCCTGCGCGACATCAACCTTGAGTTCACCGGCGGCGGCACGGCCGACGACGCCAGCCGCGCGGTGCCCGAGAACCCGACCGGCTACCCGGGCGTCAAGCTCTTCGGCACGCTGCCCGCCTACGCCTTCTTCGTGCGCCACGCCAAAGGCGTGGTCCTGGAGAACGTCCGCCTGAGCTTCGCCAGCGATGATCACCGCCCCGCCGTCTTCTGCCAGGACGTCGAGGATCTGGAGATCTCGGGGCTCAAAGCGCAGACGCTGCACGGCGTCGACGCCGTGCGGTCCATCGATGCCAGTCCGGTGGAGATCAAAAAGCGGCGTTGAACCGGCGCACGCACCGTCGCAACCCGGCAGTCGCTTGACAACGCTCTGCCCCAACGCTCTGCCCCAACGCTCTGCCCCAACGCTCTGCCCCAA
>CALARR010000369.1 GCA_937889015.1 uncultured Planctomycetales bacterium | reverse complement strand
GTAGGTGTAGACGTCGGGTGCTTCAATGGGGCCGCGGCTGTTCAGCCGCGGAATGACACCGACGACACCGCCGGCAGCACTGAGCAGGCCGAGCTTCAATGGGGCCGCGGCTGTTCAGCCGCGGAATGCATAGGAGGCATGTCGTGAGCCAAGCGAAGAAGGTGGCTTCAATGGGGCCGCGGCTGTTCAGCCGCGGAATGCGTAGCCTGCTTGAACGTGTCGCCCTTGACTTCCTTGGCTTCAATGGGGCCGCGGCTGTTCAGCCGCGGAATGTAGCGCATCACCCGGGACGGGTTTTCGCCGTCAACGGCTTCAATGGGGCCGCGGCTGTTCAGCCGCGGAATGCGGCTGCGCTGCAACTGGAAGCGGCTCCGGTTGTTCATGCTTCAATGGGGCCGCGGCTGTTCAGCCGCGGAATGCATCCACGTCCTCTGCCACCAGACCGCGGGCTTGGTTGCGCTTCAATGGGGCCGCGGCTGTTCAGCCGCGGAATGTTGACGGCCTGGCGGAAGGCGGGCCAATATCGCTGGGCTTCAATGGGGCCGCGGCTGTTCAGCCGCGGAATGGCGGGTGTCGATTGCCGACCTGGCTGCGATCCACGAGCTTCAATGGGGCCGCGGCTGTTCAGCCGCGGAATGGACGGCCGATGCGATCGCGGTCCTTTCGCTGCTCGTGCTTCAATGGGGCCGCGGCTGTTCAGCCGCGGAATGCACACAGACGGCGTATCCTGCGTTCGTGCTTGAGTAGCTTCAATGGGGCCGCGGCTGTTCAGCCGCGGAATGGGCGGGCCTCACAACCCGCTGTCTGCAAACATGTTGCAAAACACTTTTCGAGCGGTTCCTCGCTGCGGTGGGGATCAGCACGCATCGCCAGTAGCCTCTCGTCATAACTCGCGAAAACCACAACACTTCAGGCTGCGAGAGGTCCCGGGGGTTTTCGCGGCACAGGACCGCTCGCAGGCCCGGGAACCGACGCTCCCGGTCATACAATCACGGCCGAGCGACTTGCGGGCTCAACGCGCGGGTCGCCCCACAACTCCACGCAGTCGTCGCCTCGGGCCCCAACCGGCCCAAGATCCACGACCATCACCCGGTCGTGTTCCCAATTCAAAATGTCCCAAAGGGACTCTTTGAGAAGCTCCCGCTCGGTCGGCGACAGTTCGCAGCGAAACACCGAGTACTGCAAAGGGTCGCCGAAACCACGCATCTTCTTGTACGTCCGGCGCAATCGCTTCTCGTCGGCCACGTCATAGCATATCAGGTAGACATTACGCATGGCAAGTTCCTCGTCTGGTCAGGCAGGAGTAGGCGTTCAGCGCGTGCAGAAGTTCGGATAGCGGTCGAATTCGCCCCACAGCACACGCGCCAGGAGCCGGGCCTGCACCTCCAATACGCGGCGGTAGCTGACACGATAGTCGAACACCGGATGCGTCACCAACGTGTCCATGCGACGCTCGAAGGCGGCAATCACGGCGCGCCGGCCGGCGTCGGTCAGGGCCACCGCCCCGGCCTTGCGAACAAAACTGTCGGGGCCGACCTCCCCATTGTTGACCAGCGTCAGGACCGCCGAATCGGCGATCAACGGCCGGAACTCCTCGGCCAGATCCAATGCTAGCGACGGGCGCCCATAGCGCGGCCGATGATAGAACCCCAAGAGCGGGTCAAAGCCCGCCGCGTACAGGGCCAATGTCCACTCCTTGACCAGCAGGGCGTAGACGAACGACAACAACGCGTTGATCGGATCGCGCGGGGGCCGGCGGTTGCGGTTCTCGAAATTGAAGGCCAGGTCTCCCTTGAGCAGTCGGGCAAAGCCCTGGAAATAGAGCTTGGCCGCCATGCCTTCGATGCCCAGCAGCGTTTCGGCCGACGCGGCCGAGGCCGCTTTGTCGGCGTACTCGGCCAGGGGCCGCAGCAGGTCGTCCGCATTCTCGTCCAGATGGCGTCGCAGCAGCGTGCGCGCATTCTTGATCTTGCCCACCACGAAAGCCGCGGCCAGTTGCAGCGACCGCTGGCGATCCGCCGCGACGGCGTACTGTTGGATGCGCAGCTCCACGTTCTTATGGCTCATGCCGCGCGTGATGGCCGTAAACCAGCCGCCATAGGAGAAATGGCAGATCGGAATTCCGCGGTCGGCAATCTCGCGCACGGCCTGGGCCGAGACCTGGACATTGCCCAACAGCGACACCTGCGAGACGTCCATGAGCTTCACCTCGCGGAGCGTGGCGCCCCGCTGTTTGACCGTGAGCACATCGCCGCTCTTACCGAGCGAAGCCCCTTGCTCCTGGATGTACAGCGGCAGCGCGTCGTCGCGCGCCGGCACCAAGCGCCGCACGCCGCGCTCGGACTGCGTCGCCGCCTCCTCCGCCAGCAGCGTTGTCTCGTCGGGCAGGCAGATGCCCACCAGCGAGCATCGCGGACACTTGGGGCTGTCGGCCAAAGGCGGCGGGATGTGGCCGGCTGCGCCCATGGCGCGCATCTGAGCCAGCAACTCGCGCGTGCGCGCCACCAAGGTCTCGTCGAACGGAACGCTGACCCGCTTGCGCGAATCGATGTAGTACAAGATTCCGCCTTCGCACAGGTATCCGTTTTCGCGAAGGATCAACCCCTGGGCGCAAAGCTGCACCAGTTCGGGCTCCCAGGCCTGGGCCGGCAGATCGGGCACACGCCCGTGCTTGTACTCGACCGGCACGGCCACGCCGGCCGTCAGGTCCAGCAGGTCCATTTTGGCAATCAGCCCCTCGCCCGGGGCGGAGAGCGTCACCGAGCGCCCGTGGATCGTTTCGGGAGCCGCGTCAGCGTCGTCTGGTTCGACCGCCGATTCTTCTGGTGCGCGGCCGTCGGGCCGCGCAGGCTCGGGCCTGGCCTCGGGCAACTCGCCACGCGAGGGCCGATCGACGCGCCGATGCCCGAACCGGCCTTCAATCGTGTCGAGGTTGTCGGCAAACTCGCCCTGGACCCATTCCAGATAGGCCAGGCGCGGACAGTAAGCGAACTCGTTGAGCATCCGTGCGGGGATCAGCTCAGGCACCTCCTGAAGCTGTTCGGTGGGCAAAGCCGTGGTGATCATCATGGGGTGACCTCGATTCATGGTTGAGAGACAGTGGATCACCTCCTTGCAGGCAACGGATACTCCTTCGAGATGTTGGGCGCCGGCGGCAGCGCGGATCGACCGCCGCTGCCGCCGGCGCGCAGTGCAAGACAGGCCGCCGACGGCCCGGCGGCCGGAAATGGTTGGAGGGTCAAGTTGTCAAAGATCGGTTGGCATGGCCGCTTCGCTCGCCAGATCGTGGCGATGCTCGCAGTCGTCGCCTCGCCCTTACTGCAACAAGCCACGCTTGTGCAAGGCGGATATCAGCAGCTTGCGTGTGGGGTACTGACGCCGCAGCTTCTCGGCCGCGGCTTGGGCCTGCTTGGGACCTTTGTCGGGCCCGAGGGCCTCGCACAGGTCGGCCAGTTCGGCGGCCGCCTGCTCGTAATCCGTCAAAGAACGTCCTTTGACGAGCGTTTGGACCTTGGCGATGATCGCGGCAGGGTCCGCCGCGATGCCGGCCAGGCGCTTGCGACGCGCCTTCTCCTGCTCGCGCTGTTTGCGGTGCGAGCGATGCTCACGCATTCGGCCGGCTGCTTCGCGCAGTTGGGCAAAGGTTCGGGCCGGCTCGGCGACGGGCCACGCCGCTGCGCCCGTCTCGTCGCGGACGCGCGCGAGCGTCTCACTGCGCGCGCCGGCCGCATCGCGCGAAAGCAGACGCCGCGCCAGGTCGCGCAGGACTTCCGGCGGCTGCGCGGCGATCCAGTCGCTCAGGGCTTGGCTGGCATCGGGCATGTTGGGCAGCGGCGGGGAATGTTCCGCCGCGGCCGCGACCAGATCCTGGCTGACCTCATAGAAGGCGGCCATAGCGCTGAGTGGCTTGCTAGGTTTGTCGAGCCCGGCCGGCACGGGCGGTTCCTGGGTCTCGTCATCTTGATTACAGGCCAGCCAGGCCAGGTACAGCGGCCGCAGATCGCCGCCGATCAACAGCTCGCGCACCGGCGCGATGGCGGTCAGGAGCGTGTCGGCGTCATAGAACTCTTCTTCGTACGAGCCGGGCTCGGCTTGGGGCTCGATCGTCAGGATGCCGCCGCGTCCCTTCTTGTCCGGGTCCCAGTGCACGCTGTGTTGGACTTGAAAAGCCTGGAAGGTGCGGCGGTCGCAGGGCAGGCCGGCGCGCAGGCGGATCATGAGCTTGCGCACGCCGAAGTTGGCGTAGTGCAGGTGGATGTCGTAGCCGCGGCGGAGCATTTCCCGCGCATTGCCGTGGAAGTCGCCGAAGTGGTACTCGTTGGTGAATTGCCAGCGTGTGATCTCGGCGCGGGTGGACTGGCGGCGCATGAACTCCAGGGCCGCATCGTCCAGCGGCCGATCGATGGCCAGGAAATGGAAGAATTGGTATTCGCTCATGGGAGGGCTGTCAAACAGATTCGTCGAGCGGCATGTGGAGCACCCGGCAACGATATCACAGTGGCTGAGCAGGTGAAAAGTTCCTGTAGTATTGATTCGGCTTGATCTGTCGCGATCTGAACACTGTGGCCACACCCATGTCTAGGTAAGTGGATCTGTCGGTATTCCCACAAAGCAATGGGCTTGCGACGATGGAGCCAGTCACAGCGAGTGTCAGCGGTACTGTCCAAATCGGCCAGCGGAACTCTGGATCAGCGCGAGCGTCTGGACGGATGAACCCGGTTGTCGCCGCGCCATTGCTCGTTGGTTGAACGGGGAAGAGTACGAGTGCTTCCAGGGCGAGGCGGTTTGCGCCGACAACAGAGAGTGATCCATCATCCGACGGGTTGTTCGCCTGCAGCGCGTACATTTTGTCCTCGGCCGGATCCCACCGAAACGACGAGCCGCGATTCGAGTAGATCCATCTGTCAAACAGACTGGCTCGGATATCCTCCGCAGTTGCCAACTCCGCATTCCTGCACGCATAGTAGAGAAGTCCCTGTCCCGCTGAATCGCCGGATCGAACCATACGGAAAGACGTATCGGCGAAAGAGCCTTTGTCATCGGTGAATAACTCTGAGCCAAACGCTGTCAACACGTCGGCCAAATCGCGGTTGGTTGCGGAACAGGCATAAGCGGCATCTTTCATGAGTCTTTGGAGCGACGATGCAGCGAAAGGGAGGCGTTTATCAGCCGTCCATGGTGCTGGAAGCTTGCTGGGTACGTGTTGAAAGAGACACTTACTCAGCTTGTCGCGATCGTTCGCAAGCGGGCACCACACGCGAGGTCGCCAGGCTTCATCGCATTGCTCCCAATTCATGCGAACAACTTCCTCGGGCATCGCCATGGTGAGCGTGCGCAGAGTACCCAAGGCTGCGAGGAAGGCGAGCGGGTTTGAACCGTCAAGGCCGTTGAGAAGAACACTGTTGTCGTCACTCATTGTTTGCTCCCTCCTGCTCGGCGGCGCTGGCCTGCTGGTCGGCCAGTCGTAGGATTGATTCGAGCCATGCCAGGCCCCACCAGCCGTGCTCGCGCGTGAGCTTCCAGAATCGCTCGGCGATGCCGGAGTCGAGGCGATGTGACGGCGTGAAGCCCCGTCGCACGCGGCCCGGGATACTATGGCCATTGCACCAGACAGACTGAAGTTCCTCGTCGGCGAGTTTGTCAACGCAGACGGGCGCGAAGGGGCGCGCGTAACCGTGGTGAGCAGCGACGAGATGGAGCAGCAACTCTCGATGTGGGACACTCGCTTCGAGAGTCAGGTATTCCGCCAATTCGACGCTGAGCATTTCGTGCCGGAATCCCTGCGGGTAGAGGGAGCGGTCGAGGATGACCTGTGTTTCCGTGGCGGTACGGCGAATACCGTCACCCTTGGCTAATAGCTTCGGCCGTTCGATTGCTTCGTATGGCGTGATCCCGGCCAGCATCGCCTGGAAACGAACGTCGGCTTTACCGATGTCGTGAAGAAGCGGCGCAGCACGTACGGCAGCGCGAAGGCCGCCCAGATGGAGCTTGTCGAGCGACGCAGCCATCCGGTCCGCGACATGTTTCCCGTGATCATCAAGCAAGACAAAGCGACCGCGCTCCGTGAGGTTGTCGTCGCCGTCATCCTCGTCGTCCGACGGCATGACGAGTTTTGCCGGCTGATCAAGAAGCCGCTTGAAAGTGATCACTTCATCTGGGGCCGAGTCCGATCCATCGTCGTCCGGGGGACGGTAGGGATGGCGCTCAATGCGTGCTACCGGTCGGTTTGCCCAATTCGCAGGAATAAGACGGCGGTCAACGAGAGCCTGTCGCAATTCCGGATCCGACAGGCCGCGTAAGGAAGCGGTGTCCCCAAAGGCGGGGTGAATGCGCACCACAACACGCAGTCTCGTTTGGCGTGCGGCGAGTTCGGCGACGTCGATGGAGCGACCGAGTTGCAGAACTCGTTGAGCATCGTCGTCCGTGGATTCACCGTCCTGCTGTAGAGCGTCGGCAAGTCCAGGAATGTGTCCGAGTTCGTTCCAGTTGCGGTACTTGGTCGGGATCAGAATGGTGTCATTGGGACGCAGGTCTCGCGAAGTGGCGACAACTCGTGTCTTGCTCGCACCGCGCCAGACAACCACACGGCACCCCGCCTTTTCGGTTGGGGGAGCCGATCTATCGTCATCGGGTTCCGCCATCACCGGAACATCGGCGTCACGGTCGGCCTTGGTGGGTCGTTGATTCATCCACCGCTGCACATCCCGTAACGGCACCGTCATGCACTCGATCGAGCTCGGCGGCAGAAGTTCGACAATCCGAGGCCAAAGCGATTCATCGTCACCGAGGTCTGCTCGCCAGCAGACGCTGACTTCGGCGTTGTCGCGCCGTGGACCGTGAATGAAGTAGCTTACGTCGGGGCTTGGCTCTGGCCGCAGTGCCGTCTGGCAAAGGGCGTCAAGATGTGCGGGCAGCAGCACTGCAGCATCCGGAGCCGGTGCAAGCATTGCCTGACGCCGTGTATCGTCAAGGTCCTCCCAGAGTCTCGTGAACTCCGCAATACCGAAATCGATGGAACTGCGATCGTTCTCGGTCAACCATTCCCAGGTGTGCTGGATCGCATCGCCATAGATGGGATCGTCGCCTTTGAGCGATTCTTCGTTGGTGACGATGGCGGCAACCACCTCAAGTGGCGTATGGTCAGGCTTCAGGCGTCCTCTTCGGTTGAGACGCCCAAATCGCTGCCGCAGGGCGTCTATGCTGGCGCATTCGGTGATGAGAGCGTCGAAGTCATAGTCCGCGCCCACCTCAAGGCACTGCGTGGCGACAACGAAGACGGGCCGGTCGGGGATGTCGGGCCGTTTGGGGCCGACGAGTGAACGTAGACTATTCTGCAAGTCGTCGCGGTCGATCGGCCGCATGCGGCCGATGATGAGGTGGACGTCCGCCTTGCACGCGCCGTCTTTCTTCGCACGTTCGGCGACTCGCGCCAGGATAGCGCGTTCGACGTCGCGTGCGGTCTGCACGCGGTTGACGATAATGCCGACGGCTTTGCGTGTGTCGGAAAGGGCATCGAACGCGCGCGTGACGATTTCGGCAACGAGCGACTTCTTCTTGCCGAGTCTCACAAGTGCAACGGGCTTTGACGTTCGCAGCCTCGGCCCTAGAACCGGGTGCCCCCAGTCCGCGTCTTCCAGCCCGAATGGGGCCTTTGGCTCTCCTGCCGGAGTTGCGGTCATCTGGACAACGTGCATCCTGGGGGCAGTCGAGTGCTGCGCCTGGTACCGCGCGATCAGTTGTAGTGTCTGGGAGAACGCGCGAGTGACATGGGCTTCGTCGAGGAGGACGAGCGAGTCACAGCCGCACAAGGCGGCGTGGATCGGCGCGGAGGACTCGGAGACGCCGTAACCGCGAAACAGCAGGCGAGAGCCGAGTTGGTCGGCCGTGGTGCAAACGACGATGGGCTGTGTGATGCTACGTGCCCAAGCGCGGTCGCGGTAGATGCCGCCGCGGAGTTCGGCAACGTCCAGCGGGGGGGCGTTGCTGTCGCCGCCAATCTCATGCAAGGCATCAGCGACCTCTCTGAGAATGCCTTCTGGAGGGGCGAGGAGCTTCTGAGCGAGAACCTTGGCCCGATCGAACGCCTCATCCACGATGACACGGCGATTGACGGTGAAGAAGATCCGCCGGCCGACCGTACGCTTGTTGTTCTCGATCTGTGCCTGGCACGCCAGCACGAACACAGCGATGTCGATGCACGCGGTCTTCCCGCTGGCGGTGGGCAAGTCTATACAGTCAGGCCACCCGGTTGGGAACTTCCCCTCTTCACCATCAAAGACCCGTTGTGCCAATCGCTGTTGCCACGGAAACGGATCCAGCGGCCTTCCCTGCTTGTCCTGGTACAAGGCACGAAAGAACTCTGTGAAGCGGTCAATTGAAAGGCTCATTTGTCCTCTCCATTCAGCCAGGGCCGCAAGAGCCCGTAGCCGCGAAAGCGACCGGCACCGATGAGCACCGGTCCTTCCACCGGCTGGTCGAACTTGATGGTGACATGGACTTGGAACTTGTCCTTGCGAAGCTGGGGAAACCCGCCTTGGCCGGGCATCGCTCGCAAGGAGCCGGGGAAGAATGGTGTCTTCTCGACTCGCACCGCGATGGGCGTGGGCAGGCCGGCGAGTTCGCACGACTTGCAGATGAGGCCGGTGACTTCCTCACGCCAGCCCATCGGGTCTTTTGCCCGATCCGTCTTTGGCATTCGATCCAGCAAGACCGGTGTAACCGAGGCCCATGACCGGCTCGGGCTGGTGTAGGTCAGCGGCCGTAGCGTGTGCTTGGTTGACAGGTCTGTCGCGCGCACAATCTTCCAGACTCCAGCTCGACCCATTGTCAGGGTGAGGTCCCTCGGTTCGTTGTTCGCACCAAAGAGAATTGACGAGAGGACGGCGGAACGTTCGCGATGCGACAGGTCGCGCGGCAAGACGATGCCCACGCCCATCAAGTGTCCATCGGCGTGCTCGCGGCCGACGAACGCAAGTGGGATGATCGCCATGTGGGGTCGGGATTCGAGTTTAGCGCCGTTGGGTTCGTGGCCGCACACCCACGGGGGCACTGGCTGGACTTCCGATCTGTCCATAATGAGCTTGCGCAGGGTCTGCGTGATCAGTGCGGTGGATTCCAGACCATAGGCTTGCTCTGTATCATCGGTCGTGCGAAGAACGATGAAGTTAGGATCGAAGGGGGAATGCGCATGGTCGGTGGATGTCGGCGTCGCCTTTCGGTATCCCCGGCTGATGGAGAACACCGGACGCTGCGATGTCGGTTGACCTGCCGGGAATCGCTCTTTACACTCGGCCTGAAGCTGCTTCTTTGCTTTGCCCTTCGAGACACGGATCTGCTCCTCCAAAGCGGCGAATTCGTCAATCGCCGACTTGTTGAACGCGTCCTCGAGACGCTGCAACGCACCGGAGTGAACGATTCGCATGCGATTCTCGAGCGAGTGCTCGTCTGGCACATGCGTCGGGGCAACGGCGCAATCCCTCTCAAGCCGAACCCAGACCAGCGAGGAAGAATGCCCGATACGGGTTACGTTGCGGCAGATTGATTCGAGCGAGTCAAGGTAGCCGGCGGGCGGCTCATTCTGTACATGCCACGTTTGCCGCAGGGGCTGTGAGCCGACATGCACTCGCGGGAAGAACCTCGGCTGGCGCGAGCGACTCACGAGGGCCTTACCGCCCGGTTGATCGTTGACCGGAACGTATACCGTGAGCACATCGCGCAAGGTGTGCTCAGGAACCATCACGTCCGGGGGATCGAGCGTAGCGAGCCATTCGAGTGCTGCGCGTTCGGCTCGTTTGTGTTCCGGTGTTCCGTGTGTCTCGAAATGCGCAGCGGCCAACGCCATGAATACGCGCGCTGGATGCGGCGGCCATTCGGCATCCTGACGGTTGGCGGGGTGGGTCGCAACGGCGTACCCGGTGAGGTACTCGATGACAAGGGCGAAGGACGGCATCTCATTCCTCCTGGCCGGCGGCGGCGAGTTCCTGGCTCTTTTTCACCAGCGCGACCAGTTCGGGCGAGGGCGTAAGCTTGACAGGCGTGGTTTCCCATGGGAGGCTGAGTTCCGTCGCGGCTTTGACGGCATCGTTGTAGGCTGCAATGGCCTGCGCCGAGTTAACCGTGATCGCGGTTGGCTGGCCCGGCGTCTCAAGCAGTTCAAAGCTGAGCGGGCCTTCCGGGAAGAGGAGGCACCGCGAACGCAGATCGCTGCCGCGCTCGAGCGAAAGCGTGAGGCCAACGAGCGCCAGTGCTGCAAGCACGGTACGCGCGGCGTTGTCAATCTCCGCTTGTTTCTCGGAGTCCTTATCAAAGGCGCCATTCAGCGGAAACCGCAATCGGCGAAGCTGTGGCAGGGACAGCACGGCGGTGTGTTCGGCATGAGAGATAGTCACGCCTCCAGCAGCAATCTCACCTTGCTTTGCTTCAACACTCTGAGAGAAGTCCGCCGTGATCCGGAAGCTGACCGTGTCTTCGTCCTGTTTGCGGTCGTATCGGAAGGTCGGCAAGGACGCAGCGAGCGGATTAGTCCCCTCGGCTCCCTTCTGGTACTTACCGAACGTTGGGGGGATGTTGCTGTGGCCAATCTCCGACGGATTGACTGCCCCTCTTTCCTTCTCGTTTGCTAGCCGCCAGCGCCCCTGACCCTCATTGATGACTTGTGCCTTCGACGAAATACTGAGAGGATCAATGCGACTTCCCGTTCTAACGCCAAAGACTGCATCTATTCCCACGATCTCCGAAACGAGCGCCCTGGCGAACTTGGCCCCGAGTCCACCGGCCCTCTCAGGCGAACCCCACATGCCGAGAAACAGTGCGGTTGGACATAGTTCAAAGACAGGTGTCGCATTTGCGGGCGTTGCCGCTGCCCATCTCTTCGCGTAGTCGGAATCCCTGAAGCGAGATCCTTTTGCATCATTGGAGTCGCGCAGAATCGCGTCGGGCAACCGGTGTGGGACGGTCAGAGAGGTGATGCGGTCGCTGATCGGTTTGAGCAAAGACTTGTTTGCGTCGGCGAAATCCACGACAATCAACGGCATCGTCAGTTTCTTTTCATCAATGGCCTGTTGCAGCGCGTCCTCGATTCGGTTTGCCTGGCTCTGTACTGAATCAAGCAATACGCAATCGGCCTCGCGAGTAGCCCTGGGATCCTCCTTGTCGTGGGCGGGGATACGTCGCTTCTCCGTAGCGTACACGCCACCGGCGTGCGTTGGTGGGAAGACCTTCGTTCCCTCGCCTGCAGCAGGCTGGAGAATGGTCTTGCATCGAATGGCAACGGCGTTGCCCGCGACAGCGTTTTTGAGCTTCGCGTAATCCA
>CALARR010000368.1 GCA_937889015.1 uncultured Planctomycetales bacterium | reverse complement strand
TCGCCGCCTTCAGCGCCGGGGAGCTAAGGGTCCTAGCCCCGCGGCAGGATGGTTCATGGACGGCACCGCCGTATACTACCTTTATTCGGGCAACCGGACATGCCACGACGAACGGCAAGCTTTGACCCGAAAGCGAGAAGGTCGTGGGGAGGATGACCGATGATCCACGTGAAGCGGGTTTATGACAAGCCTTCCCGAAACGACGGCGTGCGCGTCCTGGTTGATCGGCTGTGGCCGCGTGGTTTGACCAAGCAGCGGGCGGCTGTCGATGTATGGCTAAAGGATGTCGCCCCGACTACGGAGTTGCGCAAATGGTTTGGGCATGATCCGTCCAGATGGAGACAGTTCCAGACTCGTTATCGGAAGGAACTGGACGAAAAGACGGACGTGCTCCAGTCGTTGAGGGCAATGAGCACAGAGCGAACGATCACGCTGGTGTATGGCGCGCGGGATGAGGAACACAATGAGGCAGTGGTATTGAAGAGGGTTCTTGACGAAGCCAGGGGATGACTTCGGGCGGCGTGGCCTCGGGGCAGTACCCGGACTGAGGAACAAGCGAGAAAGCTCATCGACCAATGAGGACCATTCTCTGTGCAGGCGACGACATAGTGACGCGCGACGCATGTCGGCGGGCGCTCGAAGACGAAGGCTATCGCGTAATGTTCGCCCGCGGCCCGGTTCAGGCCGTAACACTTTGGCGATCGCACAGGCCCGACGTGGTTATTCTGGATAACCTTATGCCGCGCAAAGGAGCACTGGAGGCAGCGGAGGCAATCGGCTCTCTGGAGCCCGCGGTGCCTATCATCCTCTACATGGGCTACGACGACACCTATGTTCGCGATCCTCGAACAAGATGTTTCGTCGCGTGCGTCGAGAAAAGCGATGATCTCGCCGAGCTGAAGCTTGCCGTGGTTCGCGCCCTCACGTCGCACGATCAAGGCCGACTGCTACGAATCGGCCTCCCGCCGCTTTGATGTCGTGGTGTGGACGACACGGGTTGTGCAAGGTGCGGCCCGCGCCCGCACTCCAGCATCCAGGGCGTCTTGCCTTTTGGCGACTGAGGGCTAAGACTGCTAGCCCCGCAGCAGGATTGTTCCTGGATGGGATCACTGTATACTGACTCGGCATTGCCACACTTAGGTGGCGACGCTAGTTGTGCGCGCTGCGATCCCATGCCCGTTGTCCGTTGTCATGTCCAACTCGACAGCCCATACCGTGCCCGGAACTCACAGTCGATGCTACGTCTTCGAGTCCAGCGACGACGCCTGCCGGCACGTGGCCCGCATGATCGCAGACCTGATTCGGCAGCGCGCTGCGTCTGGACAGAAGGCTGTGCTGGGCTTGGCCACCGGCTCGACGCCGCTGGGCGTCTATCGCGAGCTGATTCGCATGTACCGCGAGGAACATCTCGACTTCAGCCGCGTCGAGACATTCAACCTGGACGAGTATTATGGGCTGTCGCCGGAACGCCTGCAAAGCTATCACCACTGGATGTTCACCGGGTTCTTCGATCATGTGAACGTCCCTCGCGACGCCATTCACCTTCTCGACGGTACGGTGGCCACCGACAGAGTAGAGGAACACTGCCGGCAGTTCGAGGACGCGATCCGCAAGGCGGGCGGGATCGACTTGCAACTGTTGGGAATCGGGCGTAACGGCCACATCGGGTTCAACGAGCCGTTCAGCGTCCCGAACAGCCGCACCCGGCTGGTCACTCTCGACCCCGTGACCCGCAAAGACGCCGCCAGCGATTTCCTGAGCGAGGACAACGTGCCCACCCATGCTCTGACGATGGGGATTGGCACAATCCTCGACGCTCGGGAAATCGTTCTCGTGGCCTTTGGGGAGCACAAAGCGACGGTCGTGCGGGAGGCGACGGAGGGGCCGCTCACGGATCGCGTTCCGGCCAGCCTCCTTCGGGGCCATCGCAACGTATCGTTCCTCCTGGACCCAGCCGCGGCGGCCGAGTTGACCAGTGTTGCCATGCCCTGGCTACAGGGCAACGTGGAATGGACGGAGCCGCTTATCAAACGAGCCGTGCTGTGGCTGTGCCAAGAGACAAAGAAGGCCCTCTTGAAACTCGACGACAACGATTTCCGCAATCAAAACCTGCACCAGTTGCTGCGGCATCACGGCCCTGCACCAAAGCTGGCCCATCGCGTTTTCCGCTGGATGATGGCCACGATCGAGTACCACCCCGGCGGACGAGAGCCACGCCGTATCCTGTGCTTCAGTCCTCATCCCGACGACGACGTGATTAGCATGGGCGGGACGATGCTCCGGCTCGTCGAAGACGGGCACGAATTGCACGTGGCGTATATGACCAGCGGGAACATCGCCGTCCATGACCATGAAGTGCAGCAGTTGGCCGACCTGATGACGGAACTCAATCGCCGCTTTGAGATCGACGAGAGCAAGACTCCAGGACTGGAGAAGCAAGTGCTCGCCGCACTGGCGGAAAAGCGGCCGGGCCAGCCGGATTCCAGGGACGTGCTGAAGTTCAAAGCCATGATCCGCTGGAGTGAAGCGAAATCGGCGGCCGTGGCGTGCGGATGCAAGGAAGACAACCTCCATTTTCTCGACCTTCCGTTTTATCGAACCGGCACGATCGACAAGAATCCCCCCGGGCCGGACGACATCCGCGTCGTGCAGGATTACCTGCGCCGCATCAAGCCGCACCAGGTCTACGTGGCCGGCGACCTCACCGATCCGCACGGCACGCACCGCGTCTGCGCCTGGATCATCTTCCAGGCGATCAGGCAACTCCAAGACGCGGATTTGAAACCCGAGGTGTTGCTGTACCGTGGGGCGTGGCAGGAATGGCCGCTCGACGCCATCGAGATCGCGGTCCCGTTGAGCCCCGGCGATGTGGACAAGAAGCGATTGGCCATCTTCCGGCATCAATCCCAGAAGGATACGGCCCTGTTTCCCGGCCCAGACGACCCCCGCGAGTTCTGGCAGCGGGCGGAGGATCGCAACCGCCATACGGCCGGTCTCTTCGACCGGATCGGACTACCGGAATACTACGCCCTGGAAGCTTTCGTCCGCTGGGACGGCCGGGACTACTGAAGAACCGCAGCCTGCGACCGAATCCACGTCACCCTCATCCTGAACCGATCCATGACTCGTCGTAATCAGATCATCATCTCTGCCGTGGATTATGCTCGCCTAGAGCCCATGATCCGCGATGAAGTCGCCAGCAGGAGCACTGCCCGTGAATTGCTCTGCGCGCTGAAGGCGAAGATCGACCAGGCTCGGGTTCTGGAGCCGTGCCACATGCCGGGCGACGTGGTGACCATGAATTCCTTGGTCCGCGTGCGCGACTTGGAAACGGAGGAGGTCGAGTCCTACACCCTGGTCTATCCCGCGTTTGCCGACATCACGAAGAACCTCCTGTCAATCCTCACTCCCGTCGGCACATCCTTGCTCGGCCATCGCCAGGGCGATACGGTTGTCGGGGTGGCGCTGCTAGGCCCCGCGCGTCTGCGAGTCGAGCAGGTCGAGTTTCAGCCGGAAAGCGCCGGCCAATTCGACGTGTGACCGTCGCTCATGCACATTTGCGTCGGCTGCCGCGAATGCCGCGTTCCTGCCAGCACATCGCCCGGCCTGGCCTGAGCTATTCCTCATCAGCCCGGTACTTCTCGCATTACCATACGGTGTGGCCCGTAGTCGAGAAGTTGCAGCCAAGCCTCTCGGCGCAGTCGGAGCATAGTCCCGGCGTCGCCATGCGCGGGACTCGCCTGAGTCGAGTCGCCACAGTGCCTCGCTCGTTCAAGTGTGGCCTGCCGTTCCGACGCCGCAATTGGTCGCTCTCTTTCATCTCGTTACCCTTTCCGGCTGCCGGCGTCCGTGCGGCTACTTGCAGCGCGATCAAATCGACGGACGCTGCCATCGTATTGGTTCACTCGACGTGCGGCCATAGCTCCGACGTGCTACGCGGAATCGCGCTGGCTACAAAGAGCTAGATAGCGATAGGTCGCAAGAGCTACAAGATGGCTTCGCGCCGGCCCAGTGGTTCGCGCTCCAAGGAGTTTTTTCATTGAAGGCCAGCCGGCCGTGCTAGCCAGCGTAGCTCCGCGGTGCTAGAGCGAAGCGGGCGCGAACCTGCGATGCGCGCAGTTGGTCTTGCCTTTTGTCGAGGATCGCCTATACTAACCCTTGTATGAGTCTGCGCTCAGTATCCTGCTTACTCCAGGGAAATCCATCGGATGCGTTGCATTGGCCTACGTCTATTGAACTGCCGATTGTGGCAGACGGCTTGGCTGGCGTTGGTGCTGATGCCAACGGCCGCCATGTCGCACTGCGCCGCGGCAGATCAATCGGCAGGCAACGGACAGCATCCGATTCTGGCGGCGTCGGCCGACCGCCTGCATGACTCACTGAGGATTGACGGGGACTGCGACCGCGAGAATCCTCGCCTTTCTACAGCACACCGGCGGTTAAGTGGTGCGGGCTGTCCCTCCGGTGACCAAGGCGTCGGCGTCGTGCCCAAGGCTGCATGGCCGGCCGGCAAATCTCATGTGTCGCGCCGTGGCGGGGAGCGATGGCCCGTCGCATCGTTGGGCAGCATCGCTGCCCTGCCACCCAGGCTGACAGCCTCCGTCAGCCCAATGCCGAAGTCGTCTAGCGTATTGTCTGCCGAGTACGCTCTCTTGCGACGGCTCGAATTGTAGTCTCGCTTTTCGTGCGGACCTCGCGCCGGAGCGCGCGGGTGCCGCCTTCATCGGCCGATTCACGGACATCCGGCCCTTGTCTCGTAATCGGCTGCGCTGGCTTCTGGCCAGCAGGGCGAGAAACGAACACGTCGAGACCTTTTGTTGTGGAGGAAACCCATGACCCGCCAAGACAAGGAAATGTACTGGAAGCTGCTCCTTACCTTGCGAGCGCAACTCCGGGGCGAAGTGAATCTTCTCTTGGATACCGCGCTGGACGTTGACATCAGCGCGCCGCCATCCAGGCCCCGCGACACCTGCCGCGCCTGCCGCGCGACGTGGCGAACGTCGGTTGCGCGCACCTTGCGAGACTTCATTGAACGGCTGATCGACCGCAAGGAGGCCATGCTGTATCGGGTGGAAAGCGCGTTGGCGCGACTTGCCGAGGGGTCTTACGGCTTCTGTCAGGAGTGCGAAAGCCCCATCCCGGACGAATGGCTAATGACGGTTCCTTACACCACGCTCTGCGCCACTTGCCACTCGCAGCAGGCGGTGGCGTGACGCCATCGGGAACATGGACACACATAGCGCGACTTCAAGGAGGTGATTTCGTGATTTCTACCATTCAAAGGGAACGATGTTGCTCGGATAGATCGGAACAGGTCGTCAGGGAAGCACAGGAATGCTTGGATCAAAGCTCCTACTCGCTCTTGAGACAAGTGTCCGTCGAGTATGAGCGAGGAGTGCTTTTCCTTCGAGGAAGATTGCCCAATTACTATCACAAACAGCTCGCTCAAGAGGCGGTGCGCCGGGTTGATGGCGTTGCCCATGTGGTCAACGAGATCGAAGTGTCACACCCGCGTCCGCGCTGACCTTGCGTCCTGGCAGCAGAATGACCGAATGTACCAGAGTCGCGTGAACACTTGCCTGGCCAGCGACAGCAGCGGGCACCGCTTGGGAGTTGCGACATGACCGAGAACATAACGATTACCCACGAAGACCGTCAGCGGCTTGGAACCATGCTCCAGTCCGCCCAGGCCCACGGTTGGGAAGGGCGCGAGTACCTGCACGCACTCGAAACAGAGCTTGAGCGAGCCCAGGCGGCGGACCCCCATGAGGTGTCCCGTGACGTGGTAACGATGAACTCGACGGTCGAACTGCGCGACCTGGAGACAGGGGAGATCGAAGTCTACACCCTGGTCTACCCCGAACGTGCCGACGTTAGCCAGAATCGCATCTCAGTCCTGGCACCGGTCGGGACCGCCATTCTCGGGTGCCGTGTCGGCGACGTGGTGCGCGTGTCCGTGCCGTCTGGGCAACGACAACTGCGATTGGAAGAGATTCTCTTTCAGCCGGAACGGGACCAATAGGGGAACTGTAGGTCGCAGGTCGGAGGACGGATGCAAGATGACAGGAGAGCCAATGAGACAGCCGCCGTGCAACTTTATGAGCATCCCGCGATGCGACTGTGAGGCGTCCGAAGCCCGGTATGCGGTGCTGCCGGTGCCGTATGAAGGCACCGTCACGTTCATGCGAGGGACGGCCGCTGCCCCGGCGGCCATCCTCGACGCTTCCGCCCAGGTGGAGGAGTTCGACGAGGAGATGACGCAAGATTTTCGGGCTGCCGGCATTATCACGCTGTCGCCGGTTCTGCCCGCGGACACGCCGGAAGAGCAGATGCGTCGGATCGCCAGTGTCGCGCGGACCCTGGTGCGCGGCGGTAAGTTCCTGCTTGCCCTGGGCGGAGAGCACAGCATTACGGCCCCGTTGGTTCGGGCGACAGCCCAACAGCACGGCGACATCAGCGTCCTCCAGATCGACGCCCACGCGGACCTGCGTGACACGTATAACGGCTGTCCTCACTCTCATGCCTGCGTGATGCGTCGCGTCCTGGAAGTGACCGATCGGATCGCACAGGTCGGCATTCGCAACTACTCGCAGCAAGAATACCTGGAATGCCCGCGGCAAGTAGAGAATGTCGTCACGCCTGCAATGATCGAGAGCGATCCTGACTGGTGCGATCGGGTGTTGTCGCTACTGGGTGAGAAGGTCTATCTCACCGTCGATGTCGATGGCTTTGACCCGGCCTACGTGCCAGGCACCGGGACGCCGGAACCTGGCGGACTCACCTGGCGTCAAGTGACGGGGTTGCTGCGGCGCGTATGTGCCGAGCGAGAGGTCGTGGGAGCCGACATCGTTGAAGTGGTTCCCATTCCAGGTCAGAAGGTTTCGGAATTCCTGGCGGCGCGGCTCGCCTACAAGATGATCGCCTATATCGAATCTTCACGGCAAGGAGCTAAACCATGCAGCAAATGACCTCGCCGGTGTGGCTACGGGACAAGGAGTGCCCTCGCAGGAACGCCTATCTTGCCGGCCAGCGGATCGCCCCGCCCGGCTTGACCGGCACGGAAAGCCTCGTTGAAGTCGTCGAGCGCACGATGCTGGCCTACAACGGCGCGCGATTGCGCGAGGGCTGCGAGCTTCTGGTCAAGAAGATGCTGGAGCCCGACGTGACGGTCGGCCTGACCCTGGCCGGGGCGCTGACTCCCGCCGGCCTGGGCCGGTCCTGCGTGGTGCCCTTGATCCGCGCTGGGTTTGTCGATTGGATCGTCGCCACGGGAGCGAACCTGTATCACGACCTGCACTTTGCCTTCGACTGCTCCCTTCATGTCGGCACGCCGAATGTCAACGACGCCGACTTGCGCGACAACGGCGTGGTTCGCATCTACGACGTGTTGCTCGATTATACTGACTGCCTCCTGCGAACCGACCTGATGCTTGAGAACATCCTCAAGCAACCGGAGTTCAGGGAAGAGATGGGCATGGCCACGTTTCACCACTACCTGGGGAAATACGCCGCCGAGCAGGAAGAGGCCAATGGCCTGCGGGATGTCTCGATCTTGGCGGCGGCCTACCGAGCCGACGTGCCCGTCTACACGTCGTCCCCCGGGGACTCCACCATCGGAATGGTGAGCGCCAAGTTGTCGCTGCTGGGATACCGGTTTTGCGTCAATCCGTTCTACGACGTGAACGAGACGGCCAGCTTCGTCCTGGCGGCCAAACGGGCGGGCGGAAAAAGCGCCGTGTTGCTGATGGGCGGCGGCAGCCCCAAGAACTTCATGCTTCAGACCGAGCCGCAACTCCAAGAGTCGTTCCGCGTGCTGGAAGTGGGGCACGACTACTTTCTCCAGGTCACGGACGCGCGGCCGGATACCGGAGGGCTTTCGGGCGCGACGCCGCAGGAGGCCGTGAGTTGGGGAAAGGTAGACCCGACCGCCCTGCCCGATGCGGTGGTGTGCTACGCGGACACGACGATCGTCCTACCTCTGCTCTCCCATTATGCGCTGTCTCGCCACAAGCCTAGGGAGTTGCGACGCCTCTACAGGCACCGCACCGAGACGATGCAGTTGCTGCGGGAGGAAGCGAATCGCAACCTTGGGAATGGCCGAGGAGACAATCGGACGCCAGTCGTTCATGCGAAGGCGGAAGTGCCGCAGCCTGATCCGGCGGCATAGTTGTCTTGGGTTGCCCCGGCAGTGGCAAGGAAGGAGACGGGATATGTTGGTCTTGACCCGAAAAACAGGCGAGCGGATCGTCATCGGCGGCGACATCCAAGTGACGGTACTCCGCGTTCAGGGAAACCGCGTCAAGCTCGGGGTCATGGGGCCGAGCGCAGTGCCCATCCAACGGGGCGAACTCCACGCTCGATCGTTGAACCTGGACACCGCGAAACAAGAGGAACTGGAAGGAGTCTCGCAATGAGCGGCGATATTTTCGGCAACCTTCGGGAATGGGGGCACATACCGGAGCAACTTGAACAGTTGACAAAGGCCGGGGCGCTGGACGAGCACCAGGAGGGCCTGATAAGGCTTCTCCGCTACCGAGACAACTGGCGTTTGCGCGAGATGGCTCTCGAAGCCGTCCGGCACCTGCGATCGCCAGAGGACAAGCTGCTCTCGGAAGTCCTTGGTGTCGTCACGGACGACGGGCTCTATTGCGAGGTGCGGATATTCGCTGCGAAGTCGCTCTCGGCACTGTTGGCGGAGAACGCCGCGCAGTACCGGCATGACGGCCGCTCTATCCTGTGCCGGGTCATTCAGGAGATTCGGATGCTTCTGGACTCGCCGCAGCCTCCCGTGATACAAGAGGCTCTGCGCGAGTGCCTAGCCGAGTTGGACCAGGATGGTCGCGCATCGTGTGCTCCACTCGCGTCTCCCGGCCGGTGCGGAACCGGCTGAGAGCCGTTTCCTAGCGTTCGTCACCGGGGCCATCGCCTGCACGGTGACGCTGCCGTTGACATTATTGCGAACGAGACAGTGGGAATCGCGTCATCCTATATCACTATGATAAGCGTTGCCCAAGGCCGGGCAATCAACACGTCGTATTCCTCGTGGCGGAGATTGACAACGCGGGCCATTACGCTGCCTCAAGCGATCTGACGGCTGGCGCTTTGGATGGACTCCTCGCGGCTTGCGTTGATCCTGTTCGGAATACGCTGTACGCCTCGGGCCGTTTTCCACGAATCTCGTAAATCCGCGGATGCTCTTCGTGGGACGCGAGGCGGTGCCTCGTCTCTTTCGCCGCTTCCGTTGTCAGCCGGCCCTTCTGTCCCACGTTTGGCCGGACCAGCAACCGCATGAGTCCCTTGCGATACCGCCGGTCGAGATCGGCGTGCTCGTGTGCTTCTTCTCGAATGGTGTCGTCGTCGATTTTGGCCTCGCACGTACAGATCGGGTCGGGGTCGTCGGGATCAAACTCGTTGGCCAGTGCGCCGAGAGAGGCGGTCAAGATCAGGCTTCGGGTCAGCAGTTCCTTGAGGTGTTTTCGGCCGCTGCGAAGCCGCGACCAGAAAGTGCTCTGACTCAGGTTTGCCGCTTCCGCCGCTGACGCATGGGTGTGGCCGTCCAGTTCCAGCAGCACGGCCTGTTGTTCGGTCGCCGGCAATCTGGCCACCGCTTCATCGAAATCCAGTTTGGCGTCCCGCACGGCGGGGTCTGACTTCGGATCGCTGATGTGGTAGGTGCCCACTCCTCCGCTCCCGTAGTCGCGTTTGGCGCTTGGACAATTGTCGCCTTCGCGGTCACGGTCGGTGTCGCGGCTCCCCAGGCGGCTGTCGAAGTGCGCGTTGCCAGCGTTTCCGGTATGCTCGGTCTTGGAGACACACCGCTTCTGCGCGAGTGCCGCCCGGAGGCGGTCGTTCAGGCGGCGCTCCGCGATCCTGTACAGCAGGCCCCGCAGCTTTGTGTTCGGTTCCAGCCGGTCGCGCATCTTATAGAACGCCATGAACGTGTCGTGCAGGATGTCCTCGGCATCGGAACGCAAGACCCCTTCCAGGTGAGCCGCGATGAAGACGAGCAGTTCGGGGCTGAACCGTTCGTAGATCGCGGTGAAGGCGGACGCATCCTCCTGGTAGCGGGTGAACAGCGCCTTGTCAATTTCTTGGTCTGGCAGTCGGCTCAGGTCTTTCAATGGCTCTTCCATATAAACCTCTATTCATGGCTAGTGGCACACGGCTGTGACGAGGTATGCGCATGGACATTCCGCAGAATCTCTCTGATCCCCCTAATGAAAACATGCCATTTATTTTCTCTGGCTGTTACGGCACGAGAGATGAGCGTTGCTGATTCGGAAAGGCGTGGATGGCCCTCCGCTGGGAGATCGGAGACCGCCGAGAGATTTGGCGTGCGCGCAAGCCGGCCCCACCGTTTTCTCAGTGTTGCTGGTCAAGCTACGCGGGATTTGACGTTCGTACAGCCAGAGGGCCTGTATCGCGGCTGAGCCGCGGACAATAGAGGAGTGGGCTGCCAGTAGGCGGCCGGCGAGAAGCCGTTGTCAGGCAGGACGGACAACGGCGTGCAGCCCCGCTCCAGGGCTAGAGAACCGCGCGGCCGTAGCGGTTCTTCTTGGTCCGCTCGCAGACGAAGAATCCCTTCTAGCGGGCGATCTTGACGAAGCCGAGGTCCAGCCAGTCGTCGATGGAGAGGCCAAGGTCGGCGTTGGCTACTACCAGGCCCATCGTCACTAATGTGCTCGCAGCGGTTTGGATTGCCTGCGCCCGTAGGCCGGAGCCCTAACGCTGCCTCACTTACGACTAGACTCGCATCGCTGGAAGCACTGGGCACATGGCCTCTTCCCCCGCATGAACCACTTCTTCCGAGGATCGTATCGAACCAGGTTCTTCTGCGTGATTTTCGCCGCCGACTTGCAGCCGGGCCGATGAAAGACCTGGCAGCTTGCTTGACGAAGTACCTGGACCACACCGGCGGCGACAAGGCCGCCGCCAGTCTGACGTTGGCCGTCGTGCTGGCCGAGACCGGCGGCAAGATGCTGCCCAACGTGGCCCTGACCTTCGCCGAGGCCGTTCGCCGCTTAGAGGTTTCAGAGCAGACGGTCTATGCGCCAGAGTGGCTGGCTGCGATCCTTCCGGCCAGGGATGCGCCGTGCATTTCGGGTTCCCTGATCGAGTCCAGGATGGTGTCGCGCAGCACGTTGGTGTCGGAGTCATTCATCACAGCAAGTGTCTGGCACGCGGAAGTGGCCCTTTGGTCCAGTTGCTCGACAGACTCGTTTAACGACGGCAGGCCGTCTTCTTCTCCGGCCGACCGCAATCTGCTATACTACCGCAAGCTGGAAGCACCTAGAAACGAGGATAACTGCGTGTTGTCTATCAAGTTTCTATCAAGTGTTGCAGCGGATACGGTTCCACTGGGTTCCTATGTTGCTGCACCACAAGTGCAACTGTTGCAAGAACTTATGTGCCGTTCCGGCAACGGGTTCCAACTGCCAACAACGGCGTTTTTTACCTTGAGGGCCTAGTGGTAGCAATACCGTGCAGGTTCAAGTCCTGTTTCCCGCACTGCTTATGAGATAAGCACTTACGGCGAATGCTGTGAGTGCTTTTTCGTTGACAACGACCCTTCCAAGGTGGGGCTCTCGCCAAATTCTTCCCATTTCTTGGTCTGAGTTTTTGGGAATGGAGCACGGCCCACTGCGACGAAGCCGTGATTGATACGGCGGCCTCTGGCTCAGACGCTCCCTTCCCGGCCCGCTGATGTCTTTACGCCAGTTTCGAGCGTTGCCACCAGTGATCTTCCCTATGACCCAATCGCTGTCAGCATACGTTGGACATACGTATCCCGGTCGTCCTTCTGAAACAGCACGTTGCACTTCTCAAGGGCTGCCTTGTCGAGTTACCACCATGCGACCTGACGGTAGGGCGTGTTGGAGATGATGAACGAGTTGAGCGTGACCTGGGGATCGCTCAATCGCAAGCGTGCCTCGATCTCCTTGATCGTCTTGAAGAAGCGGATCTCCGCGTCTTCGTGGTCGAATCCCTTTTGCCCCGTGAACGCTTACGGCTTTTCAAGCACGCGTGTCCGCGCACCGCTCGATGACCCTCTACGGCCCAAGGGAAATGCGTGCGCGCGCCGACCAAACCGTTCCCTGTCTTCGACAACAGGCCAGGAAGTCAATCGAGCACGGGAAGTCCCAGATCGGCAAGATAATGGAAGGTCGAGTCGTAGATCCCACAGGCACGCGTCGGATCGGTTGCTTCACCAGGTGGAACAAAGATGACCATCCCTTGTCTGGCACGGGTCAATAGGACGCGATACGCATTGCGGAGATAGTTCTTGTTCTGATCGTTCAGAATGTTGGTCCATCGATCTCCACGGAAATCGTGGTAGCTCCACCCAGAGTCTCTGAATCTCAGGTCTCCGTCCCACGTCACGCAGGTCCAGTCGAGTTCAAGGCCTTGCACCTGGAATTCGGTGGCAGCATCCTCAAGGTAGTAGCTGGATCGTGTGTCTTCCCGAGGATTTAGAAACCAGTGCACCGGATCGATGGCAACGCGGATGTCGATGGCGTGTGGTTTCAGACGTTGGGCTTTCGATGAGGCCACCATGCCGAACCGTTCCGAGCCCCTTGCATGGCTTCGAATCCACTGCTTGGCACAATGCAAGTTCCGCGTGAGCACAATCGGGTATTGGTGCCCAATGGTTTGGAACACGTCTTTCGCTTGTTGCCTGTCGCAGTCGAGCAATGCCTTGACGAAGCCAGACACATTCTCCGCGCGGAACGATCGCATTGACACTGCTAGATGGAGGCAATCATCGAACTGGGTCAGCGCGCGCTGGGAAACGCAATCTAAAGCCCTTCCCGCTGCATACTCGCTGTCGGTGAGCCTGGACGAAATGCACATGTGCCACTGGGGAAAGGACCTGTTTACCGCGTCCAGCCACGCATCGATACCGGCCTCTCCTGTGTTGATTTCCTGGCCGCCTCCAACAAGGCAAACAATGAGCGCCCAATCCTTGTGCCGATCCATATACGAGATCAGGAACTCCGGTTCTGACTGGGCGAAATCCGGGCGTTTCTTCTTCCGACGCATGAAACTCGCCGTCTGTTGGAGGTTCCACGCGCGCTGGGCTTCGTCGAAGATGACGACATGCTCGATCGGCGGCCCCGAGTCCACCAACGCATCGTCACGAAAGTGATGAACGTTCTGAATGAATGCCTTGACACTCTCGCCCACTGTGCCCTTACGGACACTCTCCCCACGTTCTTTGCGGCGAGCGACCTCGTCGCGAATGAGGGCTTCGCGAAGGACTGCGACCAGAGGACCATTGCCGGAAAGGAAAACGGCATGGGTTGGTTGATCCGCATCGTGCCGGCGCGTCGCGATATTCAAGCCCACCAAAGTCTTACCAGCTCCAGGCACACCGGTAACGAAACAAATGGTCTTTCGTTGGGCTTCCCTAGCCTCGTCAACGAGTTCCTCGATGCGACGCGAGGTCACATGAAGATTCTGGGCACCGGCGTCATGGCGGGCAATGGCATCCACAGAATGTTGGGCATAAAGGGCGCGCGCTGCCTCAACGATTGTCGGGGTTGGATGGTAGGGTGCACGCGACCACAGCAAGTTGTCGAGCGGAGAACCGGAGACGCCCCCCAGAACAAGGTCGATTACCTGGCGGATCGCCCCGACAGTTGCGAGGATAGGTTGGTAGACCCCATCGGGATCGGCTTGCAGTGCGACCGCGGGATGCTCCTTGGCCTCCGTGGTAACGAGAATGGGGATGATCGAGACGCCGTGGCTGGCTTCATGGAAGTTCTTCAGATCCAGGGCGTAATCCCATACCTGATCGATCGCAGAACGGTCGAATGTTGTCTCCCCGACCTTGAACTCAATCACAAACAGCGCCGGTCCAACGATCAAAACAACGTCAATTCGGCGTCCCATTCGCGGGATATTGAATTCAAAGAAGACGGCACCGCTCAACCCTGCCAGGACCGTCTGAAGAATTTCGATCTGTCGAAGCCATGCGTCGCGCTGAGCAAGCGCGACACTGAATCCGCAATTCCTGGCCAACTGCCCCAAAACACTCTCGAAGGAACTTCCCAGAAAATCGGCGACAGACGCAGCGTACCAGGCACGCGGAACCTGAGGCAGGTGGTCTGCGTTCATAGCAGCGAGGTGGCTTGTGGCAACCACGGCACAGTCGAAACCGCGCCACGACGACGAACGGGACAACTCAGCATAAGAGTGTAACACCCAAGCGACTCCCCCGCCAGGCCCCGTTTTCGGCGTCAGAGTCTCCTCCGCTCCCGCACGCCCGTCTCCTGATTTAGCCTCTTCAACGCAGTGGACGGCCTTCGAATCAGCGCCGGTCGGTTCTCTTTGCGTCTTTCGCCTTTGTGGCGATTTCTCGTTCCTATCTCGGAAACAACCACAGACGCAATGGCCTGCCACCGCATCGCGTTGATGGCCAGAGAGTGGCTCGATACCTCAACGGGGCACCTCGTCTGAGTGGGACTGCCTGAGGCGATCGAGATCGAGGTCGCACGACGGTACGACGTGTATCGGTGACCTGAAGCGGGATCGGGCGTAAGCATTCACGGGGCAAAAGGGATTCGACCACAGAGTCCGAGAGCACACGGAGAAACACCGCTCTTGAAAAGCCGAGACAAGGCCACTCGACTGAGAAGTCTTCCCTCCGTCATCTCCGTGCCTGGTGGTGAATCTTCCTCTTCTTGTGAACGGTTGCGATCGGGCGATAGCCTCGGAAACGACGACCGTTTTGCCCATCGCGTCTGTCTCACCCTTCCTGTGATCGGAGCACTTCCGTTACAATCGAGTTGGGAGTATTGGATGTCAGAAAAGGAATGTCGCATCTGTCGGGCCCGTTGCCCAGGAAAGCCGGCCTTCCGATGGTCGGCCTCACGGCATTACTTACCTGAGACGCAATAAACGATGGTGACTGCCGCGCCAATGATGCTTTTGGGGCACATCACGCCTGATCTCTTCCTGATCGGCATGTCCGTTCTGCTGTGGACGATGCTCATCGGGCTAGCGATGGAACTTCTTGTCCTGCGCTTCGCTCTGGGCATGTTCTGGGGCAGAGCGCTTTTTGCAGACTTGGTAATGAACGCCGCTTCGGCGCTCTTGGGAACCCTCGTACCATTGACGGCCTTGACGCTGCTCCCGGGTAGTATCAGCGTTAAGCCGTTTGGACTGCCCGTCTTTGCAACTGTGGTGTTGTTCGGCAACACGCTCGTTGAATGGTGGATCGTAAGGTTCGGGTTCAGGGTGCCAAGGGAGAGACACCCCTTGGCTTGGCTCTGCCTGGGAAACCTCACAAGTGTTGCCGCTTGTGTCTGTGCCCTTCTGCTTTCAGGCTCGTTCACGCCGCCCCGCGCAGAGGTCTATCAATTAAACCACGCCCCGAACATGCTAAGCGAATCGCTTGCCATGGAAAAGGCTCGCGATACGATGGCGAAGGCGGGCTTTGATCTGGTGCAATGGCATTTGAGGAAGGGGGATCGAACGGGCACGGCACCGGATGGCACGCGCGATGAGTATCTTGAGCGCTTCGGGCAGGAGAAGTGGGGGAGACTTCACTTCACTGATGGCAGCAATAATCGATGCGTGCAGATCCGCTTGGAAGGTGATCGGCTCATTTGCGAAGTGGTCCAGTTGCCCTGAAACACCGGCCTCACGATGGTCGGCCTCACATCCTTACTCACCTGACACGCAATAGACCATGACCATGGTTCGATTCTCATTTGGCGTTGGCACCATCTTGCTCGCGATGGCGGGCCTCCTCATCTGCCTTGTGGCCGTCGCCGGGATGCCTTGTTGGTCGCAGAACTCCCGCAGACGGGCGCTGTGGTAGACTCGCTTTTCCCGCAGCTCGCGGACCACGTATCCCGGGGACAGCGCCTCGTTGGCGTTAGGCACGTTGAAGAGGATGAGCCTTGGTCAACGGCGTAGAGGATTCTGAGCGAAGTCATTTTGCCGTCTTCTGTTTGGGCATTTGACCATCCTTGTAGTGTTCCTCGATCCAGCCGCTCACGGCGTCGGGGCGGCTGTCGAATTGCTTCACGTAGGGCTTGATGTCCAAGACGGGCGTGCCGTCCAGCATGTCTACCTCGGTGAAGTACAGCCCATGGCCCTCGATCTTCTGGATCTTGACGACCGAAAGCCCGATGTGGTTCGGCCGGTGTGGGCTCCTCATGGCAAAGATCCCATGCTCGTGCGCTTCCAGATACGGCTTGCCGACGATCTCTTCCCTGTCGGACAGGTGGAAATGGTAGAGCAGGATCGCATGGCTGAAGCCGTCCAGGTCTTTCAGGCCCTTGACGTATTTCTCCTTCAACTCGACCCAGGCTTCCGCATTCGTTTCGTTCAGAGTGCCCTGAATCGGCGTCCCTTTGGCCTTTTTGTATGGGGAGTGAACGACGCCAATCGGGTTCATGGTGATCGGCTTTTCCACGTCGTTCGTTCCCTGTGCCAATGCGGCCTGTGTCAGCCAGCAGAACACCAGCCCCGTGGCGAACAATCTCGTCATGGTCAGGAACCTCAAGCCTTGGGCTTTCGCTGTGACGGTGACGGCACCATCCAAGTTCTCGGCGGCTTCTTCTTGCCCATTGGGAATCTCCTGGTGGTGGTTGCACCCATTGTAAGGGCTGCCGGAAGACAGGGAAAGAAAGAGAAACGGCGCCGTCGTTCATACGGGAGTACGGCCCATTATTGGCCTTGGCACGGTAAATGGACCGAGGCCGACCAGCGGAAGGCCGGAGAATCAGCGACGCGCGTTCCCGTGTCGAGTCATTCTCCAGGCACGTATCAACAGCACTCTGGCAGGGCCCTGAAACGGCCTGGCAGTGCTAGGTGGTCCGCGAGGAACCAGCCGCGCGTGCTAGAGGCTCTAGCCCTCCGGTGCTGGACCAGAGTGACTTCCAGCCGTGGGACTCGTTCGCCAGCTTGTCTTTTGCCGAGGATCGCCTATAGTGGCCTTAGAGCCGGTCCGAGAACCTGTCGGCAGCTCAGTGCGGCTGAGCCGCCCGAGGTGGCTGTGGCAGTTCTCGGATAGGTTCTTGGAGCAATTCTGCGTGCCCTCGTCGACTCTTCGCCGGGAAGCCCCTTTCATGTCATCCTCAGGTCTGGTTGCATGCCATCGGCGCTCGCCCTATCCAGTCAGGCTGGTGGTGGGGCTGTCGCTAGCCATTGCGGCGTGCAATGCCGGCGCGGTATTGGCCAACGCGCACGCATGCGTCGGGCACCTTGGCGTGTCGTCGTCGGATCGCGATCCCATCTCGGCGCAGGACGCCGATCGCGACCGCTCGTCAACGCCGGCGTGCCACCGGTCGGAGCTCCCAGGTTTTCTGCACGGGGAGTTCTCGGGCTCGGTTGTGGCAGGGATCTATTGGCACAAGTCCTGCCTGGTGCGGCGGATGGCAGAACGATGGCCGGTCGCGTTGCCGCGTGGCCATGCGCTGTTGCCCCAGGGGCCGGCCCATGTCATCGGGCCTTCCTCCACCTCTGCTGACGTATTGTTGGCAGAGTATCTGATGCTGCGCCGGTTACGTCTGTAATCGCGAGTTCCGTGCTGGCGTTCGCGCTGCTGTTGCGCGCAGGAAGCCTGCGGGATCTTCCAGTCATGCTCAGCGATTGCGCTTCACGCCGGTCCCAGAACTTGCCAGCGGATCAGGCCCGCTGTGTCGCGGCAGTTTTGGGGTAGGTTCTGGTCGGCCCTTGTGCAGCCAAGGAATCGGGTTGGTCGCGGAAGTCCGCATCTCCGGCCCTCCTGCTGCGCCGCCCGGCCGTTGATAAAGCCGAAACCGATCGTACAGCCAATAGGGAGTTCAAGACATGACTCAAAGCATCACCATCACTCACGAAGACCGTCGGCGGCTGGGGACCATGCTGGAATTGGCACGGGCCCATGGCATCGAGCGTCGAGAATACCTGCACGCGCTGGAGACAGAGCTTGAACGTGCGCAGGCCGCGGAGACAGCCGAAGTGCCGCACGATGTGGTGACCATGAACACGGTGGTTGAGCTCTGCGATCTGGATGCGGCGGAAAGCGAGATCTATACGATCGTCTACCCAGACCGGGCCGATGCCGCTTTGAACCGCGTTTCGGTACTGGCTCCCATCGGGACCGCCGTTCTCGGTTGCCGCGTGGGTGACGTTGTCGAGTTTCAAGTGCCATCCGGGGCCAGGCGGGTCAGGGTGGAAAAGATCCACTATCAGCCGGAACGGGCCGGGAACAGGTCGATGAGTTCGTGAACACCTGGAGCGTGGAAGGCTTTCGCGAGGAAGGCATCACCACGGCCGAATTGGGTTGGGGCACTCACGAGAAGACGTTGCCGCCGTTGGCATACGAGCATGCCGACGGTCCTCGCAACCAGATTTGCCTGGCTCGCATGGGCATGAACACTTGGGTGCGATCCTGGGTGCCCTGCGGCAGCATTCGCGGCATGGTCATTCGGCACGGTGAAGCCTTCACCATTTCCGATCGGCTCACGGTTTGGGAAGACAACCAGGCCGTGTATCGACCTACCGTCCACTACGCCTACTGTCCCTGCGATGCGGCGATCGCTTCACTCAACGAGTTGCGGGGCTGCGATTACGAGCTGCAATCGAAGCAGCGGATCATGACGGACGAAGTTGTTTGCGGAGCGGACATCCTGGGCGCACTGGTGATGGGCCACGCCTATGACAGTTGGTGGACAGGCTCAATCCTATCGATTGAGCACGCACGTGGCCTTTTGCCGCACCAGAACGCCACGACTCTGCAGGTGGCGATTTCGGTCGTCGCCGCCGCCTGCTGGAGCATCCAGAATCCCGACCGGGGCCTCCTCGTGCCCGACGATCTGCCGCACGACTTCGTACTGGGCATCGCGAAACCCTATCTGGGCCGATGGGTGTCGGCCCGATCGGACTGGACACCGCTGAAGGGTGTCAGAAGGTATTTTGGCCCTTACGGCGCGCCGCAACTGGCCAGCGATGATCCGTGGCAGTTCCAGAACTTCCTCGTTTGGGAGCGGGACTGACGCAGGACCACTGCTGACGCCGAGTTCGCCGTGGACCAACGGCCGCAGCCGAAACTGACGGGGATTTGGGCCGTTTTCGGCATGCGCGGATCACCCGCTCTTCGTCTTTCGCCGGGCCGAGTTCAAGGAGGGGCTTGCCACCGCTGCCAATCAGCCGAAGAATCCCAGAAGAAGAACCGCGGGAATGAC
>CALARR010000367.1 GCA_937889015.1 uncultured Planctomycetales bacterium | reverse complement strand
CGGTGGCCATCTCCCAGCCCGGGGTTGGCCGCGCAGCGGCTACCCCGGGATAGCACGCCCTGCGCAAGGCCGAAACCCTGAAAGGGTTTCTATTGAGGACCGACATTCGTCTCGTTGCGGCATGCACCAGGAGTTCGGCTTTGACGAACCACACGCAAACGAGGGTAATACGCGATGATTCAACCCCTTCAGGTTTGGATGAGGAGCTGGCCCATGCATGACCCAGGGTAGCCGCAACCCTGGGCTAAGAGACGCGGCCCCTTCGGGGCAGAGCCCTGCAAGCCACACGCCTTCCGCCTTCCATCCTGGCGACAGGCAACAGACGCGGCGCTAGCTTTCCCCCTTTCGCCTTCCCGCCTTCCTCCTTCCCGCCCTCTACTCCGTCGCCTTCCAGAATCGTTCGTCCAGCACCAGCACGTGCGTCTCCTCCTTCTGATCCGGGTTGGCGATCACCACGCGCAACCGCGGGGCGCCATCGCGCGGGCACGCGACGATCCATGAAGCCAGCGTGCGTGCCACCTTCCCGCTCCGCCACAGGCTGTTGTCCGGCCCGTCGTGCTGGTCCCTGCCGATGGCCGCGAACGTATCGATGGTGAAGGGCTTGCGCGACGTCTTCAGCAACTGGTCGATCCGATCCTGCCGTGTCCGGCTGCTGTCCCCCACGTTGACATTGAATTCCGCCAGCGTCTTGTCAAGATAGTGGTTCGCGTGCCCCACCACGCCGTTTTCGATCGTCTTCAGGGCGTACTTGCCGTCCAGTCCCACTTCCACCATCAGGATCTTCGTGCGGTCGGCGATCATCACAAACGTAGGCCGCATGCTGGAGAAGAGTGCGTCGCGCTTGGCCAGCACCTCGTCGCACGTCGCATAGCCCAGCAGGATGGGCGTGGTGACGTTGCGCGTGACCTTGCGGTCCTTCCAGGTGCTGCTCGGCAGGCTGCTCGTCGCCGCGGTGAACGCGGTCAGCCCTTTCTCGTTCACGCCGGCCGCCATGCCCTCGGTGCTCTGGGTGGCATACACGGTGCACAGGCCGAAATAGGCGTAGCCTTCCTCGCTGCGGCGCATCTTCAGCACCTGCGTGTGGTCCGGCTTCCAGTCCCGGTTCTTGCACACGATCGTCCCGCCCCCCGCGGCGCTGCCCGCCGCGCCCCACAGGGTGCAGGCTTCCACTCGATCGGCGCGCGTCGCGCACAGGGCCGCCGCGGCCACGACCAGGCCCAGCCGGCAAACAGTCTTCGGTCCGGTCCCAACACCTGTCGGCAGTTCGGTCCCGCTGGGCCGCCCGACGTGCCTGGGATGGTTCTGGGATAGGCTTTTCACGCTCTTCATGGGTGCTTCCTCGGGCCAGAGAATCGTTCGGAATCGGATCCGGACGGACGTGCGCAGCTCTCCATGGCTGCTCAACCCAGCGAGGCCCGGGCGAGGATCGGTCCTGGGATCGCCTCGGATCGAAAGCCCGAGTCTACACGCCAGAAGTTGGCTTCGTCAACAAACGCGCGCAGGCCGAGGTACAGAGGCCGCATCGCGTAGCTCAGGCACCCCGTGCCTGACGAACCCAGACGGCGAGAGGCGAGGGCAGAGGGACAAAGGGGCGAGGGGCAGCGCGTAGGTTATGCTTCAGCATAACGCTCCCCATTCCCCATTCCGGTTTCCGCATTCCGCATTTCCCACCCCGCCCCACCCCCACGAAGAAGGTAAGCGATCGCCCCGAAAATCTCGCCCACCGGGGCTGTTCAGGCTGCCCTCTGCCGGCATAATGGCCCCTATCGGCGATGCTCGGTCGAAGGGCCCTCGCGGCTTCTACCTCGTCACGGCCGTTCACGCCGCGCAGGACACGCACGCGCGCACGCGGATCCTGTATCGCGCCGCCGATGGTTCCTCGCAGTGGATTCACCTTGGTGCGCTGACGGCCAAGGAGGGCGACCCCTGGTTCAATCACGAGAATTCCGACCTGGCGATCATGCGTGTCGCGCGCCTGGAGGCTCACGCGCGCCAGGTCGACCAGCTCGCCACGCTGTCGATCCCCCTCGATTCCTTGCTGCGCGAGGCTCCGCCACGCACCGCAGAAATCGAGATCGTGGGCTTTCCGATGGCGCTGGGCACCCAGCCCAGCGTCTCGCCCCTGGTGATGAAAGGATCTCTGGCCTCGCGCGAAATGCTCACCGAGGCCAAGTGGGGCCTGGAGCCGATCCTGTTTGCCGTCCCGGTGGTGGGCGCCGGCTGCAGCGGTGGGCCCGTCTTCCAGAGCCGTTCCCGGAACCTGTCGAGATGTCCGTCCTGCGGGGCCGCCGCGCCCGGCAGTGCAGATTCCGTGACCGGTTCGCAGTCCGCCACGGCGGAAGACGACCTGCAAGTCGTTGGCATGTACGTCGGGTTGCAGTTCGACGCGACGGGCGTGAAGCTGGCGAAGATCGTCCCCGCACGCGTCATCCGCGCGGCCCTCTGCCGCGCCGCGGCAAAACCGTCGGCGCGTGCCGATTCCAGCAAGTAGTGGGGCGCTGCCTCCGAAGCGGAAAGCTGAAAGCCGAAAGCTGAAAGCGAAGCGTTGGCTGCGCACTACTCGTCGCGGCCTGGTCGATGTTGTCGTTGGGATGAATGCCGGTGAGACCTTCAATCCTCAATCACCTCTTCGCGCGCGGCTTCGCGATTGCCGGAGTGGCGGGCGCGCTGGCGCTGGCGGTCGCGGTGGCCTGCATGGCCGAATCGCGTTCCCTGTGGGCCGTCATCGCGGTGATCGCCGCCTTGCCGTTAGGAGGCCTTCTCGGGCTGCTGTTCCTGTGGCCGCTGCTGTTCCGAATTGGCGGCTGGGTTAACGGCGCGCCGTTTCAGGAGGGGGATACGGTGCGCGTCCTCGTTGGTCGCCATCGCGGTCGGGTCGGACCCGTGTATGAGGTTTGGGCTTCGCGCGGCCAGGTCCGTGTCCAGCTCGACCCGCAAGCGGCGCAGAATGTGACCGACGTATTCAGCGACAACCAGCTCTTGCGGCAGTGAAAGCCCGAACAAGCCGATCCCGTAGACGCGGTGTCGCCGCACCGCTGATCTCACACGCCAGCCCTCGCCGTCCGACGTGCCGCGCGGAAAGCAACAGTTCTTCCCCTCTGTGCCCCTCGCCCCTCGCCTCTCGCCTCTTCCCCAGCTACCTCTCCTCCAGGCTCCGCCCCGTGGCCATCTCCACCTTCGCCCAGAAGGGATGTTGGCGGTCGGCGCGGCTCCGCGCGTCTTCCAGCAGCACTTCCAGGCTCGGGTCGCTGCCCGGCCCGCCGGGCACGAAGCGCCGGCCGTTGACCGTCACCTGCCAGCGGCGATTGAAGTCCAGCAGCTTCGGTGACAGCCAGACGTTGACCAGGCTCGAACCGCTGCGCACGAACAGCCCGTTGGTGTTGGTCATCGAACCCTTGATCTGCAGCGGCTGCACGCCGCGGCCGGGCGGCCAATCGGCCGGATCGACCATGGCCCCCGAAGGCATGCCCGAAACCTCGATCCACCAGAAGAAGTTGTCCCAGGGACGCATCGTCACGGCGCTGAACTCGCGCGGGAAGAAGTCGCGGTGGAACCGGCCCATCCAGTCGAACACGCGCAAAATCTCGTCGTAGAAGTCCTCGTGGCCGCGCCCCTGGTACTCGACGACCGTCACGTTGTAGCCGTGCCGCAGATAGCGGTCCAGATCGCGCGAGTTGCCCATGAAACGGTTCCCGTCCAGTTCGCCGCAGACAAAGTACATGGGCAGCAACTGGGCGTTCTCCCAATACAAGGCGCAGTACTTGTCCGATCGCGCCGTAAAGGGCAGCACGCCCGCCCACAGGTCGGGATGCGCCAGGCCGATGTCCCAGACCGCGTCTCCGCCGATGCAATGGCCCGAAAGGAAAACGCGGTCCGTGTCGATCGAGAAGCGGCGGCAGGCGTCGCGCAGGCACGCCAGGACCGTGGCGTGCTCGCGGAGCGAATAGTGATAGTTCTTCTGGTGCGGCGCGGCCCAGTTCGGCGCGATCACGATGTATCCCTGCCGTGTGCCCTGTCCGGCCCGGACCCCTTTCTCGTTCCGCACGCCCGACCACCAGTCGAGCTGCCCTGCGGCATCCGAGCCGATCCCGTGCAGTGTGAGCACCGTGGGATAACGGCGGTGGGGATCGTACTCCGGCGGCAACTGCACCAGATACTTCACCGGCGGCTCCTTGCCCAGGGCCACGACCTCCAGGGAGAACTGGCCCGGCAGCTTGGGGTCGACCCCTTCGCTGTCCACGGGCGGCTTCATGTGTTCCAGCAGTTGCGCCGCGTATTGCGGCGTGGCGCCTTCCTCCGAAGCCATCTTCCCCAGAATCGCCGACCGATTCAGCTTGATCGGCTCGCTCAAGTACTCGCGTATCACCTGCCGCACGCGGTACAGTGACAAGGCCACCGGCAGCTTCACGATCGCCGCGTCGCTGCCCACCAGCCAGCCGCTGGCGCCCAAGGCCACCTTCTCCGCCGGTTTGATCTCGGCGTCGTCCAGGTGCTGCACAAAGGCCGCCAGCCGCGGCAGCGTGTTGATGTTCAATTCGGCCTGCAATTCGTCGCGGATCGGCTTGACCTGCACGCGGATCGCCGTGTCGTCGATCTGCGACACCAGTTGGTCGAACTTGTCCAGGATCATCTTGCGACGCGCGTCCAACGCCGCATAGCCGGCAATCATCTCCCGCACTTCCTGCAGAATCTCGCCCGCTACCCCCTCGGACGGAAAACTACCCAACGCCTGACGCACCAACCGGTGCTGCCCCGCCCCACGCCGCAGCTTCAACTCGCCCAGCAGACGCTGCGCCGCCAATTGCCGCAGGGCGCGCAGCGTGGGCTCCAGTTGCTCCTTGACGCTCGGGTCGCTGGCAAAATCCTGCAAGATCCCCTGCAGCTCCCGGCCCGCATCCTCGTACAGTTCGGCCTGAATGTAAAACCGGGCCACCTTCTTGCGCTGTTCGATGTCCTTGGGGTTGATCTGCTTCATCAGGATCTTGTGCAGCACGTCACGCGGCAGCGAACTGGTCGCCATCCGCATGTCCCAGAAGTGCGACACCCCCTCCACCTTGACCCAGTCGGGCGTCAACTCCGTAATCGCCTGGATCACTTCCACCACCCCCTGCTGCGCGTGCATGCTCAGAATCCGCCGGCCGAATTCGTCGAACGGCTGCACACGCACAATCGGACCCACCGACTTGACCGTCTTGCCGCCCCGCAGCACGCGCTGCCGCAGGCTGAACTTCTCGCGGCTGTCGATCTGGTCCTCCTGCCTCACTTCGGTCACCAAACGCCGCGGTACGAAAATCCGCCGCGCGTCGTCGTCCAACAGAATGATCGATTGCACGGGACCGGGCCCGTCGGGCGACGACGGCTTGGGCATCTCGCCCACCGTCGTCAGCATCGCCAACTTGCCACGCACCGTCCGCCCGTCTTTGAGCGAAATCTCTGTGCCGAAGCTGGTCGTTGCCGCCGCGCAAACGGCGATCCCAAGGGCAATCCCCAACTGGCGAATCGACGAGAACATAGGCGCACTTTCCAGGGTGTGCGGGCAGAAAAAGGCCCAAGAACCTTGTGCCGCGGCAAGACAAGGGCACCGGCCTACGCTCAATTGTGGGTTGTTGGGGGGACCTGTCAAGCAAACCGCAGCACGCGTGCCGATTTTGCCGCCTGGGTCGGTCGTTCCGTCCCGGTGGCACGGCCCAGCCTCGCATCCGGCCCCCGAACGCAAACTGCCCCGGCCCGTGAATCCTGCTCAGGCGGGCCCCTGTCGCCGGGCGGGTTGACAATCGCCTCCCAAATGCCGAAGATTAGGCATTCTGGGGAATATGTCATGTGCGAAAACCCTCTCTGGCGATCGGCCCTCCTACTGTTGCTGGTCGTGGCGCTGCTTCTGCCGGTGGTGATCTGTGTCGTCTTGGGCGTTGGTTTCCTGCTCCAGTCGCTGGGCGACGTGGCTGGCAGCGCCGTCCTGGGACGCATCGCCTTGGCCTTGGGCATCGTCTGGATCTTGGACCTGATCTTCCTGCTGGTCGTGCAGGCCGTGGGGCATCTGCTCGACCGCCAGCCGAAGTGACGAGGGGGCTCTCGTTCCCAAGCTCCAGCTTGGGAACGCATATCCGCGAAGCTCTGCTTCCCCCGGGCCGAAGACGCCTTTGGCGGACAAGGTGCATGAACGATCCTCAAGTTCGCTCCTCTGCGGTAACCGGCCAGGCACTTGCCGTGTATACGGGGGTAGAGAAGGTACAATTCCCCCCCTTTCACGAGGTAAACCATGAAGACTCATCTGGCGGCGTTGGTTCTGACTTGTACTTGGGCCACCTGGAGCATGGCCGCCCCGCTGAACACCAAGCAGGTGCCTGCCGATGCCAAGTGGATCGTCCACGTAGACGTGGACGCGATGCGCGAGTCGGGCCTGGTACGCATGGCCTACGAACGCGGCCTGGAACGGATCGATGCCATCGAGCGGCACGCCGAGCAATTCTGCCTGATGTTGGGAATCAACCCGGAGGATGACCTGCACTCGTTGACCCTGTACGGAAAGCAGTTCGACCATGAGCAGATCGTGTTGATCGTCGACGCGGACCTGAACCAGGCGCTGTTGGCGCAGAAGGTCAAGAGCGCGCCCGGCTATACATCGCAGCAGCACGGAGACTACGAACTCCATTCCTGGGGGGGCGGCGCGGGCGCGGCGACCGGCGCGTTCTACAAGCCGAACGTGATGCTCTTGGCTCGCACCCCGGCCGACGTCGCGGCGGCCCTCGACACGCTCCAGGGCCAATCGCCCTCCCTCGCCGGGGCCGCGTCGGTGCTTGCCGCGCCGGTGCCGTCGGGTACGATGCTGGTGGGGCGGGGCGTGGGCCTCTCGGCCGTCCCCTTGCCCTACAAGTCGCCCCTGGTCAAACAGGCCGACTCGTTGAGCCTGGTCATCGGCGAGGCCCATAACCAGGTGTTCCTGAATGTCGATTTCTGCGTGCAGTCGCCCGACGTGGCCCAGAAATTCAAGACCGTGATCGAGGGCGCCTTGGCCGCCGTCGAACTGCACCACGGACCCGACAGCCCGCTGACCAAGGGCGCCCAGATCCTCGCCATCGGCCAGACCGGTCAAACGGTGACCATCCGCGGTGAAGCCGGCGTGAACGATGTCTGGCGGGAAATGCAGATCCTCTGGAAGGCCATTTCCGCCAAGTACCTGAAGTGACGGGCGAGCGACGATCGGTGAACCTCGGAAAGATCGCCATGTCCCACGCCGAAGCCCCGCGACCGCTCTGCGACGAGGAACTCGCGCGCCGAGCGCAGCGGGGCTCCGTCGCTTGTTTCGAGGAGTTGCTGCGCCGCTACCAGTCGCCGCTGCTGCACTTCCTGCGTCAGCGCGGGGCGCGCGCCGATGCCGAAGACCTGGTGCAAGAGACCTTTGTGCGCGCGTATCGGCACTTGGATCGCTACAACGCACGCTGGCCCTTTGCCACCTGGCTGTTCACGATCGCCCATCGCGTGGGGCTCAACCAGCGGCGGCGCGCGAGGCCGGAGACCGACCACGAGGCCACGCGAGCCCTCCTTTGCCCCGCGCTGGGGCCCGTGCAGCACGCCGTCAACGCCGAAAGCCGCCGGTTGTTGTGGGATACGGCCCGCCGCGTGCTCAGCGATGAGGAATGGACGGCCCTCTGGCTGCACTACGTCGAAGGTTTTCCGGCGCGCGAGGTGGCACGCGTCCTGGAGTGCTCATGGGTGGCCGTCAAGACCCGACTGTTCCGCGCCCGGCGCAAGCTGCTGCCCGTGCTCCGGGAACTGGCGCCCGAAGACGCCCGTCTGTGCCCCGACACCAGCGCGCAGGTCCCACGCTGCCGTCCCGACTCGCCGCCGGCGACCCAACCGGCGTAAGGTGGAGAACGATCATGTCTCATTCCATTCCTGTCGGCGACAAGGACCCGTTGCGCCAACGACTGCGGCAGGAGGCCCAACTGGATCGTCCGCTGTTTTGCCCCGAGCTGCACGCGCGCCTGGTCCGCGCGGTGCAGAAGACGTCGCGCGACGAACACGCGCAGCTCATACCGGCAGTCGCGCGCGGACTTGTCTCGCGCCGGCTGGCCCTGGCCCTGGCCGCCGGACTGCTGCTGGCGCTGGTCTTGCCCGGGTTCTGGGCCCGGTGGCCCCAGAACCGCCCGGCCGCGGATCCGGACCTCGCGGCCGCCATGGAGACCGTCACGCGCGTCACGCGGCAAGCCGGTCAGGACCTCGTGCTCCTCAGCGATGCGACCACCGCCGATCAGTGCTGGGCCCAACTCGACCACGATCTGCCCCTGGCCTGGGCACGCTTCGTCGACCGCCTGCCACGCGTCCCCGGGGGAGTAGAGTAGGGGGGCGGGATTGGGGATTTCGGGTGCCATGGCCACGCTCGCGTGGCCATGCCATCAAACTGGATTCAGGAGCCGCCACAGGCAGCATCGGCAGCGCCGGGCAACTCCCGGAACTCGACCCCCGGAATCTCCAGCACAAACGCCGCGCCAAACAACCTCGACGGCGTCTGAAACCCAGCCGCGGACAACTTCCAGACCCGCTCCACTGCGGCCAAGGCCGTCAACACCGTCAGTTGGTACGGCTCGGGCGTGATGAGCGTGGCCTGCACGCTCTGCCCCGTCGCGTCGCTCACGCGGCCCCACAGCGAGCCTTGCGCCGGTTGGCCCCCCTTGGAACTGCTGAGGGCCTTGCGAAGCAGGCCGGCCAGCAAGTCGCGCGGCAACAGGGCCAACGCCAGCCCCGCTAGGCCACGCAACCGCTGCATCCAGCGAATCTGCGGCTCGGGCATGGCCATGTAGACCTCGACATTGGGAATGCCCGTCGACCACCACGCCGACGCCACGTCGCCCCAAGGAACGGTGGTGGTCCAGCGCCGACCGTCCTGAAAGGGCACTTCCATCGCCTTCCAGGCCAGGGGCACGCGCACGATCCGACCCTCCTGACGCACGCGCCCGCCGTGTGGCAAGGCCTCGACGACCGTCCGTGCCGTGCCGCGGCTCATCTGCCCCGCGCCGGTGAAGGCCAACTCCAGACGCCGGGCCCCCGGCAATCGTGCCGCCAACATGGCCGCCAGGCAATCGCTGGGCACGACGTCGAATCCCACCGCCGGCAGCAACGTCACCCCGGCGCGCAGCGCCTGCTCGTGCTGGGCCGCGGCCCACTCGATCACGTCGATCTCGCCCGTGATGTCCAAGTAGTGCACGCCGACCCGCAGGCAAGCCTCGATCATCACTGCCGCCGTGTGGCCAAACGGCCCGGCGCAATTCAACACGCCGCGCACGTCGGACAAGCTTCGGGACAATCCGGCTGGATCGGCCAGGTCGAACACCCGGCTTGGGCAGCCCAGCCCTTCGGCCAGCGCCTCGATTGCGGCCCGATCGCGTCCGGCCAGGATCGGCCGTTGCCCGCGTCGAACCGCTTCCTCAGCGATCCGCTGGCCGGTGAAGCCGTTGGCCCCATAGAGTATCCAGGCTGGTTCGTTCATGGCGATGCGCGCAAAGAACTCCGCGTACCTGTCCAGCAACCGGCTACGCCAGCACCAGCAGCATCCCCAAACCGGCCGCCAGCAGGCCCGCCGCCAGCAGCCCCACCACCAACACCCCGGCGCAGCCCTTGGCCTGCGCCAGCTTGGCGTAACGTTCGGGGTCGCGCTCGATGAGCTTGGGCGCCAGGGCCTCCACGAAGTCCTTGGCCTCCTTCAGCCCTTGGCCCGTGAATTCCCGATAGAGCTTGATGGCCTCGATCTTGCTGCCGCGGCTCAAGCTCGCGCTGATCTTCTCGATCTGTTCGTCCGTAAGCGGTTCTGCCATACACATGACTCCGATGGAGGTGCGACCGCATATTCTAGCCGGCCGAGCTGGAATCTGCACGGGCGACCGCTCGTTTCTCGGCAGCGCACAGAAGCTCCAGCGGGGCCCCACGCGCTTCAGCCCCTTCCTTCGTGTCGTTGTGGCTTGGTGGTCTTCTGTCTTCTTGCCCGTTTTCCCCTTTTCCTTTTCTCCTTCGTACACACAAGTCTGCGCGAAGCGAGAAGGATGCTCGCAGATATGAGGGGGCACCCCCGTCCTTGTCGGCGTTTCTCAATCCAGAGCGCGAAAAAACCGAACCGTCGGCACGCCAGCCCCCCCAGAGTGCCTGCCGTTTCCCCCTTGGCGGATGCGGCGCAAATGTCTTAGAATAGGCCGCACCGGTCCCAAGAGCCTATATCCCAGAACCGCCCCAGCCACGCCCCGCGGCCCTGCAAGACTGGGCTGTTGACAGTTCTGGCACCGGTCCTAATCCGCTCGTACGAAGAACATGTCTTATCAGTCCATCAAACGCGCCCTGGGCGAGACCAGTCTCGAACGGAAATGCCGTTTCCTGTTCGGCGCGTGCCTGTTGCTGCTGATCACCGCCAGCTTCTGGTGGTACAGCGACATGACCGACGACCTGGTGTTCCAGCAAAACCGCAGTACCGGCCGGATGCTGGTCGATCGCGTCATGCTCATCGAGCATTGGTCGAAGATGGATTCCCGCTTCCAGACCCTGATCCAGGACCTCTTCAAGAAGCTGACCAAAGAGGACTTCGACTACTACTTCATCTTCCCCCAGGAAATGCAGGACAGGGGAAAGCCCCGCGACGGGGAGGAATGGGCCATCCTCGATCGCTTCCGCAAATCGCGCCCCACGAGCGGTCCCGCCGCCACTCCGGAATGGGCCGAACGCCGCCGTGACGACCGCAACGAGTACTCGTACTATCAGCCGATCCGCGCCGAGCGTTCTTGTCTCACGCCCGGCTGCCACCAGAGCACTTCCGCCGGCATCGACATGATCGGCAGCGGTGTGTCGTTGGGCAGCCGAGCCCAACCCGGCGCTTCGCCCCTGGCCGAGGGGGATCTGATGGCCGTGGTCAACGTCTCCATTCCCCTGGGAGTGGCGCAAGAGGCCATGAGCCGCAACCGTGCCTGGCTGCTGGCCGCCGCCATCATCACCGTCTTCCTGGCGATGTTGGCCTCCTATGCCATCGTCCGCTACGTGATCGTCAAGCCCCTGCGCCACTTGCGCGACGTCAGCGATGCCATCAGTCACGGCAATATCTCCTTGCGCGCCGAAATCCACACCGGCGACGAATTCGAGGCCCTGGCCCTGGCCTTCAACCGCATGCTGCGGCACATGGTCTCCGCCCAGGAGGAACTGCGCCTGGCCAATACGAACCTCGACGGCAAAATCGACGAGTTGGCCCAGGCCAATATGCGCCTCTACGAAATGAACCGCATCAAGAGCGACTTCCTGGCCACCATGAGCCACGAATTGCGCACCCCCTTGAACAGCATCCTGGGCTTCAGCGACGTGCTCCGCTCCATCGATTCCCTGGACGATAAGCAAAAACGCTACGTGCAGAACATCCAGAAGTCGGGCCGCATGCTGCTGGACATGATCAACGACATCCTCGACCTGGCCAAGATCGAGAGCGGCAAGATGGACGTCCGCCTCACCGATTTCCGCATCGAGCAGGTCATCGGCGCCCAGTGCGACATGGCCCGACCGCTGGCCGAACGCAAGAACATCGACCTGGAAGCGCAGGTCCGGCCGGAACTGCCCCCCATGCACCAGGACCAGGCACGCGTGCAGCAGATCCTCAACAACCTGCTCTCCAATGCCATCAAGTTCACGCCCGAAGGGGGCCGCATTCGCGTCCTGGCGCGCTGCGAAGACCAGAATTGGCTCGTGCTGCAGGTGGCCGACACCGGCGTGGGCATCGCCGAAGAGGACCAGCAGGCCATCTTCGAAAAATTCCGCCAGGCACGCACCGGCCTGCCCACCGGCGACGCCATGACCCGCGAATACTCCGGCACCGGCCTCGGACTGTCGATCGTCAAGGAACTCTGCAAGCTGCTGGGCGGCGAGGTGGGGGTGGAAAGCGACCTCGGCAAGGGCAGCACCTTCACCGTCCGCCTCCCCTGGCGATTGGAGGAACAGCCGCGCCTCGATTCGGCGATCAGCGACGGCCTGGAAGACTTCGTCAAAGCCCGCTACGAACTCCCCCGCGAAACAGCCAAGTCCTAGACCGGCACATTTTCACTCTCGGAGTTGCGATGCCCCCACGAGCCCCTGCCTCCACGCCCGAAGTCCAGCTCTTTGCCGATGGCGCCTGCAGCGGCAATCCCGGACCGGGCGGCTGGGCCTTCATCCTCCGCCACCCCGTGTCCGGCAAGGAACTGGAACGCTCCGGCGCCGAGCCCGACACCACCAACAACCGCATGGAACTCACGGCCGTGATCCGCGGCCTGGAGACGCTCAAGCGGCGCACCTTCCTGGAACTGGTCACCGACAGCGAGTATGTGGGCAAAGGCATCACCCAGTGGATGCCCAAGTGGAAGTCCAACGGTTGGTGCCGCATGCAGGGCGACCGCCGCGTGCCCGTCAAGAACGAAGACCTCTGGCGCCGCCTGGATGAACTGCTGGCCCGGCACCAGATCCGCTTCACGCACGTCCGCGGCCACTCGGGCCATCCGGAAAACGAACGCTGCGACGAAATGGCCGTCCAGGCGTATAAGAACTTGAGGGGCTAGAGACGAGAGACGAGGCTCAGAGGCACAGAGAAGAGAGTAGGTCAGGCACCCCGTGCCTGACGAACCCAGACGGCGAGAGGCGAGGCAAGGCACAAAGGCACAACGGCACAGAGAAGAAAGCCTCCGCATTCCGGTTTCCGCATTTCCTCCCACCTCTTGGCCAGATCGCGGCCTAACCCCATAATGAATCCAGCCGCGTCCTGATCGGCACGGCTCGGAGTCGTTTGGATGAGCCAAGGCGAATCGCCCTCCCATGCCGCGCGTCAAGGCACCCCGGCCGAACAACTGGGACAGCCCGTCCAGTTTCTCAAAGGGGTCGGGCCGCACCGCGCGCCGTTGTTCGCACGCATCGGGGCCGAAACCGTCCGCGACCTGCTCTTCCTCTTCCCCCGCGACTACCAGGACCTGACCGACCGCCGCGAGGTGGTTGACCTCGAAGAGGGCAAGTTGCAGAGCGTCCGCGGCACGGTCGAGGACATCGATTTGCGCGCCATGGGCATCGGCCGCAGCCTGTTGGGCGTGCTCATCCGTACCTCCACCGGCCATCTTCGGGCCGTGTGGTTCAATCAGCCCTTCATGCGCGACAAGTTCCAGTTCGGCCAGGAGGTGATCTTCTCCGGCAAGCCCAAGCGCAACGGGCTGATGTGGGAGATGTCCCACCCGCGCGTGGAAACGCTCGAAGAGGACGAACCCGAGCCGCCCGGACAGATCCTGCCCGTCTACCCGGCCACCGAGGGCCTGCACCAGTGGGAGATCCGCCGCGCCATGCGGCCCGTGCTCAAGACCTACGTGCCGCTGTTGGAAGAGGCTTTCCCCCCGGAGTTCCTTGCGGCCCACGACCTGTGGCCCCTGGCCCGCGCACTGCCCGAAGTCCATTTCCCCAGCGACCAGGAAAGCCTGGTCCGCGCGCGCCGGCGACTGGTCTACCAAGAGCTGTTCATCCTGCAGTTGGGCCTGGCCGTCAAACGCCAGCGCCAGCGTGTCCTGGCCCAGGCCCCGGAGTTGGCCATCACGCCGCAGATCGACGAGCACATCCGCCGGTTGTTCCCCTTCGCGCTGACCCCGGGACAGGAAGAGGCTATTCGGCAGATCGTGCTCGACATGGCCAGGCCGCTGCCCATGAACCGCCTGTTGCAAGGCGACGTGGGCAGCGGCAAGACGATCGTCGCCGTCTACGCCATGTTGCTGGCCGTGGCCCACGGCCAGCAGGCCGTGCTCATGGCCCCCACCGAGGTCCTCGCCCGGCAGCACGCCCAGACCCTCGAACGCCTGCTGGCCACCAGTCGCGTGCGGCGCGCGTTGCTGGTCGGCGGCCTGGCCACCAAGCCGCGCAACGAACTCCTGGTGCAGATCGCCGCCGGCCAAATCGACCTGGTGGTCGGCACGCAGGCCATCGTGCAGGACGAGGTGGTCTTTGGCCGGCTGGGCCTGGTGGTCATCGACGAACAGCACAAGTTCGGCGTGCGGCAGCGCGCGGTGCTCAAGCAGGCCGGCCAGCAGCCACATTACCTGGTAATGACCGCCACGCCCATCCCGCGCACCGTGACCATGACCCTCTTCGGCGACCTGGAGGTCTCGACGCTCCGCGACAGTCCGCCCGGCCGCCAAAAGGTCAACACCTACCTGGCGACCGACGAACAGCGCGACCGGTGGTGGGAGTTCTTCCGCCGCAAGCTCCGCGAGGGGCGCCAGGGCTTCGTGGTGGTGCCGCTGGTCGAGGAGTCCGAGCAGATCGACGCGGCGAGCCTGGAACAGACCTTCGAAGAACTGGCCAACGGCCCGCTGGAAGCCTTCCGCCTGGGTCTGATCCACGGCCGGCTCACGCCCGCCGAAAAAGACGCGGCCATGGACGCCTTCCGCCGCGGCCAGACGCAGGTGCTGATCTGCACCTCCGTCGTCGAGGTGGGCGTCGACGTGCCCAACGCCACCCTCATGACCATCGAAGCCGGCGAGCGCTTCGGCCTCGCCCAACTCCACCAGCTTCGCGGCCGCATCAGCCGCGGCGCCCATCCGGGCTTCTGCTGCGTCTTCGCCAATCCGGCCACCGAAGAAAGCGCCAAACGCCTGCAGGCCTTCACCTCAACCACCGACGGCTTCCGCCTGGCCGAAGAGGATTTCGTGCTCCGCGGCCCGGGCGAGTTGTTCGGCACGCGTCAGCACGGGCTGCCGCCGTTCCGGATCGCCGACCTGGTGCGCGACGCCGAGGTGGTGGAAGAGGCGCGCCGCGACGCCCAGGCCCTGGTGGCCGCAGACCCGGGCCTGGCCCAACCGCAGCACGCGCGCCTCCGCCGCCTGATGCTCACCCGCTACGGCCAGGCCCTGGAACTGGGCGACGTGGGATAGCAGCGGCCTGTAAGAAATCCATCTGCGTTCATCCGCGTGTATCCGCGGTTTCATTCTCCCGTTTCTGCGGTCCAAGCTCAGTGGCCTGGCTAGATACGGAACCGCAGACGGCGAGGGGCGAGAGGCTACGGTGCAGGTTATGCTTCAGCCCAACACCTTCCGCTCTCCGCTTTCAGTTTTCCACCGTGGGCACTCCGCTGCTGGCACTCCGTTACCGGAGGGTCACCGTCTGCCCGTCGTCGATCGCCCCCAAGTACTGATAGGTCAGGTAGTCGATCGTCTCTGGGATGAAGTGTACCGACCCGTCGCCGAACAGGAAGTGGGCCCCGCCGGGATGCGCCGATTTGAAGCCCAGGGAGAAGGTGTCATTGCAGCGGCACTGGCAGCCGTTGGACTTCTTGTCCGCGTCGTCTTCGCACGTGTACTGGTTGATCGGAATCAGCGTGCTGAACAAGCCGTGCCCACTGTCCGTGCTCGTCCACCCGTTGGCCAGGTGGCGGCTGCAATGCGGCCGGCTCTCGCCCATGAAGATCGTGTTCGACAGCCCGTCCTGGACCATCGCATCGCTCGTGGCGTGGTACTTCGACGTGGCCGAGTAGCCCTTGAGCGGACCGCTGTGGTTGATGAACGCCCCCGACGGCGCGCCGAACGACCGTCGCAACGGATTCTTGGACTTCAGCCCGTACGTCCCATCGCTGCTGAAATAGGTGTTGAACTGCGTCCCTTCGGGGCAGGGGCACGTCGAATTGCTGGACAGCGTTCGCGGTCCCGCCGAGCCCAGGTAGTTGCACACCGCCACGGTCTGCGTGGCGTTTCCATAGCGCAGGCACTCGCCCCGCGCCGGATCGCTCGGGCAAATCAGCTCCGGCATGCGGAAACGGCTCAATGCGACGCCATCCACCGACCCAAAACTGGGGCTCGTGCCGCGCAGGTTGATCTTCTCGAAGATCGGTCCTTCGTCCAAATACGGCAGCAGCACAAGCAGCATCGTGCCCCTGTTGGCGATGACCTTCGATGCTCCGTTGACTGTCATGGCGTAATAGTATCGCCCGTACGGATAGAACTTGTGGTCGTTGTTGTACATCATCAGCGCCTTGCCCAACTGCGAAAGATTGTTCTTGCACACGGCTTGGCGGCCCAATTCGCGCACGTAGTTCACGGCCGGGAGCATCATCCCCATCAGGATCCCGATGATCGTGATCACCACCAGCATTTCCACCAGGGTGAAGCCGGACCGCTGGATTCGGCGGCCGAGCGCCGACCGGCGAAGGGTGCAAAGACTGGTCATGACGGCGTCTCCCATAGCAAAATGCCCATGCTGACGAAACACACAAGCCTCCGCCCGCACTCGGCCGATCAAGGAATCTCGATCCGAATCTCTGCCCCCTTGGCAACGGTCGCCTTCAGGCCAGACGTCGCCGGGGCGCCGTACTGCTCCGGAATCAGTCGCTTCAGCTTCTCCGGCGGAGTGGGATGATCCAGGTCTTCATCCACCTCGCCCTCGACCGCGGCCACGCCCACCAAGTATTCGCCCGGCAAGGCCCCGTCGCCCGACTTGAACGTTCCCAAGCTAAACGTCCCGTCCTCGCCGGTCCGCCCCGAGGCCGGACGCCCGCCGGCCACCGGCACGAACATCACGTTGGCGTTCTGCAGCGGCTGCCCCTTGTAGATCACCACGCCCTTGACCGGAATCGTGCTCGGACGCCCCTTGCCGCAACCGCCCGCCAAAAGCGCGGTCAACGCCACCAGCCCGCACACCGCGACGAGCCGGACCAGGTGCCGCCAGCCGCGGGCGCCAGCCCGGTCGCAAACCGCCACCGGCCCCCCACGCTCTTCGCGCCTCGAAGTGTTCTCTGTCCTGCATTCGTATCGCATGGAGATGTCTCCCGAAGGACCGTGCCATCCGCCGTATGACGTCTACGCGCAGGCGCCACGGCTGGCCTGTCCAGCAGCCAAACCCGAGTGGACACGCCGCACGTGGCGCCCCAATCGCTGTGCCCAGTCACGCCGCTATTGCGTCTCAGGCAAGGAGTGTCGTGAGACCGTCCATCGGGAGGCCGGTTTTCCCGGGCAACGGCCGGGACAGCCACGACATTCCTCTTCTGACACCCAATAAACCAGCCAACAGCGGCCGGGCACTACGGCAACTGCACCGGGTGCCCGTCGTCGATTCCGCCCAGGTACTGATAGGTCAAATAATCGATGCTCTCCCCCAGATACTGTACCGAACCATCACCGAACAGAAACATGGCCCCGCCCGGGTGCGCCGACTTGAAGCCGTTCGACAAGGTGTCGTTGCAGCGGCACTGGCAGCCGTTCTTCTCCTGCTCCGAATCGTCTTCGCACGTGTACTGATTGATCGGAATCAGGGTGGTCAGGTATCCGTTGCCGTTCTCCATGCTGGCCCAACCGTTGGCCAGCAACCGGCAGCACTGCGGACGGCTCTCGCCCACGAAAATCGTCTTCGCCAGCCCGTCGCGAATCATGCTGTCCGTGGTGGCTCGATAGGTTGTCCCGTCCGGATAGTCGATCAACGGCCCGCTATGGGTGATGAATGGCCCCCCGGAAACACCCGCGTTCCGTCGCGCCGTGTTCCGCGGCTTCAGGCGGTACGTGGTGTCGTTGTCGTAGTACCTGTTGTATTGGATCCCATCCTCGCAAGCGCAGGTCGAGTTGCTGGCCACGGTCTTCGCTCCCGACGAGCCGATGTAGTTGCACACCCCCACGGTCTGCGTCTCGTCGCCGAACACGAAGCTCTCCCCACGCGCCGGATCGCTCGGACAAATGAACTGCGGAATCCTCGCCCGATTGATGGGAATGCCGTTGGGCCTTCCATCCTGCGTCCCCAGCACCATCGTCATGTTCCGCATGTCGATCCGATCGTAGAACGACCGCAACTCCAAATACGGCAGCAGCAGCGTGATCATCGTCCCCTTCGTGACGATCGCCTGCGAGGCGTCCGTGACCGCCGCCGGGTAGCAGTAGCGGCCATACGGGTAGGACTTGTGGTCGTTGTGATACAGCATCAGGGCCTTGCCGATCTGCGCCAGGTTGTTCTTGCACACCGTCTGGCGGCCCAACTCCCGCACATAGTTGATCGCCGGGAGCATCATCCCCATCAGAATGCCGATGATCGTGATCACCACCAGCATCTCGACCAGGGTGAAACCCTGCGCGGCTCCCCGGACGGAATTGCGGGTTTGGACTACGCCGGCATCAGTCGCCAGCGCGATGGGCCTCTTCATGATGAGCGTCTCCTGCAACCCAATGCCGACCGGTCCGACGAACCCCAGTTGCACGTCACGCAGATGGCATGTCGAGCGCCGTGGCGAGCGCAGCCACGCGATCGCCCGTGTGGACCTGGCGTCCAACTCTTCCAATCCACGCTTGGGTGCCACTGCAGGCTTGTCCAGCAGCGCACAGCAGGGGCGGGCAAGCCACCCGTGGCGTCCTGCAAACCAAGTGCGTCAGACCGCGAGACCTGGCGTCCAACTCCTCCAACCTACGCACACGACACGCCGCCAATCCCGAATCACCACAACAGGAACCTGTTGCGACAAGTTTGACCGTGTCCCGGCCGAATGGCGATCCAGGATTGGATTCACATGACTCTATTGGTTTTTTGACAGAAGCGGCCGGTTCTGTCAAGCGATGAACACCCCCCCAACCCTGCTTACCGCCCATTCGTCGCCGACCGCCCGCGCAGACGATCCGGCAGAACAGGCTTAAACCCCTTTGCTACCCCCCAATAGAAGAGGGGGATGAAGGCACAGAGGCAGAGGCACAGAGGGGCAAGGGGCAGAGGGAAAGCCTGCGGCGGCCCGTAGGTTATGCTTCAGCACGCGCTTTCAGCTTTCCGCTTCTCTCCGCATCCGCGTTCATCCGCGTCCATCTGCGGTTCCATTCCTCGGCTTTCAGCTTTCAGCATTCCGCTCTCAGCTTCCCGCTTCCCGCTTTCCGCTTTCCGCTTTCCGCTTTCCGTTTTCCGCCCTGCCCAGCGCAGCGCGGTACGCCACAATCTCGGCTGTCGCGCGGTAACTGCTTCCACCGCCTTCGGTTGGCTCCTTCGTGTCGTCGTGCCTTGGTGTCTGAATCGGCCTTTCCTGTCTTCCCTAACCTCCCCCTTCCACTCTCCGCGGTCCGCATTTCGCCGGGCCAAAAGTTGCCACCTGCTATATTCAGAGGCACAGAGGCAGACAGGGTCAGAGGGTCAGAGGGGCAGAGGGGCAAAGAGGCAAAGAGGCAAAGGGACAAAGAGGCCGGCCCTCCGCCTTCGACATTCGACATTCGACAT
>CALARR010000366.1 GCA_937889015.1 uncultured Planctomycetales bacterium | reverse complement strand
TGTCGGCAAAGGCCTCGGCGGCGAGCTGGTAGGCCTTTTCGCCGGTGCCGGGCGCCAGCACGGTCAGGGGCGCTGGGCCGCCGGCCGGAGCCGAATCGCTCTTCTGTTCCTTGCCCAGGGCCGGCACGCTGGCCGCCAACAGGGCCACAATCAACGCGGCACTTCTCATGCGGGTTCCTTTTCCTCGCAATAATCGCGGTCGAAGGTCAAAACGGTGGCCAGGAAGATCACGGCCGCGGAAGCCAGGTAGACTAGCGACAACAGGGCGATGCCATAGGTCAGGCCGATGGTGGCCTTGGCCCAGCCGAGGGTTACGGGCGCGAAGCCGGCGCCGATGAAGGCCGTGGCCAGCATCAGGCCCACGGCCGAGGCCCGGCAGCGCGGCTCGATCACGTCGAACAGCGCGGCGAAGAGGTTCGAATCGTAGATGCCGCGGCAGAAGCCGAAGCCGGCCAGGCCCAGGCAGCAGACCCAGAAGTTTCCGGTCAGCCCCATCAGGGCGATGAACGGCGCGCCCAGCACCAGGCCGGCGATTTCGAATTCCATGCGGATGCGCCGGCGGCGGCGTGCCCAGACATCCGACAGCCGGCCGGCGGCGAGCACGCCGATCAAGGCGCACAGATTGGAGTAGAACATGGCCGAGAAGCCGGCATCGGCCAAGGACAGGTGGTATTTCTCGTAGAGGAAGGTGGGCATCCAGTTGAAATAGCCCCAGCCGGCGAAGTTAAAGCCGGCAAAGCCCAGGCACAGGGCCCACACCGTCGGCTTGCGCCCCACCGTGCGCAGCACGACCCCCAGCGGCAGCCGTGCCTGCGCGGCGGTGCTGGTCGCGGTTGCTTGCTGACGAACGTCTTGGACGCGGAACAGGATGATCGCCGCCAGCACCAGCCCGAACGAGCCGAAGACATAGAAGGCCGTGCGCCAGCCGAAATGGTCGGCGATCCAGCCGGCCACCAATCCCGAGACCACGATGCCCGCGTAGGCCGAGGTCTGATGGATGGACATGGCCAGGGCGCGGGTCTTTTCGTGGTACTGGCCGATCAGCGAGTTGGCCGCGGGGTAGTAGAAGGCCTCGCCACCGCCGGTGGCCAGGCTGCGGAAGAGGATCAGCCCCAGAACGCCCGAGGTGGCGCCGGAGAGGATCGTCGCTGCGCTCCACAGCAGCAGGCTCCAGAAGACAATCCATTTGCGGCGGAAGGCGTCGCCCGCGTATCCGGCCACGGGCACCAACAGGGCATAGGTCCACATGAAGATGGAACCGACCAGGCCGGCTTGGATGTCATCCAACTGCAGGTCGGCCTGCAACGACGGCAACACGAAGCTGTAGACCTGCCGGTCGGCCTGGTTGAAAAAGTAGGCGAACCAGAGCAGGACGATCAGTTCCCACTTGTAGGGCAGCCAGCGGCGGTCGGCAGAATTGTTCATCGCGGTCTGTGGCAGAGGTGATCAGTGAGGGCCTTTTTGCTGGCGAGTCTGGCCGTGAGACGTCTATTTGCCATTCCCGATCACCGGGTCGCGGCTGTAGTTGATGCCGATTTCATCCAGGCGGCGGCCATGCGCCTTGAGTCGCTGCAGGAAGTCGGGCCAGTGGCGCGCTTCCTTGGCCGACCAGCCCACTTCGGCGAAGGCGCACAGGCGCGGGAAGAGCAGTTCGTCGTGCCGGTGCTGGGGGAATCCCCACAAGCACGGCTCCAGGCCCAGGATGTGCCGGGCGGCCTCGGGCGTCAGATCGGGCGGAGTGGGCTCGAAGGCGTAGCACTTTTCCAGCGACAGTTTGAGGTAGTTCAGATAGCAGTTGCCGTGCGTGGACATGATCACGTCGTGACCCTGCTCGGCGGCCATCACGGCGAACTTGGGATCAAGCCAGGACTGCACCGTGGCCTCCGGGGCCAGACCGCCTTGGACAATCTCGGTCCAGCCAGCCAGGCGCCGGCCTTTGCTCAGCAGGAACTTCTCGATCCGCTTGACGAAATAGCTTTGCAGCTCTTCCTCGTCCTTCAACCCCTGGGCCTTGATCCGCGCCTGGCACAGCGGGCACTTCTTCCAATGCGTCTTGCTGCACTCGTCGCCCCCAATGTGGATCAGTTCGGAGGGGAACAGGGCGAGGACCTCGGTGAGCACGTCCTGGAGAAACTCGAAGGCCTTCTCGTTGCCGGCGCAGAACACGCAGCGATAGGAACTGTACGTGACCGGGTTCTCGATCTTGTCGGGCCAGGTGGGGCAGGCCAACTGGGGATAGCAGGCCAAGGCCCCGGCCGCGTGGCCGGGCATCTCGATCTCGGGAATGATCGTCACATGCCGCTGGGCTGCATAGGCCACGATCTCGCGCACTTCGTCCTGGGTGTAGAAGCCGTGCGTGCACTTGCCGTAGGTCTTGCGCCAGCGGTCGGTGATGGGAGTGCGATTCTTGAGGTTGGTCAGCTCGGGGTACTTCTTGATTTCGATCGCCCAGCCCATGTCGGTCAGGTGCCAGTGCAAGCGGTTCAGCTTGTAGCAGGCCATGGCGTCGATGTAACGCTTGGTGACTTCCTTGGTGAGGAAGTTGTGGCCGGGATCGAGCATCACCCCGCGCCAGGTATAGCGCGGCCGGTCCACGATGCGCAGGCAGGGCACGGTCCACACCACGTTCACCGTGGCGCACTCGCTCTCCACGGCCGCCGGCAGCAATTGCCGCAGCGTCTGCACGGCGTAGAACAGCCCGGCCGCGGTGGCCGCCTCGGCCAGGATACGATCCGGAGAGACCGCAAGTTCGTAGCCTTCCGGGCCGAGGTCTTTCTTGTCGGGCACGATCTGCAGGACGACGCTGTTGGCCGAATCGGCGGCGGGCGCAGCGTCGCGCAGGGACAGATCCAAGCCGGTGGGCGTGCGCAACAGTCCGACGAGGTACTGGCCCACGCCTCGCGCGCCGGCATCGACCACGATCGCCGTCTGCGGCCCGAAGGTGAACATGCCTGATTGCAGTTCCATCTTCTCGGGCCGGGGGACGACGTTGATTGGCGGGGCCTCGGCAGGCGCCGCGACGCGCGCGGCGCCCAGCACGATCGCCAGCGCCAGCAGCGCGGGAGCTGTCGGCCAAGAGTAGCGACGATCCATTCTATTGCGCGCAGGGGCTGTCGGCAGCGACGTTTTCATGGCGATTGCCTCCGAGTTGTGCTCATTCAAAGTACGGATCACTTGGACTCGTCATCCGCGCGCAGTCGCACGGGTCCGAGAAAGGCGACGCTCAGGTGGCTGCCCACCGGCCGCTTCTCGACTACGCGGAAGCGCAGATCGAGGCGGTCGCCCGGCTTGACCGTGGGCAGCGCAACGCGGACCCACTCGCGGCCGGTGCGGTCGCTGGCGATGTCTTCCTCCCAGAGCAGTTGCTCGCCGGCCCACAGTTGCAGGAAGCGATAGCCGCGCCAGCGGTTGTCCAGGCGCGTGTCGTTCACGAAGGCCTCCAGGACCAGCCGGCCCTGGTGTGGCGGGACCTGGATTTCGGCCGTCACCTGGCCGTAGTCGTCCACCTCGGACGCAACGTTGGCCGGGTAGGCGATGGCCACCAGTTGTTGCTCATGAAAGTGGTACGGGCCGGCCGCATATTGGCCCTGCAGCCGAGGCGGTTTGGCCAGCCAGTCTGCGGCGCGGATTTCGAGCAGCGGCTGTTTCGCCGGCGGCTTGTCGAGCGCGTGGAACAAGGCTTCCAGATCTGCGGCCGTGGCCTGCGGTTTGTACGGGAAGAGTTTGGCCGGATCGGCCTGGAGCAGAGCGGCGAGTCGGGCGGCGCGCTTGGTCTGTTCGTCCTTGATCGCGCGCTGCCAGGTCTCGATGCCCGCGATGCGCTGCCGCCAAAAGGCCAGGTAACCGGCCAGGCCCTTGAGCCCCTGTAAGTCGGACTCGATCCGGGCCAATTGCTGCTGGACCTGGGGGCGAATGGCGGCGAGGGTCTGTTGTGCGGCCTGCTGGTCGTTGGCTTCCAGCAAGCGTGCCATGCGCGCTTCCAGGTCGCCCTGCGTGTACTCGGGATAGTCGAGCGCGGCCATCTTGCGCGCATAGACCAGCGAGGCGCGCATCGGCTCCAGGTACACGCTTTCCAGGCGTGCGGGATCGATCGCGGTCTGCTGCGGCGAGCGCTGCGCGAGCCGTTCGGCCAGCGATTGCAGCTCGTCGATCGCGGCCAGGGCCTGGGCACGATCCGCGACCTTCTTCAACCGGCCGGGAAAGCCCTTGTTGGGCTCGAAGCGGTGCGCCGGCAGATCGAACAGCGTCTTCAGCTCGGCGAATCGGTTGTCGAAGTCCCAGGCCAAGGGGACCTGCGCAGGGCCGTAGACGTAGGCATAGACCGAGCGCCGCACCTGATCCCAGTCGTGCTTGGCCGGTTCCCAGGCCCATAGGCCCAGGGCGCCCACTTCGTATTCCTCGGGCCAGCCGTTGACAACTCCCCACAAGAGCACGCACTGCGTATGCTGCGGGGCATCGCGAAGCTGGTCGTACTGGGGCGCGTGCCAGCCGCGCGACAGGGGCTGCATGTCCACGTAGGCCGGCCGGTCGTCGGCGCGCAGCGTGCAGACCACGTTGTCGTTGTGCAGGAAGCCGCCGCGGATGCCCACCAGGTTGTGCCACCAGCCGGGCAGACGCTGGATGCCTTGGGCACGGGCCGTCAGCACATCGGCCTGGCAAGGGACGCGCGTGAAGAGCCATTGGGCCTGCTCCATGCCGGGGACCTTGGCACAGGTGGCATTGAACGGGCGGTCGATGTACTGATAATCGCCTGCCGGGGGCGTGATGGCGATCTTGTTGTCGGACATGCCGTGGCGGCGGCCCAGTTCCAGCGTGCGGCCGATGATCGCCGTCGGGTTGGCCCCCGCGCCCGTGTCGTC
>CALARR010000365.1 GCA_937889015.1 uncultured Planctomycetales bacterium | reverse complement strand
AAAACCGGCCTCCCGATGGTCGGCCTCACGGCATTACTTACCTGAGACGCAATAACTATGCAGAGATCCATAGGTTCTCTGCTGCCGCCGCGCCGTGTGCTTCGCCCATAGGGCGAGAAACGCAGGCACCAAGATCGTTCGGACGATCATTGTGTCCAGTAGCACGCCGAACGACAGAGAAACGCCCCACTCAAGAATCGCCCGGAGCGTTCCAGTGATCATGGAGATGAAGGTTCCGGCCATAATCACTCCACAACTGGTAATAATGCCGCCGGTTTGCACCATGGCCCGTCGCAAACCCGGCAGAGAACCGTGACGCCGCTGCTCCTCGAGGACTCGTGTGACGAGGTAGATGTTGTAGTCCTCGCCGATGGCGATCAGCAGGACAAACAGAAACACGGGCACCTTCCAGTCCAGCCCCTGGAACGTGTCGCCCCAGAGCCAGGCAAAGAACGACTCCGTGAACCCGATGGTCACGAAGTAACTGAAGAGGACGGACAAGATCAGGTAGAGGCACACGACCACGTTGCGGAGAATGGCGAGAAGCACCGCCAGAACCATCAGCGTGACGAGGACGCTAATCCGTCGCTGATCGCCGTTATTTACGATTTCCAAGTCACGAATCGCGGCCGTGATGCCCACCAGGTCGAAGCGGGTCCCTCGCCAATCGGCCGAATGCGCGGCCAGACCCTGCAACTGCTTTTCGATGCGGTCGAGCACTTCCGTACTTTCGCGCGAGAAGGGGTCGCAATGGAGAATCAGCTCCAGTCGCGTGAGCTTGTCGGCGTAGGGCCCGCTCTGGGGAATAAAGTAGGCCTTGGTGCGTGGGTGTTTGAGCACGGCGATCTTCAACCGGCCACTCTGGCTGAGCGGATTAAACGTGCCTGGCGGACTCCCCAGTGGCTCGGTCAAGCTGTAAACCTTCCGGACGGCGCGGATCTCGAGCCCCGCCGACGTTCGGAACGTCAACTCGTACAGATACTTGGTGAGCCGGGCGATGTCGGCCTGCCGCTCGCTGGTGTCGAAGCGGCCGTCAGGCCGATAGGCCAGCACGGTGACCGGTCCGGTCTCGCCCACGGCAAAATACCGCCGTAGCAGGTGAAGCCCTTGGACCGACGGACAGTCCTCGCGAAGCTCGTTCACCAGGTCGTAACTGACCCTCGTCGAGAGGCCTTCGTAAGCCAGGGGGGCGAACAAGAGGATGATGGCGACCAGGACCAAGCCGGGCCGGGCGATCACCGCCCGCGCCAACAGGTCCCATAGGCCGGTCAGCCTGGACACGCGGTCGTTCGCCCCGCAGTCCGGGCCTTCCGGGTGTGGCGCCGCGAGAGACCCCACCCGGAAGGGCCAGAAGACAATCAACCCCAGCCCGCGCAGCACCGCCGGGGTCAGTGTCACGCAGGCCGTCAGGGTCACCAGCAGGGAGAAGGCGATCGTCGGACCGTCGCTGCGAAACTTGCCAAAATCGGCAAAGCACATCATGGACAGACCGAGGATCGTGGTCAGCGCGCTGCCGGCCAACGCGCTGCCCACGTGTGTCAGCGCGTAACAGATCGCTTCCTTTCGGTCCATGCCGCGCTGAAGCTCTTCGCGGTAGCGTGCGATGAGGAACAGGCAATAATCGGTCCCGGATCCGTACAGAACCACGATCAGGCAAATCCTGGTCGTCCGGTAGATGTGGAAGTCGATTCCCGCGTTCTGGGCGAATGCGGCGCAACTGGCCACCAGGTCTTCGGCCAGGAGCACTGACAGGGCAATTGTCCCCAGGGGGACGAGCGCCAGCACCGGCGCCCGGTACACTACCAGAAGGATCGCGAGCACCAGCAGAATCGTGGTGAACTCCGTGTTCTTGATACTCGTCTCGACGGCCAACAGCATGTCGGCTCCGAGGGCAGCCGGGCCAGTGACGCCGACATCGAGCCCCGCTGGATAGTCTTGCTCGGCCCGCAGTTGCCGCAGGTCTGCGTAGAGCGCGCGGAAGAACTCTGTGTTGCCCATGGCCATGCATTCGCTCGCCAGGTGCAACACCACGAGGGCCGCCTGGCCGTTGGAGCTAGGCCAGCTGACAAACCTCTGGCCGAGAATCTCCGTGTGGCGGTCCCAGACGCCCAGCACAAGGCCCGTTTCGCCTTCGCGCGGGGCGTACTTGGCAGCCAGGCGGTCTGCGATCTTCAGGTCGTCCTCCGTCAGTTGGCCCCGACCGCGAGCCACCACCAGGGCGACTTGGCTCTTGGCGAGCTTCTCGGGGAAGGCCGCCTCCAACAAACGACCACCCCGAACGCTGGTCATGTGAGCCGGCAGGTAGGCGAAGTCGCCGTCGGCACTCACATCGTCCCATCGTGGCGCCTGCCAGTGCACGCTCGCCACCACAACAGCCCAGACCACCAGCACCAGGACCCAGTGCCGCGAAACCATACTGGCCAGGCGATTGAACATCTGCGACATCCCGGGCTGGGAGACGCACGGTCCGAGAACCCGTCGAAGACGGCGGCCGGCAACGCTCCTGATCCTAGCAGATCGCCCGGTGAATCCAAGAACCGGGGTTGCCGGCCAGGCCCTGGGGTACTATCGGGGCCTGCACAGCGAATGCACCGAGGGCGACCATCGTAATCGCCATCAGGAATCGTCCGCTTTCAGACGCAATACGGCCTGCCCGGATCCTCTGAAAACGGACGCCGGCAGTTGCTGGGCTGGCCAGGAAGTCGCGGCGGAATGGGGGTAGCGTCGGGTGACAGAACCCCTTGGATTCTGAAACGTTGCGGTGGCTGCAATCATCACGAACGGGGGGGTGTTGGCCATCGCGGCCAATCAAGCCCGGGGTGACGCCGGGAGATCTTGGAAAACTCCAGAAGGCGTTGGGGCATCGCGAGTATTTACAGCGGAGCCTGGGCGACTTACCCTTGATCTGGAGACGCAACCCGGTGGGAGCCTGACCGTGGAAGCCTTCTTGCAGGATTATGCGTCGGCGGTGCAGCGCGGACTGTCGGACTTCATCGCACGCGAACAGGAAGTCCCCGTACTGAGCGATGGGCTTCGATACGCCCTGGGCCTCGACAGTGCCCAGGCAGGGCACGGAGGCAAACGCTGCCGCGGCGCTGTGTGTTTGCTGACCTCTGAGGGGTTGGGTGTATCGCGCGATCGTGCGCTGCCGTTGGCCCTGGCCGTCGAACTGCTCCATCAATTCCTGCTGGTCCACGACGATCTGGAGGACGGGGACGAGGTCCGCCGCCGGCGTCCGGCCGTCTGGGTTCGCTATGGAATCGCCCATGCCACGAACGTCGGCGATTTCTTGGCCGCGAAGACCTGGGAGGCCTTGCTCTGCCTCTCGGACAACGGTTGGGGCGATAACACCGCCTTGCAGCTTTTGGGGTTGCTGAAGAGCACCCTGCTGGACCTCGGGCGAGGGCAGGCGCGCGATCTGACATCGGTCAATCGACATGATGTCGGGTTGTCTGAGTATGAGTCCATCGCACAGCAGAAGACGGGGAGCTGTTGGAGCTTCACGCTCCTTGGTCCGGCAATCCTCGCCGGGGCGACGATCTCGACACGCGACGGTCTCCAACGCTACGCTAACGCGGTTGGCGTGACCTATCAGATTGTCGACGATGTCCTCGACCTGACGGAAGCCAAAGGACGCACGCAGGCGGCCTCCGACATTCGCCATGGCAGGCCGACGTGGCCTGTGATCTTCGCCGCCGGCCAATGTACTGCGGGCGAGCGAGGACGCTTGTTCGAAATTCTTGATCGCCCGCCTCACGAAAACCGCGAGGAAGACGTGGGCTGGGTTCTCGACCTGCTGCGCCGCTCCGGGGCGATCATCGCCTCACGGCAGCGCATCGCACAGCTCGAAAGGGAGGCTTCGGTCGCGGTCCAGGAACTGCCCGAGCCGCTGCGAACGCAGCTCGAAACGCTTTCGCAGTCGCTCGCACAACGGGAAGCGTGAGGCGCGTCATGCCGAGAGAGTACGATGTGATCGTCGCCGGGGCGGGGCCGGCTGGAACCAGTTCCGCCCAGATCCTTGCCCGGTGCGGCCACCGCGTGCTGCTGGTCGACAAGGAGCGATTCCCTCGCGACAAGCCTTGCGGCGGCGGCGTTACCTTCAAGTGCCGTGAGCCGTTGGAGCGGTTGGGCCTCTGGGATGCGTTCCGCAAGACCTCGCCCTTCTGCGCCCGAGGCTACTCACTTTGCTTCAGCGATTTCAGCCAACTCTCGGTGCGCTGGCACGACGCGGATCCTCGATCGGCGATCTACATTACGCGCCGGCAGGAATTCGATCTCCGCCTCCTGGAAGCGGCGCTGAGCTATGACAAGGTCCGCTTCGCGGCGGGTTGCAAGGTGAAGGACCTGCTCTGGTCCGGCACGCAGGTGTGCGGCGTTCGGCTGGAGGGGGGCGAACATGCCGAACACCGCGCGCCGCTAGTGATTGACGCGACCGGTGCAGCGGCCACCTTGGTGGCGAAGGCTGGACTGCTGAGTACGGACCCCAAGACCTGCGCGCTGGCCGTGCGCGGCTACTTCTCCGGCATGAGGCATCTGGACGAGAGCATCGAACTGTACTTCGACGAGATCATCCTGCCGGGCTACTACTGGATCTTCCCCGTCTCTTCCGAGACGGCGAACATCGGCTGTGGATCGTTCCAGCACATCATCCAGAATCGCCGCGTGAACTTGCGGAAGCTGCTGGAGGGCTTTCTGCGGAATCACCGCGTGGCCTCCCGCAAAGCGCGGGACGCGGTGCCCTGCGGCCCGCTCCGCGCCGGGAGGATTCCCCTGGCCATGGAGCACGACCGCTCGCGCGTCGGGGACGGCCTCCTGGCCGTCGGCGACGCGGCAGCGTTTGTCAATCCGGTTACCGCCGAGGGGATCTCCTACGCGCTGATCTCGGGGATCATGGCCGCCGAAGTGGGCGCCGCGGCCCTGGCACGAGGCGAGTTCTCCCGATCGGCCCTCGAAGCCTACGATGCCCTCTGGAACGCCCGCTTCGGCGACCAGTTCGGCAAGAGCGTCTTCCTGACAGGCGGTCTGCCTCCCGACGCCTACAGTCAGTACGTCGTCGCCTCCTTGAAGAAGAGCGCCTCCGTCGAGGCGGCGCAGAGCGACCCCGGGAAGCAGTACGAGCTGATGGTCAAACTGAAGGCCATTATGAAATCGCTGTGACCGGCGTCCTTCTGCCACTGGAAGGGCTCGAAACGTGTGGAAACGACTTCTACCGTCGATCTTTCGTCCCGACGCCTGCCATGTACGCGGCAGGATGCCTCCCTTCTTCGAAGGCTGGTACTACAAGTTAGTCGACGCGAGACAACAGCACTCGCTGGCAATCATGCCTGGCATTGTCTTGGCGGAGGACGCTTCCGAAAGCCATGCCTTTGTTCAGTTCTTTTCCGCTCCAGGCAAGTCTGTTGCCTACCGGAGATATGCCATCGATCAGTTCTGGTCTGCCCGCCGGCGGTTCGAGATTGTCATCGGGCCGAACCATTTTGCGCCGGATCGCATTTCCTTGAACGTCGAGACGCCTGAACACTCCCTGCGTGGGGATCTCCGCTTCCGGGACCTCACGCCATGGCCCGTCACTTTGGCATCCCCGGGGATCATGGGCTGGTACGCATGGGTCCCTTTTATGGAGTGTTACCAGGGGGTGGTCAGCCTGGATCACGGGATCGACGGGGGCATACAGCTTGACCAGCAGCGGATAGGTTTTGACGGTGGACGCGGGTACACAGAGAAGAGCTGGGGCAAGAGTTTCCCTGAAGCCTGGATCTGGTTCCAGACCAACCACTTCGAACAGCCGGGGATCAGCCTTTCCGCTTCGATCGCAGTCATACCCTGGCTCCGCAGCCCCTTTGCCGGCTTCATCGTCGGACTCTGGCACGCAGGACACTTGTACCGTTTCGCAACGTACACCGGGGCGCGCGTGGAACGACTGGAGGTTAATGACGCTGACGTGCGGTGGGTTGTGCGGGACCGGCGCTACCGCCTGGAGATGCTCGTCACCCGGGCGCCCGGCCGGACGCTGCGTTCCCCCGTGATGTCGGGAATGGCCGGCCGGGTCATTGAAACCCTGGATGCGACGGTGGCCGTAGGGCTCGATGACATGCGGCCCGAGATGCCCGTGGCACTCTTTCGCGGCGTGGGACGTCATGCGGGACTCGACGTGGGGGGAGACACGCCTCGGTTCATCGAACTCCTGGCAGGCCGTGCGGCGGTTGTCGCCGCCCGCGGCGAGCAGCCCTCTCTTGCTGCCATCGCCTTGCAGCGCAACGGTTTCATGACTCATTCACCTCCCGAGGCATAAGTCCATGGCGAACAAATACCCTAGCCTCTTCCGGATGACTCGTGCCAGTTTCTTTTCGGCTTTGCTGGCACCTCTGGTCTACGGGATGCTCCTGGCTTGCTACGTTGATCGGAGCTTCGCGCTGCTGAATTTTCTGCTCGTCTTGATCATTGGGGTGGGCATGGAGGCGGCTACCAATGTCTACAACGACATCTACGACACAAAACAGGGCCCCGACGAAGCCAACCTCCATCGCAACCAGTTCAGCGGCGGATCCGGCATCCTCTTGCAGCACCCCGAGTTGATGCCGAAGATGTACTTGCTGGCGCGCACGGCATTGGCCATGGCCCTGGCGGGAACCGCAGTACTGACGTTTCTGATCGAGCCGTCGCTGCGGATCATCCTCTGGGCCATGATCCTCGTGTCAGCTCTGCTGAGCAAGTACTACACGGCGGCGCCGATCAAGCTGGCCTACCGCGGTCTGGGCGAAATCGCCGTCTGGTTCACCTTCGGCCCACTGGCCACGCTCTTGGCTTGGATCGCCCAGAATCCGCGTTTCCATCCCGTCTTGGTGACTTGCATGCCGATTGGCGGATTGAGCACGCTCAGTATCCTCCTGGTCGGCCAGATGATCGACCTGCCCGCGGATCGCATGTCGGGGAAGCTGGGGTTTGCCGCGCGGTTCGGCGGTAAGGCCGCCGCCGCGCTCTACTTGGCCGTCCAGACGGCGATCGTCGTCAATGTGGCCGGGCTGGCATTTCATCTCGGCCAGAGCGGTTGGCCTCTGTTGCTCTCGCTGGTGCCATATGCCGTTCTCCTTCCGCGGATCGCACGACAGCTCAAGGCGCAACACAATGATCCCGCACGCCTGGTGGGCATGGCTAAGCTCAATGCGCAACTACACTTGGTGTTCTCCGCGATCTTGATCCTGGGCATGCTCGGCGCTATCGTCGTTCGCGATAGCCTGGGTGGATGACAGCCGAGGTGTCTGTCACGATATTCTGCACTTTCGTGCGCGAGTCCTCGTCTGCATCGCCGGCCAGTTGTGGCGATCCACTCACGGACGATCGAATTGCCTGCAGGTTCTGGGACCGGCTCCAAGAACCTATCCCAGAACCACCCCAGCCACCTCGGGCGGCCCTGCAAGACCGA
>CALARR010000364.1 GCA_937889015.1 uncultured Planctomycetales bacterium | reverse complement strand
CGCCGCGCCGGACGCACACGTGCCCGGGCTCCGGCGCGGTCGGCCCTGGCGCAAACCAAGCCCGGCGCGCAGAACGCAAACCCCAGACCGCGACCTTGGGTCGTGGTCCGGTGCGCAGCGGACCCCTGGGAACAAGACGCCCGACCCTACCATTATCATCCCCCACTAGTGGACAATCAAGAACTTCCGGTCACGTTTGTGGCACACGATTGACTCGTGGTGTGACTTCCGGGTAGGCTCCTCATGGAGAGTAGGAATACAGCCCATGGAAAAGCAGCCGACCCACGCGCCCCTGGACCCGTATTACGAGTGGCTGGGCATTCCGCCCAAGGATCAGCCGCCCAACCACTACCGCCTGCTGGGCATCGAGCGGTTCGAGGCCAACGCCAACGTGATCCAGCGCGCGGCAGATCGGCAGATGGCCCATCTGCGCACCTTCCAGACCGGCCCGCACAGTCCCTTGTCGCAGAAGCTGCTCAACGAGGTGGCTGCGGCCCAGTTGTGCCTGCTGAAGCCGGAAAAGAAGGCGGCCTACGATGCCCAACTTCGGGCCCAATTGGAGTTGGCCACGCAGCAAGCCTCGGCCGGCCCCTCCGCACGGCCGTCCGTCTTTTCGCCCGTGATCTTGGGGTCTCTCATCGCCGCCGCGGGCGTGGTGGTCCTGTTGGTGGGCCTGTTCGCCTTCCGCAGTGCAGACTCTGAATTGCCCCAGCCAGACACCGTGGTCCATCAAATGGCAACGCCTGAGCCGGACGCACCCGTTCCCACCGCCTTACCGACCGAGTCGGCGACGCCTATCGCCGCGCCGGTTTCGACTTCCCCCGAGGCCGCCATCGCAACCACCGCGCCGGCAACCCAGGCGGCGACGTCTGAACCGGCCCGGCCCAAGGCGGCTCTCCCCGAGCGGCTGACCAATTCCATCGGGATGGAACTCGTGCTGATCCCGCGCGGCCAGTTCATGATGGGCGCCGGCCGCGAGGACATCGAGGAGGCCATTGAATACTGCCGCCAACGCTACAATTCTGCCTCGCACGCCGCCACGGAGAAGAAGTTGTTGGCCGAGGGGCCGCAGACCCAGGTCGTGATCCGCAACGCCTACTACCTGGGCGTTTGCGAAGTGACCCAGGCCCAGTACCAGGCCGTCCTGGGGGCTAATCCCAGCGAATTTGTCCAATCGCCCGACGCCCCGACGTTGCCCGTGGAGAGCGTGAGTTGGAACGACGCGGTGGAGTTCTGCAAGCGCTTGTCGGACACGCCCGAGGAGCGGGGCGCAGGCCGGACCTACCGCTTGCCCTGCGAAGCCGAATGGGAATACGCCTGCCGCGCTCCGAGCTTGGGCAAAGTCGAGCCCAAGGGTTGGGGGCCGGCATTCAACCGCAGTACGTGGTTCGGGACCGGCGCTGGGCGGATCGCACATCCGGTCGGAACCAAGGAGCCCAACGGCTGGGGACTGTTCGACATGCAGGGCAACGTGGCCGAGTGGTGTGCCCATGGACCCGAGGTCGATCGTTTTGCGCAACTGGCGCCCTCGTTCCCCACCACGGAAATCGAAGATCGTCGAGCGTTGCGTGGGGGAAGCTGGAACGATTCATCTCTCGTTTGCCGTTCGACCTGGCGGAACGACCAACCGGCCAAGACGCGCAAGGCGTGGCTCGGCTTCCGCGTGGCCTTCACCCCGGAAGGCGCGGACTCGGCGCCCGTCGAGCCGCGCGCCGTGGCCACGGTCGCCGACGCGTCTAACCCGGCGGCCGCACCCTCCAGCGCGCCCGATGCGCCCAAGGCCGACGAATCGATGTCCGAGTCGGTGCGCGAAGAGTCGGTCCCGGCCGCTTCGTCGTCAGAGCCGGGCGCAGAGAAGCCCAATACTCCGCTGTCGCCCGCCGCGTCCGCGCTGGCCCAGAAGTCCGAGCCCCCTCCGGCCGAAGCCCAGGAGCCCTTGCGCAAGCAGACCCACAAGAGCTACCATGTCGATCAGGCCAAGACCGCCCTGGCCCAGACCGAGCTGGCCCGTCGCATGCTGGCCGACGCCGAAAAACTGTCCACCAAGCCGGACGAGCGCTTCGTGCTATTGCTCTGTGCAGGCGAGTTGGCCGCGGCCGCGGGCGACGTGGACCTGATGTTCAACATCGCGGACCAGCTCAACGCATCCTTCGTGATCGACGTCCTGCTGATCGAGCGGGATCTGTGGAAGTCGCAGGCCGACGCGGCCACGGACGCCAAGCGGATCGAGTCGCTGGTCATGGCCGCCGACCGCCTGCTGGACGAGGCCCTGGTGACCGACCGCCTGGACCTGCTCCAGGAACTGGACGCCTTGTTGGGCAAGGTCTGGTCGCGCCAGGCGGCCAAGGATTTCCGCACCCAGATCCGCGATCGTCGCGAGCGACTGGATCGGCTCCGCCGCTATGCCGTCGAGGTGCGCCAGGCCCAGGCCACCTTGCAGAAATCGCCCGACGACGCCCAGGCCCATACCACGCTCGGCCGCTGGTACGGCCTGCTGCTGGTCGATTGGGATCGCGGCCTGCCGCATCTCGTCCAGGGCAACGACGAACTGGCGAAGGCCGCGGCCGAGGCGGAACTCCGCCTCACGACCAGCGCCGCGGCGCTGCCGTCGGGCGAGGATCTGGCCAATCTGGCCAATCTTTGGTGGAATTATGCCCAGAAGGCCGGGGGTATGTTCCGCGAGCCCGCCACGCAGCGCGCGGCCCACTGGTACCAAGAGGCCCTGGGACTGCTGGAACCCGGCGCCCAGCGATCGGCCGTCGAAAAACGTCTCGCCCAACTCGAAAAGGGCACGCGCACCGCACGCCCCACCGCGTTGCCCAAGGAATTCGCCAATTCGCTGGGCATGCGTTTCGTCCTCATTCCAGAGGGCCAGTTCCTGATGGGCTCGGCCCCGGCGGGCATCGAAGCGGCCCTCAAGCACTGCCGCGAGCATTACGTGAAGACCGCCCAAGAGCGTACCGCAAAACGAATCCTGGCCGAGGGACCGCAGAAACCGGTGACCATCCAGACTCCTTTCTACCTGGGCGTCGTCGAAGT
>CALARR010000363.1 GCA_937889015.1 uncultured Planctomycetales bacterium | reverse complement strand
AAGTGAAGTCCGTGGTCCATTGCCATCCGCCGCACGCCACGGCCTTCGGCATCGCGCGCGAGCCGGTCCCGCAATGCGTCTTGCCCGAGGTGGAGATCTTCCTCGGCGACGTGCCGATCACCAAGTACGCGATTCCCGGCGGCAAGGACTTCGCCGACACGATCCTGCCCTTCGTCGAGAAGACCAACGTCATCATCCTCGCCAACCACGGCACCGTGAGCTACGGCGAAACGGTGGAACGCGCCTACTGGTGGACCGAGATCCTCGATGCCTACTGCCGGATCCTGATGCTTTCGCGCGGGCTGGGCAACGTCAACTACTTCACCGAGCCCGAGGCCCGGGCCCTCCTGGACCTCAAGGGCAAGTGGGGCTTCGCCGATCCGCGCAGCGAAGTGAAGAACTGCGATATCTGCGCCAACGACGTGTTCCGCGAAAGCTGGAAGCAGACCGGCGTGGACCACCGGGCCTTCACTCCGCCGAGCTTCGCCCATCCCGAAGGCGGCAACGGCCAAGCGCCAACCGCCAATCCGGCTGCTCCGGCCGCCGGGCTGGACATGGAAGCCCTGGTCCAGGCGATCACGGACCGGGTCATGGCCGAATTGAAGAAGAACTGACCGCTGCGGACCGTGCGCGGGTTGGCGTTACGCTTCGTTCTCCGCGGCCAGGGCGCGCACATATTGCAGCGCGTCCTGCACGTCGCCCACGGCCACTCCCCGCGCCCGGCCCTTGCGGTCGCAGTCTGCCAGGATCTGCAACTCCTGGAAGTCTTCCGAGGACTGCAATCGTCGTCGGGCACGCACGCCGAGCGTGCCGTCGTGGAGCTTCAACGCCTCGGTATGGTGCTCGATGAACCAGGCCGTGCGCAGGGTGATCGAGCCATCCAGCGCGTCCAGGCCCGCCAAGACGTGCTCCAGAGGATCGATCGCCTTGCCCACATCGTGCAGGAGCGCTGCCAGCAGGAACTCCTCGTCGTAGGGCAATTCACGGCGCGCCAACTCGAAGACCTGCAAGCTGTGATAGAGCACGTCTCCCTCAGGGTGCTTATGCCGATTCTCGCGCACCTGCTCCAACGGATACAGCAGCGTTTCGTACAGGCGGAAGCGATCGCCCGGCGGTGGGCCGCTGATGGAGCTTTGCTCTTCCGAGAGTCCGAATCGATCCCGCTCCAGCGAGCTTTCCAGCCGGTTCAACTGGCTGCGGATCTCGCGGTTCCCTGGGATGTCGCTGGGGAAAGGCGTCGGACCGGCCACCTTCAGCGTGGCCTTCCACTTGGCCCGATACAACTCGGTCTCCTCGCGGTGCCCTAAGATCCGGGCCGCCTCCCAGGCAATCTGCCGACGTACGTTTTCGTTCGCTCGCATCGATCGTGACCTGCCGCACACGGCTTTCCGCCCAAGCGGGCGGCAGCGGTTCGCCGTAAGTCTATGATAGACAGTGCCTTCAGAACCGGCAAGAGGTGCCCTCCTCTCCGCCGCGAAACATCAACGCATGAAGCCGCGAGCATGGGTCGTGTGGGCCTGCCGATCGCATCCCGTCAACATTTCGCGTTCTTTCGCCCATTCGATTCCGAAAACGACGCGAAGCCACGCGTTGCACGTCCACGTGACACGCGCTAGCCCGGGATCTCATCACCCGGTCCGCGCTGCCCATGACAAAGGGGCCGCAGCTAGACACCGATCAACGCAGGTGGGCAGTGGCCTTCTCGCGTATCCGCGTTCATCGACCTCAATATCCGACGCCCAAAACCGGATGTCCACAATCCAGTGTCCCTCACACGGATGCAACAACCCCGTCCATAGTGGTTGTTTCGCGTGATTTGCCGTCCAACGTCGTAATAGCAGCCATACAAACGTCTTACGTCGATGCAACGCGGATTGGCTGCAACAAGGATCACCGCCGGGCGTTGCATTGTGCCTGAGATCACCGTCAGTTGTCTCGCCGAACGGCCAGGGCTGGTTTCCGCATTGCTCGCCAAGGCGATTAGGCCAACAATACGGATGTTCCGAGATAGGAAGGGAGCGTGTCGAGGCGCTGGTCCCGGTGTGCGCGGCCCCTCCATGACTTGTTGCAGCCGCTGTAGGGAGATATGGCTGATGCAGGATCGCCCTGACGCGACCACGCTTGCCGACGACCCACTGTGGTACAAAGACGCCATCATCTACCAGACCCACGTGCGCGCCTTCTACGACAGCGAAGGGGATGGCATCGGCGACTTTCGCGGTCTGACTTCCAAGCTCCATTACTTGGAAGAATTGGGTGTCAACACGGTGTGGCTGCTGCCGTTCTACCCTTCGCCGCTGAAGGACGATGGCTACGACATCGCCGACTACACCGACGTCCACAATTCCTACGGCTCGCTTCAGGACTTCATGCTCTTCTTGCGTGAGGCCCATCGCCGCGGCATCCGCGTCATCACCGAACTGGTGATCAATCACACTTCCGACCAGCATCCCTGGTTCCGCCGCGCGCGCAAGGCGCCGCCCGGCAGCCGGGAACGCGATTTCTACGTCTGGAGCAACACCCCGACCAAGTACAAGAGTGCGCGCATCATCTTCAAGGACTTCGAACCATCCAACTGGACTCACGACCCAGTGGCCAAGGCCTACTACTGGCACCGCTTCTACGCGCACCAGCCGGAACTCAATTTCGACAACCCGGAGGTCCGCAAGGCCGTGCTGCAGTTGCTCGACTTCTGGATGCGGCGCGGTGTGGACGGCCTGCGCCTGGATGCGGTTCCCTATCTCTTTGAGCGCGAAGGCACCAGTTGCGAAAACCTGCCCGAAACGCACGCCTTCCTCCGCGAGATTCGTGCCCATCTCGACGAGCGCTATCGCAATCGCGTACTGCTGGCCGAAGCCAACCAGTGGCCCGAGGATGCCGCCGCCTACTTCGGTGCCGGCGACGAATGCCACATGAACTTCCACTTCCCGATCATGCCGCGATTGTTCATGTCCCTGCGCATGGAAGATCGCTACCCGATCGTGGACATCATGCAGCAAACCCCGGCCATTCCCGACAATTGCCAATGGGCCACCTTCCTCCGCAACCACGACGAACTAACCCTGGAGATGGTCACCGATCGCGAGCGGGACTACATGTACCAGGCCTACGCGCGCGACCGCGAAATGCGCCTCAACCTGGGCATCCGCCGCCGCCTGGCGCCGCTGCTGAACAACGACCGCCGGGCAATCGAACTGATGAACACGCTGCTCTTCTCCATGCCCGGCAGTCCCATCATCTATTACGGCGATGAGATCGGCATGGGCGACAACGTCTACCTGGGCGACCGCAATGGCGTACGCACGCCCATGCAGTGGAGCGGCGACCGCAACGCCGGTTTTTCGCGTGCCAATCCGCAGCGGTTGTATCTGCCCGTGATCATCGATCCCCAATTTCATTACGAGAGCGTCAATGTCGAGGCCCAGGAAAGCAATCCCCAGTCATTGCTGTGGTGGATGCGGCGCCTTATCGGCCTGCGCAAACGGATTGCGGCCTTCGGACGCGGATCACTGGAGTTTCTTCTTTCCTCCAATCATCGGGTCTTATCCTTCCTGCGCGAGTACGGCGACCAGCGCGCCCTGGTCGTGGCCAACCTCTCCCGTTTCGCCCAGCAGGTCGAGTTGGACTTATCGCGGTTTCGAGGCATGGTGCCCCTGGAGGCCTTCGGGCAGACGCGTTTTCGCCCCATCGGCGAGCAGCCCTACGGATTCACGCTGGGCCCTTACGGTTTCTATTGGTTTACGCTGGAGCCTCAGCAGACGCCGGCGATCGCCACGCAGACAAGGCCATTGCACTTGGAGCTGACCGTCAACGGCGGTTGGGAGAACGCCTTCGAAGGCCGCGCCCGCGGACTGCTGGAGCGGCATCTCGCCTTGTACCTCGGGCGTCTGATGGCCTCGGAGCCGGGGCAACGCAAGATCGAATCGGTCCGCATCCTGGACACCATTCGCATGGCTCGCCGCACCCAGGTGGTCTACCTGCTGGTGCTTCAGGCCGAGCATGGCGATGGCAGCCTCGAAATGCACGCCCTCCCGGTGGCTTTCTGCAGTGGTGAGGCGGCACAAATTGTCCAGGAGCGGTTCCCCCAGGCCGTCCTGGCGCGGATCAAGGCGGTCGGGCACGAAGAGGGGTTGTTGTACGACGCCTTGGCCGACGAGCAGTTCGCCTCACTGCTGCTGGACGCGATCGTCCGCAAACGTCGTTTCCCAAACAAACAGATGGAAGTGATCAGCACTACGCGGCAGGTTCTTCCCTCGCTGCTTCCGGCTGGCGACCACAACCGTCTCAACGCCACGCTGGTCAGAGTCGAGCCACGGCGTGTCACGGCCGCCTTTGGCGAACAACTGCTGCTGAAGGCCTTCCGCAAGCTGGATCCGGTGATCCATCCCGACCTGGAAATCGGCCGCTTCCTGACCGACCGCGCGTTTCCCCACGTCCCCGCGCTGGCTGGCTCCCTTCAAATTCGCCGCTCGGACCAGGAACTCATGACCCTGGCCGTGCTTCGGCAGTATGTGCGCCACGAGGCCACCGGCTGGCAGCACACGCTCGATGCGTTGGGCCAGTACTTCGAGGAGGCCGCGGCCCGAATCGCTGCCGGAGCCACCTGGCCCATGCCGCCCCTCGATCCCCTCGCTGGCGCGACGCGGGAACCGCCGGAAGAGATCGCCCAACTCTGCGGATTCTACTTTTCCCAGGCGGTCTTGCTTGGCCGGCGCACGGCCGAACTGCACCAGGTCTTGGCCTCCGACTGCGAGGACCCGGCCTTCGCTCCCGAGCCTTTCACCCCCTTCTTTCAACGCTCGCAGTACCAGGCCCTGCACCAACTTCGCGCCCGGGGATTGCAGTCGCTGCGCAATAGCTTATCGAGCCTTCCCGAGCCGGCCAAGAGCGAAGCCCAGGCCGTCCTCGATGCGGATCGCGAGATCCGCGACCGCCTGCGGATCATGCGCGACGGCCGCTTCCAGTCTCTGCGCATTCGGTGCCATGGAAACTACCACCTGGGGCAACTGCTCTACACCGGCAAGAACTTTGCGATCACCGACTTCGATGGAAACCCCTTGCAGTCGATGAGCGAGCGGCGCGGCAAGTTCTCCGCCCTGCGCGACGTAGCCACGATGCTCCGCTCGTTTCACCAGGTGGCCTACGCTGGCCTGCTGGCGGAGGCTGAAGGCCCGCTGCCGGCGAAGCTGGAGAGCCTGGAGCCCTGGTACTGGCTCTGGCTGGTCTGGATTGCGACTCGTTTTCTCAGCGGATACCTGGATGCTGCCAAGGGGGCCGCATTCCTGCCCGCGGACCCTGATGAGCTGCGGACCTTGCTGACGATCGGAGTTCTGGAAGAGGCCTTGGCCGAGTTGTCGCTGGAGCTGGACCGGCGGCCAGCTTGGGTCCGTGTCCCGCTGCAAGCCATCCTCCGCATCCTGCATCCCGACTGGCAGCCTGTGGCTCGCGCCTCGACCGGATCAGACAAATGACGCCATACGGCCCTGTAATTCGTTGCTCGTGAGGGTGTCTCTGGATGAAAGCCATGCACGCGATTCTCTGTTTCTTGCCCTTCGCCTGGACCGTCTCGACCTGGAGTGACACCGTGCGGCCCAATGTCCTGTTGCTGGTGGCCGATGACCTGGGCTATGGCGATATTGGCGCTTACGGCTGCAAGGACATCCCCACGCCGAACATCGATGGTTTGGCCCGTGACGGAATTCGCTTCACCGACGGCTACGTTTCGGCGCCGGTGTGCAGCCCTTGCCGGGCAGGGATCATGACAGGCCGCTATCAGACCCGTTTCGGTCACGAGTTGAACCTGCCCGGCGCCGACAAGTATCCAGGGGGAATGCCTCAGAGCGAGCGGACCATGGCCAACTACTTCCGCGATGCTGGCTACGCGACCGGCCACGTCGGAAAATGGCATTTGGGTAATTCGCATCTGCCGGGATACGGTGCCCAAGATCGGGGCTTCACCGAGTCGATCTGGTATCCGGGCCAGAAAAAGCTCCCCCCGCTAACGAAGTACCGCAACATGCAATCGGACAAGGACGATGCCTATATCAACGACGCCATGGCCCGCGATGCGGCGGAGTTCATCGGCCGACATCGTCAAGAGCCTTGGTTCCTGTACGTGCCCTTTCTGGCCGTCCACGAACCCCTGGACGTTCCGACCGACCTGGAACAGAAATTCAACCAACTCAAACCACCCAAGCGGCGAAAGATGGCTGCTCTGCTATGGTCCATGGATCAGGCCGTCGGTTCGATCCTGGCCGCCCTGCGCCAAACGCGGCTGGAGGAACAAACCCTGGTTGTGTTCCTCAGCGACAACGGCTCCTATCCCAAGAGCAGCGGCAGCAATGGTCCGTTGCGAGGCTCCAAGAGCAACCTCTTCGAGGGCGGGATTCGCGTTCCCTTCATCATGCAATGGAAGAGCGTGCTGCCGGCAGGAGCGGTCTACTCACAACCGGTGATCGCCCTAGACCTGTTGCCCACCGGCCTGGCCGCAGCCGGAGTTCCGGCCAAACCCGAGTGGAAACTCGACGGCGTGAATCTGTTGCCCTATCTCCAAGGAGAGAAGTCTGGTCCGCCGCACCAGACCCTGTATTGGCGATTCGGAGAGCAAATGGCCGTTCGTGCCGGTGACTGGAAGTTGGTCCGGGCCCGAGAAGACAAGGGCCAGGTGCCTCCATCGCCCGCTCTCTACCACCTCTCCGAAGACATTGGCGAGACTCAGGACCTCGCGACGCAAAAGCCCGAAACGGTCCGGGATCTGCAATCGTCGTGGGATCGCTGGAATGCCCAGCAGGTCAAGCCATTGTGGGGCGACTCGAGCACGTCGGTCCCTTGAGTTCGGATCACTCGTCGCGCCAGCCAGCCTTGCTTCCCTCTGCGGACGGGGCAGGCAGAGAGTCCCTTCGACATTCTCGCGATGAATACAACCGTTCTTTCTCAATTCCGCCCGCTTATTCCGGCAAATGGCCGGTGATTGACGGTGGCCACCAGACCACTTGCAGCTTCGGACGCTCTTCATGAGAATGCTAGCAGGCGTAAGCACCTCGCTGTGGACGCAACCAGGCCCACGGCTTGATCCCAGGAGCAGTTCGATCATGTCACACGAGGTTGGCGAGTTGACGTTCTTGCGGGAATTGGCCCCACGCTACGCCGTGCCCGTCCCGGAGTTCCTGGAGTGGCCCGCCGAACGCAAGACGGTGCAGGATTGCCTGGCGCGGTGGAAATCGGCCGTAGCCAAGGCCGACATCCTTGCCGGGGGGCGCGGCAAGGCGGGGCTTGTGGAGCAAGTCAGCGCCGTTTCCGACGCCGTGCGCGCCCTCAAGCGTTTGTCCGCGGCCGAGCACAAAGGCCGCTTGGCGCGAACCTCCTATCTCGTGTAGCATGTGCCTGCCGCAAACGAGGTCTACACGGCGATCACCTACGATTCGCGCTATCTGTCGCCGATCCTGACCCTCTCGCTCCGCGGCGGAATGGATGTCGAATCGATCCCCGACAGTGAAAAGCGGAGCTTCCCGGTTGACGTCTACCAGGGTCTCGACGCCTATCAGGCCGGTGAGTTGCTGGAAGCCCTCGGTTGTCCGCGCCCCGTGATCAGCCCTATGTCCCGGGCCCTGGTGAACCTGTGGGATATGTTCATCACGTCGGGAATGAAGATGTGCGAAGTCAATCCTTGGCGTATCAGCGAGGATCACCGCCCTGTGGCCTGCGATTTCAAGGCCGTCTTCGACGAGGCCAATTTCAAGCACCGCAATCTCGAACTGGAGCTGCCCGAGTACCCCGAGAACGTCAGCGAGTTCCAGGAGGAAATGGACCGCTGGAACGTCAAATCCTATCAGGGGCAGGCGCACGTCAGCGAGCTGGGCGGCAGCGGTGTGCTGCCGATCCTCTTCGGCGGCGGGGCCTCGACGATCATCATCGAGACCCTCATGCAATCCGGCGGCGATCCCATGTTTCTCTCCGATTTTGGCGGCAATCCGCCCTACGATCGCATGCGCGGCACGGCTGGCATCTGCTTCAAGCACAAGCTGGCCAAGGCCGGCGTACTGTTGATCCTCGGCGGAAAGGCCAACAACACGCGGATCGACGTGACCTTCCAGGCCATCGCCGACGCCCTGGCCGAGTACGCCCCGCGCCGGTCGACCGAACTGCCTGTGATCGTAGGCCGCGGCGGGCCGCGCTTGGTGCCCGGCCTGCTGGCCTTGCAGCGCTGCCTGGAAGAACTGGGCTGGCCCTACACAATCTTCGGTCACGACACGCCGATCACCATGGTCGCCCAGTATGCCGGCCAACTCTGCAAGTACTTGGCCACGCTCCCGTCCGACAGGAAGACGGCCTGATTTGTGCCAAATCGCCCTTGGATCTGCCCTCTGCTGAAAGACACTTCACCACGCTTCCATCCGACAGGAACACCGCGTAATGCACGCTAAATCGTTGACGGATCTGTTGTGTCGGGGTGACCGAGTAGCCGTCTCCAACATCACGGGTCGCGAAGCGGCCAAAGTCACGGAAATCAGCCAGCGCTATGCCGCGAACATCGTCGGCGGCTGGGCCCTGGGACGCGGCGGTGGCGAAATCCCCTTGGAACAAAGCACCTTGCCGGTCTTCTCCGACTATGCCGACTTGCTGGAGCACTTGCCGCCCGAAGGCCGACCTAACAAGATCATCATCTACTCCCCCCCCGAGGCCGTCTACGGGGAGGTCAAGAATGTGGTCAAAGCCGCCTCGGGCAGCGTGCAGACGATCTTCATCATCACCGAGCACGTGTCGATCGAGGTCTCGGCCAAGATCCACAAGCTCTGCTCCTCAGAGCAGATTGACGTCATCGGCGGCAACACCTTGGGCGTGATCAACGTCGCCGACCATGTGCGGATTGGCGCCGTGGGCGGCGATGCGCCCGAAGAAACCTTCCATCCCGGCAGCGCGACCATCATTTCCAATAGTGGAAACATGGTCAACACGATTGCCTCCTATCTCTACGGCGCGGGCTTCGGCACGCGTTTCGGCATCTCCACCGGCAAGGATCAACTGATTCTCACCCCGCTGCGCGATCTGCTGGAGTTGGCCCTGCACGATGAGTTCACCCAGGTGATCGTGCTCTACGTGGAGCCCGGCGGGCTGTACGAGCAGATGGCCGTGCAGTGGATGCAGGAAGTGGGGTTCCCCAAGCCGATCGTCGTCTATGTGGGCGGTACGATTGCCGACGACCGTCATTTGTCGCTGGGGCATGCGGGCGCCGTAGTGGAAGGCGCTGGGACCAGCGCGCGGGACAAAATGGCCATCTTCGACGCTTACCTCGGCGTTCCCCCCTTCACGCCCGGCATGACTTTCCCGCCCGACTGCCGCCCCAACCGTGGCCTGCGAGTTCAGGCCCTGCACGATCTGCCGGAGGCCGTACGCGTGCTCTACGACGTGCTGGAGCGTGAACGCGACTATCGGCACTATAGTCCGCTTCGTCTCAACCCCTGGCTGAAGAATATGGGCAAGCTGGGCACGCGGCTACCGCCGGCCCTGGTGTTGGGTGAAGGAACGATTCCCTCTCCCTATAAGGAGCAGATCGAGCAGTTCCACCGCACGCAGTTCGGCCGCATGACGGCGCGCCGTGAAATGCGCAACGCCAGCCATGCTTCGTCCAACGATGGGGCTACGCCGCGCATCTACGGACGCAGCGCCCTGCATCTGATGGAAACCCGTTCCTTCGGTCATGCCTTGGTCCTGAGTTGGACCGGCCATCCGCCGGCCAAACCCTTTGAGGCCGATCTGGTAGAGAAGACGCTTATCGCCGCGCTGTCCAACGGGCCGGGCACGATTTCGGCCCAGGCCGCCAAACTCTCGGCCTCGGCCGGCAATAGCCCGCACACGGCCATGATCGCCACGCTGGCCGCGATCGGTGACGTGCATGGCGGCAACGGCCGCGAAGCCGTGGCCCTGATGATCGACAGTTTCGCCAACTCGGCCCTCGTCGATCCGTACGACGCGTCCTGCAAAGACCTGGTGGCTCAGAAGGCTCACGACCTGACCGCCGACCTCCTCCGCCGCAAACGAGCGGCGGCCGAACAGGACGTGGCCTTCCAGCGCGTGCCCTGTCTGGGGCACCCCGTGTATCGCAACGACGAGGTCAATTACGATCCGCGCGAGCAGGTCCTCACGCGCTTCCTGGAAAGCATCTCCGTCTACCATGCCTTCTTCGATTTCTACCATCAATTGGCCTTTGCCATGCGCCACGCCGGCGTCACGCGGAATGTGCTGGCCGTGAACGTGGATGCGGCCATCGCTTGCGTTTGGCTGGGCGTCTGCTGGCCCTTGTTGTGTGCCAAGCGGCTCTCGGTCGAGAGGGCAAAGAACATCGCCATCGCGGCCTTCGCCTTGGCTCGGGCCGCAGGCGGAGCCGGCGAGTACTTCGATCACGCCGATTTCGGTCAGCCCATGGACATGCGCATCCCGGTCAGCGAATGTGTGGCCTTGAGCCCCGACCTGCCCGACGATGAGTAAGGGTTCGACTCGCCGCAAGCGAGTCGCTCGCACCGCGCCGCGTGCCGCTGCTTTCATTGGCACAAGAGGCCGACCGGGACGTTTGGCTTATCGCCCGGCGCTTCCGTCTGCCTGCTCGCCCGGTCGCAGCAGCGACCAGAACGTCGGTCCGCTTGGCAGTTGGCCCTGGTATTTCATGCAAAAGCCGTGCTTCTCATAGAAGAGCACGGAGTGTTCGTTGAACGTCTCCAGGTAACAGGGCAGTCCTTCCGCATCGGCACGGCTGAGCCCTGGCTGGATCAGGTTCCTGCCTAGTCCTTGGCTCTGCCGGTCGGGATCCACTGCAAGCAGCAACAAGTACCAGTGGGGTTGGGACGCGATACGCTTGTGCGGCGCCTCCAGCCAATTGGCCATCCGCACCAATCGCAGTAGCGCCCCGCAGCCAAACCGCAACGGCGCCCCCAGCATCCCCGTGTGCATGGCCTGAGAGAACGAAAAGTGCGACTGGCTCGGCGGCAGCCAGATCGCCGCTCCGTCCGACTGGTCTGTGACCGAAACCGTTCCGTACCGCAACCCGTAACCGATTGCGGTTCGCATCATCCACTTCAGCGCTTTCAGGCGGCTCGGCTCCTGGGGCAAGATGAGTTGGGCAGCCGGATCATGAAAGAAGGCCCGGGCCATGCTCTCGGCAAGCCGATCGATTTGAGATTCTTCAAGTTGTGCGACGAAGCTCGGATGGGGTTGCAACGCTCATCACATCCCGGTCGACGGATAGAAGGGGACCGTATCCGTGGACACAGTCAAATTGGGATTGTGCATCGCCTGAGGGCTCAAGGAGGGCAGGCGGCGCACCGTTCGATCCGCTGCCTCGTTCCGATAACCAGCGTTGCCTCGACGCTCGTCTGAGATCTGCCCCACGCCGTGGGAACGAGCCGTGCCCTCGCCGTCCGCGGGCGTTACCGGGACCAATCGGCCTTTCGAGGCCGTCTCCACGTTGGCCGGCTTCTTCGACTTTGGCGACCGTAGCGGGAACGATGAGTCACCCTCGAAACCAGTCTCATAGCCGTTCGATGGCTCGTCGTCGTGGGATAGACTTTCCGGCGCGCCCTGGTCTGTCTCCTGCGCGTCGTCATAGGGGCGCGCCGTCTCGTGCCTTGGCGCAGACTTCTGCACGTCCGTCTTCTTGTCGCCCGGCTTGTGGAACGTGTCTTTCGCCAGGCTGGTCTTCTTGGACCCGCTCGCTTTGGATTCGTTCGACTTCGGCTTGGGTGGCGCGGAGGAATCGTCAGAGTGGCTGTCCTCGGCATAAGAGTCCGACGAGACTTCTTCGTCCAGCGCCTTGTGCTTGTCCGCAGTCTTGCCTGATGAACCGGTCTTGCCCCCGTTCGGCGCGGTCTTCTTCGAGCCGGCGCCGGAACCGCTTGGCGAGTCCGTTCCTTCAGGCCGCGCGGACGGGCTGTTGCGGTTTGGGGACGGGTTCTTCAAACTGCCTTGCCCAGCCGACGCCCCACCGATAGAAGCCGTGGGGGTTGTTTCCTTGGTCTTCTTGGAGGCGATGCTCGTGTCTTTGGTCTGATCCGCGCCGTACGGCCGTTTTGATTCGCTGGAGGCTGCCGCCTTTTCCGAAGATGACGTTTTGGCCGTCTTCGCGTGCGTCACCCCTTCGGGACCATTGATCATGTCCCAGACCATCGGATAACGATAGACGTTGAATCCGATGCAAAAGGCAATCGTGGCCACAACGGCCAGGGCGCCGGCTATGCGAGGCATGAGGCTTCTCTCCACACCAAACGACAGGCAGTCAGGCAACCATACACCAAGCCTTGTGCCAGGCAAGCGGCGATCGCTTGATCCCGCTCGTAATCCGCTGGTGCCATGGCTGGTGTAGCGGCGAGGTAAGCCTTGCGGATGGCACGCGAGATGCGGAAACCGTTGAGCTAGACGGGATTTCGGCCTGCAGCCAGTTCCCGTTCCGCCAGAGCCTGGTCGATCTGGTGCAGTTGTTCCGCCGTCAGCCGCCACCCTGCACCACCGGCGTCTTCCCGGATCTGTTCAGGCCGTTTCGCTCCGCACAGCGCCGCGGTGATGCCTGGCTGGTGGATGGTCCAATTCAGGACCAGTTCAGCCACGCTGTGCCCTGCCGCTTCGGCAATGGTCCGCAGGCGATCCAGCAGATCCTGATTCTGCTGCCACTGCTGGCCGTGGAACATGGGATACTTCAGCCGGCTGTCGGTGGACGCGAAGACGTGATCGCGTGGCAGCTTGCCAGCCAACAGCCCTTTCAACAGCGGCCAATACACAAGGACCGCCACCTGCCGTTCTCGGCACCAGGGCAGGGTGTGGGCCTCGATCTCGCGCTGCAGCATGTTGTACGGCGGCTGATAGGCGGCCAAGGGGCACTCCGCCGCAAAGGCCTGGAGTTGTTCCAGCGAGACATTGGACACCCCGGCCGCACGGACCTTGCCTTGCTCGATCAGACGCCCGATGGCACCGGCCGACTCGGCGACCGGCACCTGTGGGTCGGGCGCGTGCAGGTAGTAGAACTCCACGCGGTCGGTCCGCAGGCGGCGAAGGCTTTCCTCACATTCGCGAGCCAGGGTCGCGGGACGCGCGTCGTGGACCTGTTTCCCCTCCTCGCCCCAGTGCAGCCCGCCTTTGGTGGCGATCACCAACTGTTCCCGACGGCCAACCGTGGCCTCGGCGATCAGCCGCTCGCTTTCGCCCCGCCGGCCATAGAGGTAGGCGGTGTCGAGATGGTTGATTCCCAGCTCGAAGCAGGCGGCGATGGTCGCTCGGCTATCGGCGTCGTTGGCTCCGGGGCTGGTCAATCCCGCGATGGGCCAGCAGCCCAAGGCGATAGGCGAAATGGCGATGCCGGTTTGGCCAAGAGGGCGGAGTTCCATGGATGGGCCTCGGAGAGGGTGGACCGGGATAATCGCTGCACATCCGCACGCAACTCTACCGCACGCGCGTCGGCAAGATAATCATCGGGTAGCCGGCCCACTGCAGGCGGCGCTGCAGGGCGTAGGCCGTCTGGTTGTGCAGCAGACGGTGCAGCCAGGTGTCCTTCTGGAACACCAGTTGTCCGGCGAAAATCAGCGACCGAGGGTACTTCTGCATCGCTTCCAGGCAAAGCCGTTCCAATTCGTCGATGGCGTCGGTGCCGATCGACATCATCGCGGCCGACGGCATGCCCAGACGTTGGCCCAAATCCACATACCGCGCGAGGTTCTCTTCCGTATGTCGCTGCAGGTCCTGCAAGGCGCCGGCCCCCTTGAAATTGCCCGAATCGACCACGCCCACCGAGAGGAAGACGAAGTTCGCGAAGTGGTCTGGCACCAAACGCACCGCGTTGAGCATGGTGTGGATTCCCAGCCCGCTGTAGCCGCCCACCAGTACGATGGCCGTGGGCTGCTCGGGATCGGGTGGAGTCAGGTTGGGCGCACCAGTGGGGACGAGCTCTCCCAGCGTCTGGTCCAGCTTCTTCAGCTTGAAGCCCACCTTGCGGTAGTAACCGTGGATGAAGAAGGAAACGCCCACCAGGGTGCCCGTGACAACAATCGTGCGCCAGGCGCCTTCGTCCAGCTTTTCGACGATCGTGACCACGAGGATCAGCAGGCACATCAGGGCCCCCACCGCAAACAGGCCCAACCGCCGCCGCCATAGCGGGTGCTCCCCTCGCAGCCGATACCAGTGCCGGCACATGCCGATCATCGACAATGAGAACGTCACGAACACGTTGATCGAGTACATGATGATCAGCGTGACGATATTGCCTTGGCTGTACAGCAGGGCCGCCAAGGCCGAGAGTCCCATCAGCAATACGCCATTGTGCGTGGCCAGGCGTTCCGAGAGGTTGGCAAACCAGCGCGGGGCCCAGGAGTCGTGGGCCAGGTTGGCCAAGACGCGCGGGCCATCGATAAAGCCGGCCTGAGCCGCTACGAACAACAAGGCGCCTTCCGAGATGAGAGTCGCCAGAATGAACGCCGTGCCCAGCCCCAGCCGGCTCAGCCCGCTTTCTTCCACGAAGGCTTCGGTGAGCAACTGGTTCATGGTCTTGCCGCTCTCATCGGGCCGCGTAATGCCCATCAGCAGGTAGGCCACGATCAGCCCGCCCGCCGTCACCGCCAGCGAAATGGCCATGTAACGCATGGTGCGTTTGGCGGTGGCCACACGCGGTTCGCGCATGACGGGCATGCTGTTGGACACCGCTTCGATCCCCGTGTAGGTGCCGGCGCCCATCGAATACGCGTACAGCAGCAGATTGAGCATGAAGAATATGCCCAGTCCCGGCGTTCGGGCGGTGGCGCTGACGTCAGTGGCAATGCTGCTGATGACCGTGCCGGTGTGACTCAGGTTCATGAGAATTGAGCCGAAGATCAGCGCTGCGTGCGTTAGCAGGAAGAGTACGAAGATCGGCAGCAGGAACTGCACCGATTCCTTCACGCCCCGCAGGTTGAGAACGATCAGCACCACGATCGCCACCAACTCCGCCGGCAGCTTCAGGTGTAGCCAATGCGGCCCCAGCAAGCCGAACAGGGCGTCACCGGCCGCCGCGATCGAAACGCTGATGGTGAGCACGTAGTCGACCAGCAGGGCGCAGCCGGAGACAACCCCCACGCGATTGCCCAAGAGTTTCGATGCGACCAGGTATCCGCCGCCGCCGCTGGGAAACTCCTCAATGATGTGGCTGTAGCAGGCCGAGATAATCAACACGGTCATGACGATCGCGGCCGCCAGGAATACGGCCAAGTAGCCGTGCTCACCGAGATGATGGAAGGCCTCCGGCGGACCGTAACAGGACGACGACAACCCGTCCGCGCCCAACCCCACCCAGGCCAGAAAGGCCACCAGCGACACGTGCTGGAAGACCGACTTGTCCTGCAGATTACGCGGCGCGCCGATCACGGCCCGCTTCATGCGCTCGACCACGCTGGGGCCATCGCTCAACGGCTGATTCGGCTCCAATCCCACGGCCCCCGCGGTCGGCTGCGGTTGGGCCGCGCCTTCGTTGCCCGAGGACCGCGACAAGGGGAGGCCGGAAGTCTCTGTTTCATCATCTCGTGGTGAACTCATACAGTCGTTTCTCAGGGCCCAGGAAACACACGCGGCCGTCGAGGCACGCACGTCACCGCTAAGAACCTGCCCCAGGACCACCACCGCCATTCGGGGTAGCTGGAAAAACTGAATCGGCAAACCCGTTTGGGGACCGGCTCCCAATACCTAGCGCACGCGTGTAGGCAGGATCACCATCGGCAAGCCGGCCCATTGCAGGCGGCGCTGCAGCGAATAGGCCGTCTGATTGTGCAGCAGACGGTGCAGCCAGGTGTCCTTCTGAAACACCAATTGGCCCGCAAACACCACCGACTTGGGATACTTGCGCGCCACGGTCAGGCACAACTGTTCCAGATCGTCGACCGGGTCTGTGCCGATTGCCATGAAGGAGGTCGACGGCATTCCCAATCTTTGTCCCAGATCCAGATACTTGCTCAGCGAATCGGCCGTGTGCTCGCGCAACTCTTCCAGACCGGCGCTGCCCTTGAAGTTGCCGGAGTCCATCACACCCACTGAGAGAAATACGAAATTGTGAAAATAGTCCGGTGCGAAGCGGATGGCATTGAGCATGGTATGGATGCCCAACCCGCTATAGTTGCCCACCAACACGATGGCCGTGGGGGCGGCCGGATCGGGCTCGGCGAGGTTCGGCTCGCCGGTGGTCACCAGTTGTCCCAGAGTCTTGTCCAGCTTCCTTAGTTTCACTCCCACCGTGCGGTAATAACGATTGACGAAGAAGCAAATGGCCACCAGCGAACCCGTGACGACAATCGTCCGCCACGCACCCTCGTTGAACTTGGTCCATACGGTGACCAGCAGGATTCCCACACACAACACCGTGCCTGTAACGAACAGGCTGAGCCGTCGCCGCCACAGTGGATTGCGCCGACGGAGACGCCACCAGTGCCGGCACATGCCGAGCATGGAGAGAGAGAATGTCACGAAGACGTTGATCGCGTACATCGTCAGCAATACCGAAGTGTCGCCGTGCGTATAGGCCAACGCCGCCAGAGCCGCCAACCCCATCAACAGCACACCATTGTGCGTGGCCAGCCGCTCGGAAAGGTTGGCAAACCAGTGAGGCATCCAGGAGTCCTGCGCCATGTTGGCCAAGGCGCGCGGGCCACCGATGAACCCGGCCTGGGCCGCCACGACCAGCAACGCCCCCTCTGAGAGCAGTGTCGCCAACAGGAACATCGTTCCAATCGACGAACTGCCGAACCCCAGGTCGGAGATGAAAGCCTCGGTGAGCAGTTGATTCATGGTCTTGGTGCCGCCGCGCGTGATGCCCAGCAGCAGATAGGCCACGATCAGCCCACCAGCAGCCAAGGCCAGCGAAATGGCCATGTAGCGCATCGTGCGTTGGGCCGTCTCGACGCGCGGCTCGCGCATCACCTGCATGCTGTTGGACACCGCTTCGATTCCGGTGTAGGTGCCGGCACTGAGCGAGTAAGCATGCATCAGCCGTCCCAAGAGGGCCACGACTCCCACCTCGGCAATTCCCGTCTGCAATTGGCTGCCAATTTGCGTTGCCAGACGACCGGTGTCGCCCAGGTGCATCAGGATCGCTCCGCCGATGAGCACCATGTGGGTGACCAGGAACAAGACGAAGATCGGCAGCAGAACCTGAATCGATTCCTTCACGCCGCGCAGGTTGAGCACGATCAGGAACAAAATGGCTGCATACTCAGCCGGCACCTTCCAGGCCATCCAGCTCGGTCCGAGCAGGCCAAACAGCGCATCGCCGGCCGCGGCGATCGAGACGGTGATCGTCAAGACGTAGTCCACCAGCAAGGCTGACCCGGCGATCGACCCCACCCATCGCCCCAGCAACTTGGACGCCACCAGATACCCCCCACCGCCGCTAGGAAACTCCTCGATCAGGTGGCTGTAGCAGGCCGAAATGATCAAGACGGTGCCGGCGATCGCCAGGGCCAGGAAAATGGCCAGATAGCTGTATTGCTGCGTCAGGGAATGGAACGCCTCGGAGGGTCCATAGCAGGATGACGACAGCCCGTCGGCCCCCAATCCCACCCAGGCCAGAAAGGCCACGAGCGACACGCTGTGGAAGACCGACTTATCGGCCAGATCACGCGGCTTGCCGATCAGCAGGGTCTTGATCCGGTCGTGCAGGGCCGGAGTGTCCTCGGCCGACAGCGGCATACCCACTCCGGCCACGTCCGGTGACTGCGGGAGCACTTTCTCCGGCTCAATGGGCGACTTTGGCGTTAGACTGCCCCCAGAGCCTTGCGACGACTCTGTGGCTTGGTCGGCACGCGGAGGGCCTTCGCTCGGTTCCGGACTCGGACTCGCTGTCATTGTCGATCAGACCGTGGCCGCAGGCGGCCGCACGCTCGGCGGACTCTCGGACTGCAGCAAGGGAGCTATTATAGGTTGGCTGCCCCGCCCGGCTCAAGAGAAGGCTTGTCGCACCCATCTTTCTAGTAGCGCGTCCAGGTCTGGTTGCTAAAACTCAATCAACCTTGCGGGTTATATGCCTTTCTGCCGATGCTTCCACCGAAGCGGTCTGCTCGACTGCGGTTCGCTCTTCACGACAAATGGTGAATGAGTCCTTGGTCTGGCTGGAAAACAAACAAAATGGCCGGCCGAAGATCGGCCGGCCATTCGCTGCACCCAGGATTTGTGCCCTTACGTTCTGGCGCGAATCTTACGCTTCCGGCGTGGTCGACAAGACGAAGCCGTGGTAAGCCCCGTAGCCATGTTCCCCGACGTCCAGACCTTCCGATTCCTCTTCGGGCGAGACGCGGATGCCGACCGTGTACTTCAGCACGGCAAACAGGATGCCACCGGTGACCACTGCCCAGGCGAAAACGGAAAAGACGCCAACTGCTTGGTAGAACAACTGTGTCAGGCCGCCGCCATTGAAGAGACCTGGTAGGGGAGAAGCCTCTCCGGTGCCGACCGACCACAGCCCCAGCGACAGGGTGCCCCACGCGCCGCACACACCATGCACGGACACCGCGCCCACGGGGTCGTCGATCTTCAGTACGTGCTCGACAAACAAGACCGCCAGCACCACCAAGGCACCGGCAATCAAGCCGATCAGTGCCGAAGCGTTCATGGTGACCCACGGGCACGGAGCTGTGATCGCGACCAGTCCTGCCAGCACCCCGTTCAGGGCCATGCCGGCATCCCACTTGCCGAACAGTAGTTTCGAGACAATCAGTGCCCCGATGGCTCCGGCAGCGCCAGCCGTGTTGGTAGTGACCACGATGTGCGCGATGTCATTTCGAAGGGCTCCCATCGTGCTACCGGGATTGAATCCGAACCAACCCAACCACAGGATGAACACACCCAAGGCGGCCAACGGGATATTGTGACCAGGAATGGCGCGCGGCTTCCCTGAGTTGGAATACTTGCCAAGTCGCGGCCCAAGGAAAAGAGCGCCTACCAAGGCGATCCAGCCACCCAGGCTATGGACCACGGTAGAGCCCGCGAAATCCCACATGCCGAGCTTAGCCAACCATCCACCGCCCCAGATCCAGTGTCCGGAGGTCGGATAGATGAGCATGGAAATCACCACGCTGTAGATCATGTATGACGAGAACTTCGTCCGTTCGGCCATTGCTCCGGATACGATTGTCGCCGCGGTGGCGGCGAACACCAATTGGAAGAAGAACTTGCACTCCAGGGGGACCTTGGTCCAGGAAATCGGGTCGAAGTTGGTCGTGTCCTTCATGGTCCCGTCAGGTTGGGTTACTTGGACGGGCGTCTCGTTGAGGCAGAAGCCGCTATCGCCGATGAAGTCATTGCCGATACTGAACATCAGGCCGAAGCCAACCACCCAGAAGGCGATGCTGCCGAAACAGTAGTCCAACAGGTTCTTCATGAGGATGTTCACGGCATTCTTGGCTCGTGTGAAGCCGGTTTCGACCATGGCAAAACCAGCCTGCATCCACATCACAAGAAAGGCGGCCACCAGAGTCCAGATCGTGTCCAGGTCAATGGACTTGTTCTCCAATGCCGTGTTTACGCTTTCGGCAGTAGGGGCGGGCACAGCCGGCTTCTCGTCGGCTGCCAAGGCAGCCGCGCTATACCCAAGCGTCAAGAACATCATCAACGTCAAACTCAATCCAATATTGCGTGAGAGACAAAGCATACGTTTCATTCCTGTTGTGAATAAAGAACCTATCCCAGAACCATCACAGCCACGTCGGACGGCCCGGCAGGACGGAGCTGCCAACAGGTTCTGGGACTGGCTCTAAGAGCCTTGTAGAGCCAAGGGCACTTGTCCTGTGAGGCCGTGCGTCCTTGGCGACCGTTTCGTCCTGTGATGCCAGGCGAATCGGTGACCACTGGCCACAGATCACAGGGCCGCGTCGCCGCTTTCGCTGGTGCGAATCCGCACCGCCTCCACCAGATCGGAAACGAAGATCTTCCCGTCGCCGACCTGGCCGGTCTGGGCGGTCTTGATAATCGTGTCCACGGTCTGCTTGAGATCCTGATCGGGGACGACCAGCTCGATTTTGATCTTGGGCAGGAAATCCACGGTGTATTCCGTCCCGCGATAGGTCTCGGTGTGCCCCTTCTGGCGGCCGAAACCTCGGACTTCCGTGACGGTCATGCCCTTGATCCCCTGGCGGGATAGGGCGTCTTTCACATCTTCCAACTTGTAGTGCCGAATCAACGCTTCGATCTTCTTCATGAACCCGCTCCCATTTCTGAATGAACCTCCCATGCTGGTTGTCGGTGCCGATCCTTGTCGGCGCCGCGCACCCAATGCCAGTCTCGGACGACTATTTCAACGCCAAGGCGCCCTGTTCGCCGGTGCGGATGCGAATTGCGTCCAGGACCGAAGTCACAAACACCTTGCCATCGCCCACCTCTCCGGTGCGCGCGCGCTGCAGGATCGTGGTCACCACGCTTGCCGCCAACTCGTCGGCGAGGACCATCTCGATCTTGATCTTGGGTACGAAATCGATCTCGTACTCCACCCCACGGAAACTCGCCAGGCGTCCCTTCTGACGGCCAAAGCCGTGGACTTCCGTGACCGTCATCCCCGTCACCCCTTCACGCACAAGCGCTTCGCGCAAATCGTCCAGCTTGAAGTGCCGCACGAACGCCTCGATCTTCCGCATCCGACCATCTCCCCACTGCACGACCCCATGCGCGCACCATCAGCACTGCGCTGACCACAGGGACTGCAACAGTTGCAGTACAGCAGTTCGCCGAACCAATACGATCGACGGCATATGGGATGAGACGCGGACACACGATCGCGCTCGTCCATGGCTTTGCGCCACGGGGGTGCCGTACGTCCTGGGGTGTTTATGGCAACTACTGTGCCGAAATTGGCCTGTCTTGCGCCGGGCGGCAACAGGACTGTCACGAGGCGCGAACCGTTATCGTTGCCCTAACGTTCTCTAACAAAACAGTTAAGAACGCGGTACCCGTGCCCAATATAAGACGTTTGAGCCTTAGAAAAACTTCTCTCCGTGCTGACCTTCCTGCTTCGTGCCCTTCGAGTAAGCATCTACTGCCTACTCGAACGGCATCCGTATGGTCGCTGATGTGCAACCGGTGCTGTCGCACCTTTTATTAGGTGAATTGGCTGGCGTTAGTGGTTTGTATCATGGACGCTAATGCGGCGCCGTTCGTAGGGGTACGTCAGAGAGCACGGCCGGGGGTGGCTGCACCCGGCCAGCACAACCAACGGATGCCGATTGCGAAACGCAGCTCCAGGGATCTTCTTGGGGCGTTGCCATCGGCCGAAGGAAGTGTGGCTTGCGAACGCTCCTGGGGAATGCGAGGATAGTACTCGAACGGCTGGGCCGACGTTCGGTGGAGTGACTCGGGCCAGACCGCCTTGCACCACCAGGGAGAAGCGTCATGCCTCTGGCAATCGAGGTCCGCCGCGATGTTTTGTTCGCACCCACGCAGCACGTGACGAGTTGGGCTCTGAACCCGGCCTACACCTCGGATCGCTCCAACCGAATGATGATGAGTGTGACCGAGACCGACGGCCTGGGCCTGGGCGCCAACCGCTATATGGAATGGAAGGCCACCACGCGCCGTTTCCGTTCCTTCGATGGAGGGCAAACCTGGCATCCGGCCAGTGATCCCCTGTTGCACTGGATCACTGCCCTGCACCAAAAAGTCCACATCGGCTATGGTGGAGTGTGGTCCTATTGGCCGGTGCCCACGTCAGGACCCTTGATCGGCTTCTACTCATTGCCGCGGTTCTCGGATCTTTTTGAGAAGACCATTTCGCGGTTCTACTACCAGGTCTCGGAAGACGAAGGCTTGACTTGGGACGATCCGCGGCAAATCGTTCATTCGGGCGGGGGTTGCGACGCTCGGCGGTGGATGCCCGACTTCGATCCCCAGCAGCACGCTGCTCAGTTCGACCAACCGCACCCAGTCACCCTCGACGATGGGACCTTGGTCTTCGGTTTCACCATGAAGACACCTCGCTATCGCACCCGGTTCTTTCGCGGCCGGTGGAACCCGGCGGCGAAGGCCATGGATTGGGAGGCTAGCCGCCCAATTGACGTGCCTTCCGAGGTTTCCGGCAGCGGGCCCTGCGAGCCCGACCTCTTGCCCTTGGGAGGACAGCGCCTCCTGGCCACGATGCGCACCCAGGGAATTCCTGCCAAGAAGGTGCCCACCACGCGCCAGGCGGCATTGTCTGAAGACGGTGGGCGAACCTGGAGTCGGCCTGAGCCGCTGAAATACGACGACGGCACGCCGGTCTGGGTGCCCGCGGCAATCAGTGTCTTCGAACGAGACCCGGCCAGCGATCGAGTCTTCTGGTTCGCCAACATCCAGCCCGAGCCGGTCTACGGCCAGATCCCACGTTACCCGTTGACAATCGCCGAGTTGGACACCAAGCGGCTGTGCATCCTGAAAGACTCGGTCACGGTCATCCAGGATCTTCCCCCTGGTGCGCCTCGAGCTGGCGACCCCAAGAAGGGCGAATTGGGCCGCCGTTACAGCAACTTCGGGCACTACGTCGACCGCCAAACGGGCGAGTTTGTGCTGCTGGTGGCCGAGGAACCCCGCGTCACATGGGACGACTATTGGTCGGACACGATACGGTTCCGTGTCAAAGTCAAGAAATAAACCATCCATAAGGACCTGTGACCATGAAGATCGCGATTTGGGCTGCCCCCGCGTGTCTCGTTCTGATCGCCGCCGTCGGATGCGCCCCATCGGGCGCCTACCCGCGAGGCGACCTCTTGCTGGAGCCGGCTGAACTGGCCAAACCGGCCGCGATGAAGCAGCTTGTGATCCTGGATGCACGCAGCCGCGACGAATATGACAAGGAGCATATTCCCGGCGCGATTCCGGTCGACTTTGATGTCTGGAAATCGGCTTTCGGCCAAGGGACGGACGCCGAAGGCTGGGGCAAGCGGATCGCTGAGACGGGCATCGGCGGTCAATCCAAGGTTGTGATCTACGACGCCAAAGACTCTGTCGACGCGGCCCGCATCTGGTGGATCTTGCGTTACTGGGGGCTGCGCGACGCTCGTTTGCTCAATGGCGGGTGGCAAGCCTGGACCGCCGCCAAACTGCCGACCGCGACTGAGGCTACCGCCGTCAAGCCGGCGGCGAGCTTTCAGGCCACGCCAGCCCCAGCTCGTATGGCCACCAAGCAGCAGATGCTCGATTTGTTGAAGGAGCAGCCGTGGCAGATCGTGGACGCTCGTTCCAACGATGAGTATTGCGGAATCGACAAGAAGAACAACAAACGCGGCGGGGCCATGCCAGGAGCCAAGCACCTCGATTGGGTCGACCTCATCGACAAGTCGACCCACCGTTTCAAGCCGGCTCCAGAACTGCACAAGTTGTTCAGCCAGGCGGGCATCGCTCTGGATCGCCCCACGGCCAGCTATTGCCAATCCGGCGGGCGTGCGTCGGTGATGGCCTTCGCCTTGGAGTTGATGGGGGCCAAGGATGTACGCAATTACTATCAGAGCTGGCAGGAATGGAGCGCGGCCGACGACACGCCCATCCTCACTCCCGATACGCCGGCCGGCAAGGATGCGCCGGCAGCCAAGGACAAGCCCGCCGAGAAGGACAAGACGCCGCCTGCCGAGAAGAAGGCATGATGCACACCTCGTTCCGCGGCACGTGCGTCGCGGCGGCCGGTTTGCTGCTCGCTCTGGCGACATGCGCACGGAGTTCACTTGGCGTGGCCGCAGAGGCCCTTGCGCGTGCACCGTCACCTGGCGCGACGGCGCGACCGCAGGGCGTCGATTGGGCGCGTTTCTTGGGCCCCAGCGCTGATGGCAAGTCGCCGGAGAAAGGGCTGCGCACCGCTTGGGGCCCCTGCGGCCCGCCCGTCGTCTGGCACCGCAAGCTGGGCATCAGCTATGGTATCGGTTCGGTGGCCGGAGGCCGCTTCTACCAGTTCGATCGGCATGCAGATCAGGCTCGCGTGACGTGCCTCGACGCGCAGCGTGGCGACGAGTTGTGGCGTTTCGAATACCCCACCGACTACGAGGATCTGCTGGGCTACAACAACGGCCCGCGTTGTTCGCCGGTGATCGACGACGATCGCGTCTACCTCTTCGGCGCGGAAGGCATGCTGCATTGCCTGCGCGCTGACAATGGGGCGTTGTTGTGGAAAGTCGATACGGCCAAGCGGTTCGGGGTGGTGCAGAATTTCTTCGGGGTGGGCAGCACGCCGGTCGTCGAAGAGGATCTGCTGCTCGTCATGGTCGGCGGCAGTCCGCCTGAGTCGCAAGCCCTGGGCCGCATGGACCTGGACCGTGCCGTGGGCAACGGCACAGGGATTGTGGCCTTCGACAAACGTACCGGGGACGTACGCTATGCCATCACCGACGAGTTGGCCAGCTATGCCACGCCGCAGTTGGCCACAATCGGGGGCCGGCGGTGGTGTTTCGTCTTCGCGCGCGGCGGGCTGGTCGCCTTTGAGCCGCGCAGCGGAAAGGTCGATTTCCACTATCCCTGGCGCTCGCGCCTCCGCGACAGCGTCAACGTCAGCACGCCGGTGGTCGTTGGCGACGAGGTGTTCATCTGCGAGTGCTATGGGCCGGGCGCCTCGCTGCTCCGCGTGCGGCCCGGGGCTTGCGAAGTGCTGTGGCGCGACGGCGCGCAACGCGATAAGGTCATGCAGGCCCACTGGAACACGCCGATTCATCACCAGGGCTATCTGTACGGGTCCAGTGGACGTCACTCCAGTGATGCCGAGTTGCGCTGCATCCAATGGGCCACAGGCAAGATCGTGTGGAGCCAGCCGGGCCTGCGACGAGCCTCATTGATGTACGTGGATGGCCACTTCGTGTGTCTGGGCGAGGACGGCGTGTTGCGGCTCATCAAGGCCATGCCCGAATCCTATCAGGAGGTGGCTCGGGCCGTGGTGCGCGAGTCGCCCGACGAGCCGCCGCTGGTGAAGCCGCCGGCTTGGGCCGCACCGATCCTCTCGCACGGACTGCTCTACATCCGCGGCGACGACCGGTTGGTTTGTCTCCGGCTGCTCAATCAGGAATAGCTCAAACCATCCGTCCGGTTGCGCGCCCTGCGAGATGTATGCCCCGGAGCCTTCAACGCTCGATGACCAGCCGCACGCCGCTCTGCGACGGAATGCTTACCCCCGGAATCGTGATCAGCCCATCCGCGCCCACCGCGATCTCCTTCGCCGCCTGCTCGCCCATGCGCACCGTGAGCCGCTGGCCAGGCTGAGGCTTGAATTGCTGCAGGCGCCGCAGGGTTACATCGGTCGTGACCGGATAGCGGATGCCCGGATACTCGGCCGAAAGCGTGATCGAGTATTGCTGGGCCGCATCCTGGATCTCGCCCCAGTCCATGCCGCGATTGATCCAGCCGATCGTGTCGCCGTCTTCTGGCCGGCCATCGCCCGGATTGCAGTCGGAACTGGTCCCCGTGAACACGGGAAAACTCTCGTTCAAGCGATAACGTCGCGACTGCGTCAGCCAGGCCCTGACATCAGCCGGCGCCTTCTTGCCGCAGGTCGAATGCGTGCCATCGTCCCAGTAGACGGCAAAAGCCTGCTTGGCCGCGGCCAGGGCGCGATAGAAAGGCGGGTTGTTCTCCCAGGGGATCGAGGCATCTTGCCGCCCATGGACCATGAACAGCGGTGGCAGGTCCCGCCGCGATTCGCTCACGCGTTTCAGGCCATTCATGCGGTCCAGCAGCGGCACGCCTTCATTCGTCTTCAATTCCGGCGGGATGGGCCCCGTCCAACAACTGGGCTCCAGGCGGCGGGCACTGTTCGATCCTAAGTAGGTGTAGCTCACGATCGGCACGTGTCCGTGCAGGGCCGCGAACAGTTCCGGGTGGCCTTGCCCGAACGATACCGTGCCGCAACCACCCATCGAACCGCCCGAGCAGTACCAGCGGTTCGTGTCCGGCTGATAGTGCTCGCGCACCCAGTCCAGGATCCACAGGTTTCGACGCTCGGTGTAGTTCGTGGGCACGCCTGTGCCCATTTCGGCGCGGTCATAGATCTTCGAGTTGTAGCCGTACCAGAAAGTCCAGATGGCCGGCATACCACCGTCGCCGGCTTCGTCATGGGGCCGATTTATCCACACGCGATCTGTGGGGCGCACTACGACGGTCTGGTTCTCCACGCGCACGCTGAACTTGACCGGCAGCCCCTCGCGCCAGCCCATGTCCTGGTCGCCAAAGAACAGGTATTCCATGCCACCGACCACGCCGCCCTTGGCGTGCAGGTTCAGCCACAGGGGCAGACCCTTCCCTGCGCCAAGTGCCGGAGGTTGGCCCTTGCCCTGCCAAATGGGCCGGATGGGGCCCAGACGGCAGTCGACGCCGCGCTTCAGGGTGTTAGCGCCTGGCGCAAGCTGTCTGTCTTCCCGGCCTTGGGCATCGCTAGCCGTCACGGCGAAGTACAGCTTGCCCGCCGTCTCCGACCGCACGGTGTGCACGAAAAGACCGCCCTGGGGATCCAACCGCGGCTTGCCTGGTTCGAGCAGATAGCCCAGCGGCTCGGCGGGTGTTTTGCCCTTGGTGAACGAAGCCGGATCCTCCCACCAGTCGCGCGCACTGTGGCGTTCGATATGATGGCCGACGAGAGTGGCCGCCGACAGATCGCCTATGGGCCGCGGGGCAACGTAGACATTGAATGTCGTGCCAGGGTCGGTCTGGGCTTCCTTCCAGGTGAGGAACACCTGCCCGTCGCGCGCACACGCCTGCAGGTCGCTCACGACCGGCGCGGCATGGGCGGCGGAAGCCCAAATCAGGGCGGCGGTACACAGGCACCCCAGTCGGCAGCTCGGCATACGGTCAGTCCTTCTTCAGCCGCACCTTGTAGTTTCCGCGCGCCTCGTCGTGCTCCAACTCGATCAAGCCCGACGATTCGCCCTCGTCCAGCAGGTCAGAGAAGCTCCGGAATCCATAGTACGATTCGTTGAAGTCCGGGTGCACGCGCCGCAGGACCTGCTTGACCATCGAGCCCCACAAGGGGTCGTAGTCGACTTCCAGCGACTGCACGATCTTGACGAGCCGATCCAACGCCTCCTGCTTCTTGTCCGTTTCCTTGCGGCCCTTCTTGGGCACCGGCCGGGCACGTTGCGTTTCGCGGACCAGGTCGTCGTAGTAGATGAACTCGTCGCAGGCGGCAATCAACAGGTTCGAAGTCGAGCTTTTCACCCCGCAGCCGATCACCCGCTTGTCGTTTTCCTTGAGTTTTGAGACCAGCGGCGAGAAGTCGCTGTCGCCCGACAACAACGCAAAGATATCAATATGCTGCTTGGCATAGCACAGATCCAGGGCGTCGACCACCATGTGGATGTCGGCGCTGTTTTTGCCGCTGGCCTTGCTCTGCGGAATGTCGATCAGTTCAATGCCGTGGGTATGGAACTCGCGGACGGAATCGCGGTAGTGGCTCCAGTCGCAATAGGCGCGCTTGTAAACGATGCGTCCCTTTTCCAGCAACCGCTTGAGGATCAACTGGATCTGGAAACCCTCGGACTTCCCTTCCCGAGCCCCTAGGGCCAGGTTCTCGAAATCCACGAATACGGCAATCAGCGGTTCTTCAGACATGGAAATACCCGTAATCGGCTGAAACTGGGGCCCGGTGGCAAACAACCTTCTTGGAGCCCGTCCGAGAACCTTTCAGCAGCTCAGTCTTGCTGGGCCGCCCGGCGTGGCGGGGATGGTTCTGGGACAGGTTCTCAGGCAGTGCAGGCTTATTGTTACCGCAATACAGCGCGGCTGCAAGCCGGGAATGCGCCCCGCCAGCTTGGGGTTGTCTTGACTTGGTTGCGGGGCAGAACCTATTCTGAGCCTCTGCGGGCGTCCGCATTCTCACACGAGGCGCACGCATCCGGTTGCACGGGCCTTCTGGCAGCGAACAAGCACGGTGGGACTGGCTTTGCAGGTCTACTCACGACTCGATCTCGTGGACCAGGGGCTATCCGCCCAGACGCACGCCGTCCTGCTGGAGGGGGCGTGGCCGCCGGAGGCCGCTGCGCCGAATCGCTGGTCGTTGGACGTCTCGGTCGGCCGTGAGTTCCTGTGGATCGACCAGCAGGCCGAAGCCATGGCTGAGGCTCTGGCAGCATGCGGAAATGCTCCTTCTCTGGAGGCTCCGTTCAATGCCGTCTCGGCCGCCTATCTCAATGCCCTGGAACTGCGCTACTACCTGCTGAAACTCACTCGTGTCGTGGCCTTCTTCACCGACGTTCGGCCGCTGGGCAGCGCCGAGGCGGTGGAGTTGACCGCCGCTGCCGGCCGCGACGAAGACTATGCTGCTCTGCTCGAACAACTGTGCCGCCGGGCCGGCATTGCCTGCAGGGCACAATGGGTCGACGGGCCCCGTGGCCGTGGATCCGCCTTTCCACCCAATAGTATTCTGCGGCGAACGCTCTCGGCCGTCGCGCAGCGGCTCGAGCCAAAGCTCTCCCGCAGCGATCGGCGGCCACGTATCGTGCTCTGTGGCAATCCGCGGCTCCTGGATCCCTTGTGTGCGGCCTTGCTCGCCGCCGGAGTCCGTGTGTGGTGGCTCTACGACCGCTTCGCCGTGGGCACGTTTGCTCGCTGGCGTCCCTGGGGCGCAGGGCAACTGGTCTGCGATGCCAGTCAGGGCAGAACGAATCGTCTGATCGCACAAGTCCCCTCCCGGCTGGAATGCTGCGGCGTGGATCTGATGCCCATCGTCAACGCCTGGCTGCAGCGCACCGTCGCCGCAAAGGGCGTGCAGCAGACGCGCCTCGTCGAACGGATTGACGAGCATTTCAGCCGCGTGATGCCCGACGTGCTCTTGCTGGACGAGGACGCCACGCCCATGAAGCGCGCCGCAGTGGCCTTGGGCCGGGCACACGGCGTCACTTCGATGGTGATCCAGCACGGCGCGCCTTGTGCGCGGTTCGGTTTTGCCCCGCTGGCGGCGGATCGGATCTGCGTGTGGGGGCAGGCCGCCCAAGAGCAACTGGTCCGCTGGGGCATTGATCCGCAGCGGATTCTGGTCACCGGCTCACCGCTGCACGACCGACTCCGCAGGCGTCTGACGCGATTGCCTCGCCCCGCTCCGGGTTCGCAGCGAGATTCGCGGCCGCATCTGCTGCTGTTGGCCACGGTGCCGCCCCGCGACGATCGTCCAGACCTGATCGGCATTCGTTTCACGACCCAGACCTACGCCGAGATGCTCCGTGTATCGCTGGCCGGTGCAGAACGTGTTGGCGCCCGACTGACGATCAAGGTTCACCCGCGCACCGCCAGCGATCCGACCCTGGATCGACTCCGGCAAGGCTTCCCTGGAGTGGACGTGCAGGTTGTTCGCCGTGGCCGGTTGGAAGACATGCTGGGCAGTGCGGATTGCCTGCTGAGCATGGGATCGAGCGGCGGCGTGGATGCCACCCTGAGCGGAATCCCGGTGATCCAGGTCCTGCCGCCGGGAGTGGTCGATCTGCTGCCCTGCGACCGCTGGTCGCTGCTGGGCACGGCAGGCACGGACGAGCAACTCGTCGCCTTGCTGCAAAAGGCCCTCGCGGCCCGAGGGACCAGGATGCCGGAGGTCGGACCGGCCGTGTTCGGCGATTTTTCTCAACCGGCGGCGCAACGGATTGTGGACGAAGTCTTTGCTGCGGCTCGCAGACCAGGCGATTCCCGTCTTGGTCGGCAGGGAACATAGCCCTTTCCAGGCCTTCGGATCGACCCATTCGCAGCGTCGGACGGTCGAGCCTGGAAGCGGTTTCCTGGCTGGCCTTGACCCCCTTTGCCCCGATGGCCTACCATGCGCGGCCATGCAGTCGCTTCTCTTGCGTCCTGCATAGCGAATGAATCGAGGGCGACCATCGGGAGCCCGGTCTTCTCGGCCTGCCGTTGGCCGGCCGAGGCCACTGACAATGCAGAGATCAATAGAGCCCAAATTGCTGCGCGGTATCAGCGTCTATCAGGACCTGTTTTTGCCTGACGGGACGCAAATACCTGGCGAGCGGGACTGTCTGGGCCGCTGGGAGGCCCTTGCGCCGCACCTGCCTGCCACGGGCACCTTTTTGGACGTGGGCTCGAACTTTGGCTGGTTTGGACTGATGCTCAGCCGCACGCGTCCCAACTGTCTGGTCGCCAGCGTCGAAGCCGACGAACGCACGGCCCGCGTTCAGCATCGCCTGCTCCGTTCCTGCGAAGCCACGCGCGTCTGTCTGCTGACACGCAAGGCCGGGGCGGCCATGGCTCGTCGCTTTGCCCAAGCGGGCCAGCGGTTCGACGCCGCTTTGTGCCTTTCGGTGTTGCACTGGATCGCGGATCATCGTTCCTTTCTGACGGAGCTAGGCCGGATTTCGGGCCGTCTGTTGATCGAGCAGCCGGCGCCGGACGAGAACGGTGCCGGCGTGGAGCGGATTCGAGCGGAAATCGGCCGCATGGACCGCTACCTGGCCGACTTGTTCCCCGAGAGACCCATCGAATGCTTGGCCGAGTGGCCCAGCCATCGGAGTGGCCCGCCGCGACAACTCTGGCTGGTGGGTGAACCACCACATTGGCAGTCCTCCCCGGTGGGGTTGGAGATTCCGGCTTTGCTGGAGATGGCTCCCGGCTGGCCCAATCGTTCCTGGTGGCGGCAACAGTACCAGCAGTGGCTGACGGCCCAAGCCGGCTCGCCGCTGCCCGATTCTCAGGTCGACCGATGCGAGATGTGGCTTACGCCGCAGGGATTCAAATCGCTTGGGCCGCAGGATGCGAAGCTGCTCCGGCAACTTCGCCGTCGACTGGCACGCCTGCCTGAGCACGACGCGATGAGTGCGGGCCGTCGCTTCGTCTGCCACCTGCGCCGCTGCGCAGCCGCATTCCGCCAATCTTGGTTGTAGCTTCAGCGTCCGACCTGGCTCACTTCGCGGCACTGGCGTGACGCAGCGCGCGGCCGTAGAGTTTGTCACTTGGCTGGCCGTCGTCGATCGCCGCCTGGCCGGCCACGAAGACCCACCGCACCCCCTGCGCGTATTGCTGCGGATTGTCGAACGTCGCCGTGTCGCGGTAGGTCTTGGGGTCCAGTACCACCACGTCGGCCACGGCCCCGGTCCGCAAGTACCCGCGATCGGGAATTCCGAATGTGTCGGCCGGCAGTCCGCTGGCGCTGCGCACCGCGGTGGCGAGGTCGAGCACCTTGTCTTCGATCGCATAACGGCCGATCTTTCGGGCAAAGGTGCCGAAATTGCGCGGATGCGGAACCTGTTCCGGTTTCACGCCGCGCGCACTGCCGTCCGAGGCCGTCAGCACCCAGGGAAGCTGCATCACCCAACGTACGTCCTCTTCTGACATGGCATGGTTGACCACACTCACATCCGATAACTTGAGGGCCACATCGACCGGTTCGAGCTTTTCTTCCTCGGCGATTTGCTGCACGCTCTTCCCGGCATACTGCGGGTGCTTCTTCGATTGGGCGATCACGATCTTGGTACTGCGCTTGATCCGTGCGGCGATCAGCTCCCGAACCTGAGCCTTGAAGTTCGCATCTGCCTCCATGCGTGCGGCCAGCTTGGCCCGGCCGCCGGGGATCTTGTCATCGGGAATGACCGTGCTGGCCATGCTCGTGGAACTGGCCGTGTAGGGGTACTGATCTGCCGTGATCCGCACGCCTTGCGTTCGCGCCTGCTCGATCATACCGGCGGCCTGGCGCACCAGGCCCCAGTTGGGAATGCCCATGACTTTGAAATGCGAGATCTGCACGGCCGCCCCGGAGCGTTGGCCAACATCGATCGCCTCGCGCACCGCGTCCAGCAGCCCCTCGCCTTCATTGCGGATATGCGTCGCATAGATGCCGCCGTGTCGCGCCACGACCTTGGCCAGGGCCATGATTTCGTCAATCTGGGCATAGCTGCTGGGCGGGTAGATCAGACCTGTGGACATGCCCCACGCGCCCTCGCGCATGCCTTGATCGACAAGTGCTTCCATCTTCTGCAACTCCTCGGGCGTGGGCGCGCGGCGCTCGCTGCGCATGGCCGTCCTCCGCACGCCACCGTGAGGGATCAGGTGTGCGATGTTGCATCCAGCGCCCTGCCGGTCCACGTTGTCCAGGAACTTGGCGATCTCGGCTGCCCCACCGCCGCAATTGCCGGTAACCATGGTGGTGCAACCTTGCCGCAGGTAGTTCAAGGCGGCGCGCCCTTCCGGCGTGCCCATCGTTCCGTCGCTGTGTGTGTGAACGTCGATGAACCCTGGCGTGATGAGCAGGCCCGTGCAGTCAATCACGCGATCGCCCGCCTGGGGACGAGCGGGGCCAATGGCCGCGATGCGCCCGTCGCGGAGCACAACATCACCTGCTCGCGCTGGAACGCCGCTGCCGTCGCAGATCATGCCGCCACGCAGCACGACGTCGGCCATCGCCACGGCCGAGAACGCCAGGAAACACATGGCAGCGAGAAGGAACAGGCAGGATGCAGCCGAGAACGCGCGCAGAGAGTGCTGTTGTCGCATGTCAGGACCTTCGGGAGGAAAGAGAACGGGCGTGATCCCATTATTGTCCCTCAGATAAGCAATGCAACCAGGGCGACCAACGGGAGCCCGGTTTCAAGGGAGAAACTCCTGTACAGCGCTGCATTCCTTTTCTGAACATCAATAGGGTACCCGGGACCCGGGCCTGAGGCAAGCTTCCCGAAAATGCCGCCCCGAAAATCGGAGGCCAGCCAAGATGCGGCGGCAAGAAGGTGCGCGTAAGCGACGGTCTGCTCTTCTGGTCAGGCTCGCTGCCTTTCCCAGTCTTCGCCCTTCGGCTATCCCCGGCTACTGGTCAAACCAGGTGCGCAACGCGTGCCAGGTGGCGGCGCGCCCGCCGCGCGCAATGGCTGTGGTCAGCGGAATCTCCTTCGGGCAGACCTTCACGCAGTTCTGCGCATTCCCGCAGACTTCGATGCCCGCCTCGGAAACCAAGGCGTCGAGCCGTTCGCGAGCCGTCATCCGACCCACCGGATTGGAATTGAACAGCTCAATCTGGGCAATCGCGAAGGCCCCCATGAAGGACCGATCGTACAACCTTCGTGCACGCTGCTGGAACTCCTCCTCCGACTCGCCTGCTCGGCGGCTTAACTCGATCTTCAGATACTGCGGGCAAGCCTCCAGGCAACAGCCGCAGGTCATGCACTTGCTGTATTGGTAGGCCAGTTGCTGCGTCTCCTGCGACTGCCGCTGGCCGGAGCCAAGGTGCAAGTAGCTATCCACCGGGACCCAGGCCTTGATCATCTTCAAGGTCTCGAACATCCGTTCCCGGTCCACCAGCAGATCGCGCACCACGGGGAACTTGGACATCGGACGCAACTCGATTTCTTGTGGCCGTTCCGCCAACAGCCTCGCCACCAACGCGCTGCACGCCTGGCGCACGCGGCCATTGATGACCATCGTGCACGAACCGCACACCTCTTCCAGGCAGTTGCACTCCCAAGCCACCGGCGCCACGTGCCGGCCGTCGGCCGTTGTGGCCTGCTGCGCAATCCGCTGCAAGACGCTGATTACGTTCATGTCCGACTCGTACGGCACGCGAAAGCGCTCCCAATAGCTGGGACGCCCCGGCCCGTCCTGCCGCTGAACGCGCACAAAGAACTCCGAAACCGTGGGGCTGGGAATACTGCTGGCGATCATGGAGCGGTAAGGGGCTCAGGGTTAGGGGAGGCCTCGCGGCGGCGCTGCCGCTGCGACCAGACTTCTTCGATGACGTCGCCGCCGACCACGCCGTACAGCCGCGGCCGCGGCGGAATCACCGACGTGTTCACGTCTGCGTAGGTCAACTTGGGCTCGCCGTCGGCCGTGCAGGTGGCAATCGTCGATTTCAGCCAGCGGCGGTTGTTCTCTTCGAAACGGTCGCACCAGGCCTCCGCCTCGCGCCGTCGCTGGACCGGGTCCGTGGCCTGGATATCGGGCATGGCAAACTGGGGCTTGAAGTGGGCCCCCCGGCATTCGTCTCTCGCCAACGCCCCGGCCAGGATCGCCCTGGCCAGCGGAAACATATCTTCCAGAGTCCGCACGAAGACCACGTTTTGGTTGAGCCATGCGCCGCCGTCCGCCGCGCCACAACGCCGCGTCTGCTCGGCAAGCTCGTTCACACGGGCGTACGCGCTCCGCAGTTGGTCGTTGCGCCGCACGACTGTGGCCGCTTCGGTCATCGTCCGCCCCAACTCCAGGTGCAGGGCATAGGGGTTGGGACCGTCACTGCCACGCGCCAGAAGCTGCTTATAGCGGGCCTGGTGTTCTTGCGTCGCACTCTCGAACAAGGCGGCCGGCTGTTGCTCGGCCGGACCTCCCGGCAGGGCACTCAGCGCATTGGCTACGGCCGGCGCCACGGTCAGGCCGCTGAAGATGCACGCCACCAGCGAATTGGCCCCCAGCCGATTGGCCCCGTGGAACTGGTACTCGCACTCGCCGATCGCGTAGAGCCCGGGGATGTTCGTCTGCTGCGTCCGGGGCGAACCGATGACCAGACCTCCGGAGGCATTGGGCTCATAATCGACCCACAAGCCACCCATCGTGTAGTGTACGGCGGGAAAGATCTTCATCGCCGTGTCGCGTGGATCGACACCCTGGAATTTCTCGTAGATCTCCAGGATTCCGGACAACTTGCGATCCAACAGATCGCGCGGCAGGTGGCTCACATCCAGATACACGCACAGCCTGTCCTTCTCGACGCTCAGGCCTTCCTCCACGCAGACCTTGAAGATCTCGCGCGTGGCGATGTCTCGCGGCACCAGGTTGCCGTACTTCGGGTAACGTTCTTCCAGGAAGTAGTAGCGCTCGCCATCGGGGATCTGCGATGGAGGCCGGGGATCTTGCGCGCGACGCGGGACCCACACTCGGCCTCCTTCGCCCCGCGCACTCTCGCTCATCAGACGCAGCTTATCCGAGCCGGGGATGGCCGTGGGATGCACCTGCACGAATTCCGGGTTGCCGTAATGGGCCCCGGCCTGATAACAGCGGCTCACGGCGCTGCCGTTGCAGTTGGCCGAGTTGGTGGAGCGGCCGAAAACGGCCCCCAAACCGCCGCTGGCCACAATCACCGCGTCGGCCCGAAAGGCCCGGATCTCCATGGTCACCGTGTCCTGGGCCACGCAGCCCCGGCAGCGGCCCGATCCATCCAAAATCGGCCCCAGGAAGTCCCATCCCTCGTGCTTGGTGACATGCCCCGTCACTTCCCAGCGGCGAACCTGCTCGTCCAGGGCATAGAGCAGTTGCTGGCCGGTCGTCGCCCCCGCAAACGCCGTACGCCGGTAGAGCGTGCCGCCAAAACGCCGCTGGTCGCGAAAGCCTTCCGGCGTGCGGTTGAAGGTCACGCCCAGACGGTCCATCAGATCGATGATCCGCGGGGCCCACTCGCACATCTCCTTGACCGGCGGTTGGTGCTGCAGGAAATCGCCGCCGTAGACGGTGTCGTCAAAATGTTTCCATTCGCTGTCGCCCAGTTGCCGCGTCAAGTTGTTGACGCTGTTGATCCCTCCTTGGGCACACACGCTGTGCGAGCGGCGCACTCGGATCAGGCTCAACAGTTCGACGTCGATGTCCAATTCGGCCAACTTCATGGCCGCCGATAGCCCGGCCAGACCTCCGCCGACCACCACGACGCGCGATCGTGCCATGTTGTTATGCTCCTAGCGAACGTTGCGACCGCGAGAAATCGTGTCTGGGTTGCCGGCGGACAGAGGGGCGGACGGGGCCGGCCGTTGGCCGTCCATCCGCGCCTCCGCAATGCGGTGGACATGATCGGTCGGAATCCGCGGCGCGCTGCGGTCGACTCGCTGAAAGCCGTAGAGGGCTCCCATGCCCACGATGGCGACGAACAGCCCGAGGATCACGCAGGGCACGTTCGCCCAACGCTGCGCGCGGGGCGAGGTCCATACGCCCCAGGTGATCCCCATCGTCCACAGTCCGTTGGCCAGGTGATAGACACAGGCCAGCACGCCTGCCGCGTAGAAGCCCGTCATCAACGCCGAAGCGAAGATGGCGGCTCCGGCGGTGACGGCCGCGTTGTGCGGATCGAATTGGGCTCCGCCCAAGGGTTGTGCCACGTGCTCGGCCCACCACTCGAAGCGGAACCAACCGTGCATGTGGAACACGTGCCATACGATGAAAGTCATGGCCAGCACGCCGGTCCAACGCTGCAGCGTGTAGCGAAAGTTGCCCGTGTAGGGGTAGTCGGCGAGGTTCCGCTTGCCGCGGATCACAATCGCCATTCCAATCAGGCCATGGAACAGGATCGGCAGGAAGATGAACGCCCATTCGAGCATGAATAGCGTCGTGGGGCCGATCTGATGGATCTGGTCGACCCGCGACTGAAAAGTCGACGGTCCATCCAGCACACTGGCGTTGGTGGCCAGGTGGAAGATTACAAACCCCCCTACAGGAACAAGCCCGGTCAGGGAGTGAAACCGGCGAATCACGAACTCGTAGCGACCGAAGAGCGACGTGCGAGGCGACAGATCCACGGAGCCACCTTTCCGTTGAAGTGCAATGCTGGGCCGCCAGACAGTTCTGCGCTCGGGATGGGTGGAGCGACTGCCCCGACACCCCACCGGACCGGCCACCGGAGGGCAGTTCAACCTGTAACCGGACGATAACCGGTCAACCGTGCGTCGATGGCGGGGTGGGCAATCAAGTATAGGAGGGTGGCCTCCCAGCGGACAAGAAGCCCAACACAAAGGGCGTATGGGCAAAGGCACGGCGCGAGCTCTCGCTGGGTGAATGCATGGTCCCAGAAAGGCTGGACTGCGAGGAAAGCCTCGCAAGAGTCACCAGGGCCATCCGGACATGCTCATTCGATGCGGACTACAAGGGGGGGGCTTATCGCAGCCGACCCTGCCGAATTGGCAGGCAAAGCCGGCCCAAACCTGCCTCCCGCAAGCCCCCGCAAATCGCTCTCGCCAGGTTCTTGTCTGCTGCTTAAAATGTCTGGTGACAAGCGGTTATGGCGTTCGGTGCGTGTCGCTGCAAGTTGATTCAACGTCCGCTGGTATTCAACTTGCATGAGCCTGACCAACGAACCCCAAGTAAGGCTTTACGGCGATGTCAATTTCCAGCCCATCGCTACTGATCACCGACGACGATCTCGAGTTCCGCCAGACTCTGCGCAGCGTGTTTGAGCCCCAGGGGTTCTGCACCTATTTGGCCGGAGATGGCGAAGAGGCCCTGCAGATCGTGCGCGACCGGGAGGTGCATTTGGTCCTGCTGGACATGCACATGCCGCGCCTCACCGGCCTGGAGACGATTCGGCTGGTGCGCCAGTTCAAGTCCTTGTTGCCTTGCATTCTGATGTCGGCCAACTTGGACGACTTCATCATCCAGCAGGCCCAGCGCGAGCACGTCTTCTCCGTCCTTCCCAAGCCGGTCACGTTCCGGCAGATCACCGGTGTCGTCCGCCTGGCGTTGAAGCAGATCTACGATTGGCAACCGGATCGACCTTCTGCACCGGATCGCCTGTCCGGCGATTGAGGTCGCTGTGATCTAGGTTCAGGACCGCGACGCCTGCCGAGGAATCGGCAACGACAATCGCACGTCGGCCGGCAACTTCAGGTCACTGAGTGGATGACGTTGCCCTCGGGCTCGCTCTATGGCGTCGTCAGAATGGGCGCACTGTCCAACGCCGTCCACACGAAGCGGTCGGCGTGTTTGGGCCACTGGATCGTTGCGGACCGATGGTCCGCCTTCGATTCGAAGTGAATTCTCGGCTCCTCCACTCCTGCCGGGAGCGGCAACAGGACCGCGAGGAATTGTGGGGTGACACTTCGTACGGTGGCGCGCAGACGTGGAAACGCGGCACGCGCACGAAAATCGCCTGGCACAAACACATCGGTCGAAAGCGCCGGCCGGCTCTCCGCCCCAATCCGCAGGAGGAGACGCGGCGCGGCTTTGTCCGAAGCCTCAATGGGCCGAAACTCCGCCCGACCCTCGTCCAGCGTCACTGCCATCTGGTCCGAGTACATCAACTGCCAGGTGAAGTCGTGCGGTTGGTCGTCCTTACGCAGATCGTCCATCACAACGGCGTAGGCCGGGGCGCCTTGATGAGGATAGACAAAGAAGGCGTGTCGTCTCGCATGCTCCACAAGCGCCCCGGTCTTCCCCACGCTGTTGCGGTTGTACGCGTCCGTGCAATCCGCCAAGGCATATCCGTATCGCTCGTTATTCGTATAGCGTGTGATGGCCCCGTTCGAGCCCCAACCTGCCCCCGAAAGAGCTTGCCCCTGACCATCGACGAGCACGCAACTGTGGCCCAGGGTCTGTCCGCGACCTTCAGGCTGATGCTCGTTCGCGTACCCGGGATCGGTGGCCCAGCGGTATCCCAGCCCATAGAGCGTGAAATGGCCCTTGTCGGCCTGGTTGTGGGTGACCGGATAATAGGGCCCGGCCTCGATCGAGAACATCACGTCGCTGTTGGTCCAGCCGGTGCGCCAGATGCACAGGCCGCGCCCTTGGAAGTGCTGCGCTCGCTGCACGCGCGCCGCGACCGGATCGACGGCCGGAACCTCGTTGTCCCACAAGATGCGCTGAATGCAGTGGTCTGCCCCGAAGTTCTCCCGGCTCTCCTCGGATCTGGAATTCTCCCACAGCCACTTGTACAAACCGCTTGAAGTGCCATCCGCCAATTTGAGCAACAGGCCGCCCATCCCCACGTAGTGCGAATCGTTCCGCGCATCGTACACTCGTTCGCCCGGCAGAAGCGAGAGGGCATAGAACTCGTGCAGTTTGCGGAAGACCGGATGGGCCAGCAGATCTCCTCTTCCGCTGCGGCGCAGCGCATCGGCAAAGAGCACCGTGTTGGAGAGGCCGTAACCCGAGTAGCCTACGCCCTCCAGGTAAGCGCCTTGCTGGTCGAATCCGCTGTCCAACCAGCGCCGGATTGTCTTCTCGCACTCGCGGATCCAAGCCTCGGCTCGCTCTGGGTAGGCATCGCTCAGGGCCAAGGCCAGGCAACCGGCCGCACCGCCGACCACGCCGTTGTAGTTGTGAACCTTGTACCACCACACCTTCGGATCATTGAACTCCCTGACCGCCTGGTCAAGGTAGTCGGCACAGGCGGCGGCGACCTGCTTCCGCTGGGCTTCGTCAAGGCACTCGGCCAGCAGATCGTAGCCCACGGCCAATCCGCGCATGACGTCGCCTCGTCCGCCGGCGAACCCTTTGGAGACGACCGGGTTCGTGACCGGATACCGCTCAAGCGTCGCCAAGAGGATCGCCGCCCCATGCTGGCCCATCGCCTTGCGCCCGGTCAATTGATAGGCGAACCCGATCGCCTCCATCCGCTGGGTCAACGTACGCCCCATCGCATGCACCATTCGGGCTTCGTGACGTTGCTGGGGCATTTGATCCGTCTTCTGCGGCACAGCAAAGGGATCGCGCGGATCCGCGAAGCGGGGCGATCGAGCATCGCAGTACGCTTCCGCATCGCCCAAAATCTGACCCCAGAGGGGAGCAAATTCCGGCTCCGCAATCCGTCGCCGGAGTTCGACTATCTGGGCGCGGTCAAACAGCACGCGCGGAGACTCTGCCGTGGCCTTGCCGGGGACAAGGCACAGCGCGACCACCAACAGGCATGGCTGATACTTCATCGCAATCTGATCGAGGGGCTTTCTGACGAGCAGAACTACTTGGCGGCGGCCGGGCAATACGAGAGCATGGCCGGCCGATGGTAGCCCATCGCGCACATCGCAATGTCGCTACGGTAGATCCGATCCTGCATCAGGCACACCCGGCGATCTATGGCCGGAACCGTGGAGAAATAGATCCGCAGCTCACCCTGAGTGAAGACCAACAACTCTTCGCGCCAGTCGCCCACCAGATCGATCGGCACGAAGCTGTGGCTCGGCACGGTCCATTGAGCTGCACCTCGATACTTCTTGATCGTCTGGCCGAAGATGATCTCCTTCTGCGGATCCGCGTCCCAATAGATGGTCGGCCGGCGATAGCTCCAGTCGGTCGGCGGCTCCAGCGGCTTGCCCGCCGCCGTGCGGAACCAGGTGCCGATAATCTGGTCTTTGCCATCCACGGGCTTCTTATCCGCGGCGTAGCACTCCAGTCCCGGGTACTCCGGATCCACGTCGTCGCACATGCCGCCGTGGGTGTGCACGGTGGGGGTATCCAGTTCCCACAACGTCTTCCCTGTGGCCGCATCGACCAGCAGCATGCCGCCGGTCTGGCAGCGAGTCTCGATGTGCGTGAACATCTCCAGACCTGGGCGGTTCGGGTCGATGTCGCCGATGAACAGGCCGTCGGGATGCCCCTTCCCGGTGCTCCAGAGTGGCACGCCCGTATCGTCCAGAACCATTGAGCCAATGGCCACTTCATCACGTCCATCGCCGTCGACGTCTACACACTGGGTGAAGTGGGCGCCTTGGCCCCAGTACTTGGCCGGCGCGTTGGCGTTGCAGTATTTCCAGAGCGGCCGAAGCTCGTTGCCCACCAGTTCGTAGGTCTCGACCTTCATCAGCCCGTAGGTGCCGCGCACGATCACAATGCACGGAGTGCGCCCGTCCAGATAGGCCACGGCCAGTTGGTTGCGCGACACGAAGTTGAAAGACTCGAAGCCGGCCCGGAGCGGCCAGGGTGCGCGCGCGATCTCCTTGCCGGTCAGGCCGTCCCACACGGCGACCCATTCGGCCCCATCCGTCACGCGGCCGCGCTCGTTGCGCGGATCGCCCTCGATCACCTTCACGATCACCTCGGCCCGGCCGTCGCCGTTGAGGTCCCACACCAGCAGGGGTGAGAACCAGTTGCGGTTCTCGATGCCCCAACCCAGGTCGCGACGCCACAGGTGCTTGCCGTCGGCCGTGAAGGCGTCGATCTTGTAGGTGTCGGGCGATCGCTTCCAGCGGTTGTATTCGTCGTACAACAGGACGTCGCCGGTCGGGTGCTTCAGCACGAAGTCCCACCGACCGTCGCCGTCGAGGTCGCCGATGCCCACCTTCTCGACGCTGCCGGTCGGCGGCTCGCCGGGCCACTGCAGCTTGACGGTGTGGTACGCGGTCCCGGGCTCGCAGGTCTCGACGCGGCAAACGGCCAGTTCCTGCTCCTTCGGCCCGCGCACGGCGCACAGCTTGTACGCCACGGCCTGGGCGGCCTCGGGGGCCGTGTCGACGAAGTCAGTCGTCCGGGTGATCGGCGCCGCGGAAGCCGGCACGAACGCTCCGCCCTCCGCCTGGCGATACACCCGAAACGCGATGTCGCTCGAATCTTCGCGCAACAGCCGCCAGCCGACGTAGACGCCCTGATCGCCTCGGGCCGCAACCAGGCCCCGGTCCAGCTTCTCTTCGACGCGACGCTTCGCGTGGCCGTTGACCGTTGTGGCCACCGGTTGATAGGGCAGCTTGCCAGGGCGGATCTCCACGTCGTCGATCAGCAGGTCGCAACCGTACTTGCCGGTGAACTTCATGCGCAGTGACGAAACGTCACCGGGCACCACGATTCCCCGCTCAAACCGAGTCCAATCGCAAGGCCCGAACCCTAGCAGTGGTCCGCGGCCCGTCGAATCGTCTCCCAGACGCGACTTGACCAGCTTGTCGCCCTGATAGCCTTCCAACGCGAGCATGACAAGCCGATCGCACTTGGCCTTCAGCCAGAACGAGACGACGTACTCGCCCGGCTCGATCCGCACGGGCGTCGTGCAGGTCAGGGTCCAGCCGGTTTCGGTGTTCAGCTCGCCGGGCACTTGGATGCGGATGGCGTGCTGGCCCGAATGGGCAATTCCCGTGGTCCACTCAGCCTGGAACGACTGGGAGGGGCTCGCCCACGCCCAGGCCTCGGGGCCTGTGGCGGAGCCGCGCTCGAAGCCGCCGTTGGGCACGGAGGGCGACGCCGCGGATGCAAGGGTATTGACCGAAACCAGGGCACAACCCAGGAGAAGCCTTGTGAGGTGACGATGCATGATGGGCCTCTTGAAGCGATGCAGCGGGAGCCGCGACCGGCGGCCGCGGCGTGAAACGGGCGCGGTTACACCTCCTCGCGGATGACGAAGGGTTCGCGGTAGTGCCGCTTGACCAGTTGGTTGGCCTCTTCGGCCAGCGATCCCACAAACCGCTCGGTCTTGGAATCGAGTGTGAGCCATGGCCCCAGCGCGGCCTGCGTCTTCTTCAAATCGATTTCGTGCCGGGCCAGGTGTTGGTTGAACCGTTGGAACGCTTCCAGTCCGTCGCGGTCCTTCTGCAGCACGTCGCGAACGGACTCTGGGGCGACCGTCTTGCCCAGGCGGTAGGAAATGTTGCCCAAGTGCGAGAGACACGCCGACAGATGCCCCTGCTCGATGTCGGTTTTGAGGTCGTCCTGCTTCCGGCTGCGCACGGCTTTGATGAAGTTGGACTGCGGGTCGACGGCCCCTTCGTTGCCGAACGTGCGGATCTCGTTGCCCTTGTTGTCGAAAGCGGCCTGGCCGCCAAGATCGATGTAACCGCCTTCGCACTGGATAATCACGCCGCAGTTGGGCCCGCGGCCCTTCCAGCGGTTCTGGATCGTCAGGCCGTTGGAGAGCTTCGTGGTGAAGTCGTCCATCTTCTCGCTGCCCGGCTTCTCAGGCAATCCGCGGACCTCGTAGATCACGGGAGCGGTGGGGTAGTCGCAGAAGATCAACTGGCTGTTCGGCGTCTCGCCCGCGTCGTCCACGCCAAACCGGCCCCCCAGGCTCATCACGCGCCGCGGCATGCCTTGCTCGCGGAGCATCCAGCGGATGTCGTCCAACTGGTGGGCCCCATTGTTGCCCAGTTCGCCGCACCCGGTGTCCCAGACCCAATGCCAGTCGTAGTGCAGTTCGCTGCGGTCGATCGGCCCCTTGGTCGCCGGTCCGCACCACAGATCGTAATCCACCGTCTCGGGGATGTGTCCCTGCCCCTTGGTCTTACCGATGCCGGGCCGGAGTTTGTAGCAGAATCCGCGGACCACGAGGATCTTGCCCAGGGCTCCCGAGTGCAGGTAGTCGAACGCCTCGTCGTTATGGCGCCGCGAACGCTCGTCCAGGTCGGCCTGGACCATGCGGCCGTATTTCCGTCCCGCCTGGACCATCTTCCGCCCTTCCCAGATGTTGTGCGAAACGGGCTTCTCCACGCATACGTCCTTGCCGGCCTGGCACGCCCACACCGTCCCCAACGCGTGCCAGTGGTTGGGCGTGACCAGCGAGACCGCGTCAAGGTCTTTGCGCTCCAGCAGTTTGCGGATGTCGCGGTAGGCGTCAACCTTGTGACCGGCCTTCTCGCAGCGGCTCACCTCGCGGTCCAGGATCTCCTGGTCCACGTCGCACAAGGCAACCAGGCGAACGCCCGACATCTTCAGGTAGTTGCGCAAATGGACCCGACCCTGCGATCGGAAGCCGACGACGGCCACGCGGATGTCGTCGTTCGCGCCCAGGACTCGCGACGATGACGCGACGACTGCGGCGGTGCCCAAGGCCAGGGACTTCTTGAGGAACGAACGTCGGGCAATGGTCTTCATGGTCATGCATCTCACGGATGAAGTGTGTTTCGTGATCCTGTGCGAAGGGAAGGACCTGCGTCGCTTTGCTTGCTGGAGATGCTTCGCTTCGCTAAGAATGACTGTGATGCAAATGGAAGCTCGTTAGTGGCAGATCCGAAACCTCCGCCTGGATTGCCACGCCGCCGAAACCTCAGCGTGCCGCCGCTGCCTCCAGGTCCAAGGGCCGGACCCAGATGTTGCGGAAGCGCACGGCCGATCCGTGCTGCTGCAGCTTGATGGGGCCGGTCGTGTCGTAACAGTTGTAGACCGGCATCGTCTTGAATCGGGTGCTGCCCATGCAGGCCGTGTGGTACTGGACCAACACGCCGTTCCAGATCACGGTGAAGTAGGCCGGCTGGAGCAACTTCTCGCCGTCGAACTTCGGGGCGGAGAACACAACGTCATAGGTCTGCCACTGGCCAGGCCGCCGCGCGGCGTTGACCATCGGCGGCATCTGGCCGTAAATGGCCCCGGCCAGTCCGTCGGCCTTGTGCGCGTTGTCGTGCGATTCGGTCACCTGCAGCTCATATTTGCCCATCAGGAAGATCCCGCTGTTGCCCCACCAGGACGGCTTCTTGGTGTCGCACTCGGCCGGTGCGGCCCATTCGATGTGCAGTTGGCAGTCGCCAAACTTCGGCCTGCTCAACAGGTCGCCCGTCTTGAGGATGTTGATGCAGCCGTCTTCCACGCCTTCGGGCACGCCGCCTTTGGCGTCTTCCCACTGCGACAGGTCCTTGCCGTCAAAAAGGATCACCGCGTCACTCGGGGCCTCGGCGGTCTTCGCCCCCGGCTCCACGACCGGCGGCTGAGGTCGCGCGATATCGTGGAGACGCCACCGTGAATTGGGCAGGAATGGAAGGTTGCTGTACCCCATGTTCCCGTCGTCTTGGCCTTGCCCAAAGGCGACCGAACCGAAGAACAACAAGAACAGGCCTACGGCCGTGAATCTCGACATGAATAACTTCTCCAACGGATGTTGTGGGCAGATGTCGTAAGGACCCGCGAATGGTGAATTCTCTGTCTGCGAGTCATCCTGAGCAGCGAATGATCTCGAACTGGGCGGATTCCTCGCTGCGTTCAGAAGAACCGACCGCAAGGCGGTCTTCCGCATTCGAGACCTATCGGATCGTCCACGGCGCCACCCCCGGATGGCCTTGGGCCAACCGGTTGGCATCGTCGTCGCCGGGAAAGACCTCTTTGACCGGGTCCCACGTCAGTTTCCGGCCCAACTCGCAGGCGATGCAGGCCAATTGGACCACGGTGCTGGAGCGGTGACCCACTTCGGCGTCTTCCAAGGTCCGGCTGTTCGATCGAATGCACTCGATGAAGTCGGTCTTCTCGTTGCGCAGCAGGAAGGGAAAGTCCTCGAACTTCACCTCGGCGTCGAGGATCGACTTGGGCTCGGCCTCGATGCGATTGGGCCCGCGCCAGCCGCAAATCCAGCCCTCGGTCCCCTCGAACCGAATGTACCCCTCGCCGTCCTTGTATTCCCGTCGCGACACGTACTCCATCTCCACGCCGTTGGCATAGCGATATCGGGCCTGGAACTCCTCCAGGACGTTCTTCAACCGTTCCGCAGGCGGAAATGTCCCATGGCATTCCACCTCGACCGGCCCGGTCAGCTCGCTGTCGTTGGCCCACTGCACCAGGTCGGCCGGGTGGTGACCCCAGTTGCAGATGAGGCCGTCGCAGTACAGCCGGTTCTGGTACCAGCCAGGCCGGCCGATGGCCCGATTCGGATGCACCCGGTCCTGCGTGTACGGCCGGCGTTCGGCGGGCCCTTGCCACATTTCGTAGTCCAGGTCCTCGGGCACCGGCATCGGCGTTTCGTTCAGCTCCGTCGTCGGGTAGATCGGTATCCCGAAGCGGATCCGCTTCAACTGGCCGATCTTGCCCGTGCGCACCAGGCTGACCGCCTTGAACAGCTCGGGCTCGGACCGGAAATTGCTGTCGGTGCGGAAGACGACCTTCGCGCGCGCGGCCGCGTCGGCCAGCACGCGCCCGTGGGCGATCGCCAGGCCGATCGGCTTTTCACACGCCACGTGCTTGCCGGCCCTCACCGCGGCCAACGCGATGGGCACGTGCCAATGGTCGGGCGTGCTGATCATGACCGCGTCGACACGCGAATGGGCCAGCAACTCGCGGAAATCGGTGGTTCGGAACGTGTCCTTCAACAGGGCTAGGTCCCACTCATTACGCTTGGCCACCTTGGCCGTGTTCGGAATCTCCTCCGTGCGCAACCGCCATCGGTCCACGTCGCACAAGGCGACCGCCTGGCAGTAGCCGGAACGCATGAAGACCGACATGTTGGCATGGATCGCCTGGCGGCCCAGGCCGATGAACCCAATGCCGATCCGGTTGCTGGGCGCGGCCTTGCCGTCGGCGCCCAGCGCAGATCCCGGCACGAACAGCGGCAGCGCCCAGGCGCTGCCGGCAGCCAGGGCTCCACGAGCCAGGAATCCGCGTCGGGTGAGTTGGTCGGAAGAGGGCTTTGTCGTGGCGAGTTTCATGGCAGGGCCTCGCGAGTGGATGAAATTGGGGGGCGGGAAGGTGGCGTCGTGATGGGACGCGATTCTGGGGCGTCCTTTGGGGTATTGCATCTCAGGTAAGGAATGCCGTAAGGCCAAACATCGGGAGGCCGGCTCTTCAGGGCGACGGCCCCAACGGCTACGACATTCCTGCCCTGACATCCAACAAATCCATAGTATGACTCGCTCACGATACCAGGGTCAAACCGGTTTCCGGTCAGGCCACTGCCGGCGCTGCGAGCGGTTTGCGTTTGTGGGCGTTGCAGACGTGCAGGCATCGGCCGCAGGAAATCGTACCCCAGCCGCACGTGGCCTGAAACGGGTCGCGCTGGTTTCGTGCGGCCAGGTAGTCCTCGGGCGTGACCTGGGCAGGCGGCATCACGTTGGTCGTGTGGCCGGCGAACTTAGGCCCTCCTTCTGCTACCATGCCGATCTGCTCCGACCACGCGCACTTCCACTTGTCCACCTTGGCGTACGAGATCTCCTTGTCGCCGATCCGTGTGGTCAACCGCTCATTGGGGTCAAAGGCTTCGACCGGGCAGTTGCGCAGGCACCGTCCGCAGTTGGTGCACAGCGTTTTGCCGCAGTACAGGTCGTTCGGGCGCAGCGGGGCCGTGGTGATCACCGACGCCATGCGTTGGCGGATGCCAAACTCGGGGCTCAGGAACAGGCCGTTCAGTCCCAGTTCTCCAAGGCCCGCCGCCACGGCCGCGTGGCGGTGCGAGAAGTCGGC